>NZ_OZ470138.1:4670000-4984681 GCF_983173855.1 Niallia sp. WK069_GA_01
AGGAATTGCTCCCTCAAAACTGAACAACAAACTCGTCAACAATCTGTGATGGAATGTAAATTCCATTTTCCTTAGAAAGGAGGTGATCCAGCCGCACCTTCCGATACGGCTACCTTGTTACGACTTCACCCCAATCATCTATCCCACCTTAGGCGGCTGGCTCACATAAAGTGTTACCCCACCGACTTCGGGTGTTACAAACTCTCGTGGTGTGACGGGCGGTGTGTACAAGGCCCGGGAACGTATTCACCGCGGCATGCTGATCCGCGATTACTAGCGATTCCAGCTTCATGTAGGCGAGTTGCAGCCTACAATCCGAACTGAGAATGGTTTTATGGGATTGGCTTGACCTCGCGGTTTTGCTGCCCTTTGTACCATCCATTGTAGCACGTGTGTAGCCCAGGTCATAAGGGGCATGATGATTTGACGTCATCCCCACCTTCCTCCGGTTTGTCACCGGCAGTCACCTTAGAGTGCCCAACCAAATGCTGGCAACTAAGATCAAGGGTTGCGCTCGTTGCGGGACTTAACCCAACATCTCACGACACGAGCTGACGACAACCATGCACCACCTGTCACTCTGTCCCCCGAAGGGGAACGTCCTATCTCTAGGAGTGTCAGAGGATGTCAAGACCTGGTAAGGTTCTTCGCGTTGCTTCGAATTAAACCACATGCTCCACCGCTTGTGCGGGCCCCCGTCAATTCCTTTGAGTTTCAGCCTTGCGGCCGTACTCCCCAGGCGGAGTGCTTAATGCGTTTGCTGCAGCACTAAAGGGCGGAAACCCTCTAACACTTAGCACTCATCGTTTACGGCGTGGACTACCAGGGTATCTAATCCTGTTTGCTCCCCACGCTTTCGCGCCTCAGCGTCAGTTACAGACCAAAGAGTCGCCTTCGCCACTGGTGTTCCTCCACATCTCTACGCATTTCACCGCTACACGTGGAATTCCACTCTTCTCTTCTGCACTCAAGTCCCCCAGTTTCCAATGACCCTCCACGGTTGAGCCGTGGGCTTTCACATCAGACTTAAAGGACCGCCTGCGCGCGCTTTACGCCCAATAATTCCGGACAACGCTTGCCACCTACGTATTACCGCGGCTGCTGGCACGTAGTTAGCCGTGGCTTTCTGGTTAGGTACCGTCAAGGTACGAGCAGTTACTCTCGTACTTGTTCTTCCCTAACAACAGAGTTTTACGATCCGAAAACCTTCATCACTCACGCGGCGTTGCTCCGTCAGACTTTCGTCCATTGCGGAAGATTCCCTACTGCTGCCTCCCGTAGGAGTCTGGGCCGTGTCTCAGTCCCAGTGTGGCCGATCACCCTCTCAGGTCGGCTACGCATCGTTGCCTTGGTGAGCCGTTACCTCACCAACTAGCTAATGCGCCGCGGGCCCATCTGTAAGTGACAGCGTAAACCGTCTTTCAGCTTCCCTACATGAGTAGAAAAGGATTATCCGGTATTAGCTCCGGTTTCCCGAAGTTATCCCAGTCTTACAGGCAGGTTGCCCACGTGTTACTCACCCGTCCGCCGCTAACTTAAAAAGCAAGCTTTTTAAGTCCGCTCGACTTGCATGTATTAGGCACGCCGCCAGCGTTCGTCCTGAGCCAGGATCAAACTCTCCATATAAGAGTAAGATTAGCTCATTGCTAAACTCTAGCTTTTTGTTACTTGTTGTGTTTATAACTTAGTTATAAACGTTTATTGTTGACGTTTTGTTTGTTCAGTTTTCAAAGAGCAATTAGGTTTTTATTGGAGCGGGTGATGGGAATCGAACCCACGACATCAGCTTGGAAGGCTGAGGTTTTACCATTAAACTACACCCGCATTATGTATTTTATATTCTTTCATTTGACAAGAGTGGTCGGGAAGACAGGATTCGAACCTGCGACCCCTTGGTCCCAAACCAAGTGCTCTACCAAGCTGAGCTACTTCCCGTAATATGGCGCGCCCGAAAGGAGTCGAACCCATAACCTTCTGATCCGTAGTCAGACGCTCTATCCAATTGAGCTACGGGCGCATATTTTCTCGAAAGCGACTTTTTAATAATACAACATTCTTTTTCTTTTGTCAACACTTTTTTTCGATGCGGCCGAGAGGACTTGAACCTCCACGGGGTTAACCCCCACTAGGCCCTCAACCTAGCGCGTCTGCCATTCCGCCACGACCGCACTACAAGAGGTAAACTGCATTGTATCATTAAATAATGATTTCATTTGTTGTATTTGGTGCGGGTGAAGGGAGTCGAACCCCCACGCCTTGCGGCGCTAGATCCTAAGTCTAGTGCGTCTGCCAATTCCGCCACACCCGCATGTTGCAATAATAAAAATAAATGGTGAGCCATGAAGGATTCGAACCTTCGACCCTCTGATTAAAAGTCAGATGCTCTACCAACTGAGCTAATGGCTCTTGGCTGGGCTAGCTGGATTCGAACCAACGAGTGACGGAGTCAAAGTCCGTTGCCTTACCGCTTGGCTATAGCCCAATAATGGCGGTCCCGACGGGAATCGAACCCGCGATCTCCTGCGTGACAGGCAGGCATGTTAACCGCTACACCACGGGACCACAATAATTAAAAAGTATAAAATTACAAAAGATGACCCGTACGGGATTCGAACCCGTGTTACCGCCGTGAAAGGGCGGTGTCTTAACCGCTTGACCAACGGGCCATAATAATCAAAAACAAAAAACTTCTGGCGGAGAAGGAGGGATTTGAACCCTCGCGCCGCTCACACGACCTACACCCTTAGCAGGGGCGCCTCTTCAGCCTCTTGAGTACTTCCCCAATATATGGCTCCGCAGGTAGGACTCGAACCTACGACCGTTCGGTTAACAGCCGAATGCTCTACCACTGAGCTACTGCGGAACAATAATAATTACTTCCTCGACTTGCTATTCTTTGAATGTCCTCATCTCAGAAAGTTAATTCAAGATGAGACTCGATGAGTACAACTCGCAGCAAATCATTGAAGAATTTGCTCGTTGCTCTACCACTGAGCTACTGCGGAACAATAAAACTTGTCCTTACAATTCAACAGAATCTACAAAGCAATTTCTCTAGTGCTTTTGTCGACTCTTCATATTATAAGAACATAACAATAGAAAGTCAAGCAACTTTTTTAAAAAAATTATCCCAAACCTAAAAAATCTCTTTTTAGACTTCCCTACATAAAAGAATAAGTTTATAAGCAGTAGCACCATTACTATAATACATAGCAGCTAAAAAAGAATAATCACAACCTCCTCCCTAACACCGAAAGCTCACTCAACCAATTTCTTTTCACAAAACACCCTAACTGCTTATCAAATACATACCATTAGTCAAACTTACTTATTTACCTCCCTAAAAAGGACTTTTCCCATCCATAGTTATGTAGACATCCTCCGTAATCATATAATGAAAATACAAAACATTAATACGATATAATGTCTTTCATCTTTAATTTACCTCTGCATTTGCCACAAACATACTTTTGCAGATTCATTTTTTTACGCCTTTGATACAACTGATGGCAAGATTGACATTGATAAATAATCATTTTCTTCTTTTTATTCGCTGTATGCTCAACAGGTAAACTAGAACAAAATCTTGGAGCATCCACTTTTTTTAAAAGAATTTTAAAATCAGCATCTCGATGCTGATATCCCATTTTTTTAATATGAAGGTGATAATGACAAAGTTCATGTTTAATAATACCAATTAATTCTTCTGCTCCAAATATCTCATAATACTTTTTATTTATCTCTATATTATGGCTGTTCAGCAAGTATCTTCCGCCAGTTGTGCGAAGTCTTCCATTAAACAATGCTTTATGTAAAAATGCTTCTCCAAAATACTTAATCGAAATGTCTTCAACTAAAGATTGCAGCTCCTTATCTGTCATAATCCTCCTCCTCAACAAGACAAACCATTCCAGCATACTATACTATATATTTTTTTAAACAACTTTAATGTACACTAGTTACCCTATTCCTGCACATAACATTCCCTAATAAAAATCATTGAAATAAAAAATTCACTCCATTTCATAACGAAAGGAGGATACCAATGCCTAACTGGTTACAAAATCAAATGAAAAAAGCTTTTTATAAAAAAGATAGATATCAAATAAAAATCTTGAATCAATGTTGGTATTATTATAGAAAAAAGCACAATTCCTAATTTCCTCAATTAGTAAATAAAAATGCCTTTTAAGGCCATCATCCTTTTTTAGGATAATCTCAACTTAAAAGGCATCTTTCTATTTTAGTTTTGATCGCTAGGCTGCAGCATAGTTAAAGCAACTCTTCCTTTATTCTGATCTACTCCATCCACCCAGACAGTTACAACATCTCCTACACTTACAATATCTAATGGATGTTTTACAAATTTATTACTTAACTTAGATATATGAACCAAACCATCTTGTTTTACACCAATATCAACAAATGCACCAAAGTCAACAACATTGCGAACGGTCCCTTGTAATTCCATTCCTGTTTTTAAATCTTCCAATTTAAGAACATCCTTTCTTAATAATGGAGCAGGAACTTCATCACGGGGATCTCGGAAAGGACGGGCTAAAGCATCCACAATATCTTTTAAAGTCAATTCACCTATTCCTAATTCAGCTGAAATGCTCAATAAGTCTAAATTTGCTAATTCCGCTTTTAGAGCCGCTGTACCAATATCTTTTGATGACAATCCCATCTTTTTCAACAGACTTTTCACTTCATCATAATGTTCTGGATGGATGCCTGTTCGGTCTAAAGGCTCCTCTCCATCTATTATCCGCAGAAAGCCAATGGCCTGTTCATAAGTTTTAGCACCTAATCTAGGGATTTTTTTTAATTGTTTTCGATTATTAAATTTACCTTCCTCTTCTCTCTTTTTCACAATATTATTGGCAACCGCTTTCGATAGTCCAGCAACATATTGCAATAGTGAGGAAGATGCCGTGTTCACATTGACACCAACTTTATTTACCGTTGTTTCTACAACAAAGGTTAAGGATTCTGATAGTTTTTTCTGCGATACATCATGTTGATATTGTCCCACACCAACAGACTTTGGATCGATTTTCACTAATTCAGCAAGTGGATCTTGAAGTCTTCGAGCAATCGATACGGCACTTCTTTCTTCTACTTGAAAATCAGGGAACTCCTCTCTAGCGATATCAGACGCAGAGTAAACACTCGCACCAGCTTCATTTACAATTAAATAAAACACTTCTCTATTTTGCTGTTTCAGCATGTCCACAACAAATTGTTCCGTTTCCCGAGATGCAGTGCCGTTTCCAACTGCAACCATTTCAATAGCATATTTCTTTAATAAATTTTGAAACTTAGCAGCAGCTTCTTTCGTTTTGGAGGCTGGTGGATGTGGATAAATAACCCCGATTTCTAAAACCTTGCCTGTTTCATCTACTACCGCTAATTTACACCCGGTCCGGTAAGCTGGATCTACTCCTAATACCATTTTTCCTTTTAAAGGTGGCTGAAGCAACAGATTTCTCAAGTTCTCCGAAAAAATATGAATGGCCTGTTCTTCTGCTTTTTCTGTTAATTCACTTCTTATTTCTCGCTCAATAGAAGGCTGAATTAATCGTTTATATCCATCCTCAATCGCTTCTTTTATCCATTCGTTTGAAGTGGACCCTTCTTTAAGCAGCCACTTTTTCTCTAAAAAATTTATAATAGAATCAGAAGGAGTTTTAATGCCTACTTTTAATACATCTTCTTTTTCCCCTCTATTTAACGCTAATGTTCGATGTGGTACAATTTTGTTTATTGGCTCTTCATATTCGTAATACATTTCGTAAATATTTTTTTCATCTTTTTCTGAATCCTTTGCTGCCGTTGAAATTACTCCTGAGGTAAAGGTTTTAGTACGAATCCACTTTCTGCTTTCTGCATCATCAGAAACCCTCTCCGCTATGATATCCTTTCCTCCATTCATTACATCTTCAATTGATAACACTTCTTTTTGTTCTGATATGTATTTATTCGCTTCTTCTTCTACAGAATCACTGCTTATATTAGTCATTAACCAATCTGCAAAGGGCTCTAACCCTTTTTCCTTTGCTACCGTTGCCTTCGTTCTTCTCTTTTGTTTATATGGTCGATAAAGGTCTTCAACTTCTTGTAGCTTAATCGCTTTTATTATACTTTTATGCAGTTCTTCTGTAAGCTTCCCTTGTTCCTCAATAATTCGAATTACTTCTTCCTTACGCTGATCGAGGTTTTGGATATAATGATAACGATCCATAATCGCCTTTATTTGCACTTCATCTAAGGCACCAGTTTGCTCTTTCCGATAACGAGCAATAAAAGGCACTGTATTCCCTTCATCTAACAATGAAATAACATTTTTGACTTGTTTTTGGGTGATCGATTGCTCTTTTGCAATTATAGATAAATAATCTTGTTTTTTATCCATTAATTTCTCCATAAAATCCTTCACTCATCCTTCCTAAAAACTCAAATAATGTACTAATAATACATTACACCTTATTTTTATTTTCTCCAATTATTAACTGCAGCAGAATAACTAAAACAGTTATTGAGGTATTCTATTGCTATTGTACCAAACTCTTCTGCATTATAAGCACAAAAAGAAAAAGCTTACTATTAGAGCAAGCTTCCAAGAATAAAGGTAGAATCATCATCCGTATTTTTATATTTGTCCATAATCGTATCTGCAATTGTTCGAAGGGGAATATATCCTTTAAGCATCTCTTTTACCCCTTGTATATTAAAGCCATCGGAAAAAACAAGGAATTTAGAATTAGCCTCATAGGAAAAACTTTGCGTATGATAATTTTGAGGTCTGCCGGATAAATAACCTGTTACAGGCAACGGATAGGTTAACTTTCCAGAAGGAGAATATAAAAAGAAGCGAATATTACCAACACAGCTATACATGATATTTCTTGTCTTGTAATCCGCTTTAAATACACAAACAGCTGCACCTCTTTTTTTTACCATTACCCTGTTGCATTGTTCCATCAACGCATCTACTGATTCATTATGAAACTCTGCAACTATGTCTGTAACAGCCTCCGAAGCTTCATTTGCAAATTCCCCACTGCCTAATCCATCTGCCAAAACACAGATAAAGTATTGATCAGTTGATGTATAAAAATAACTGTCTCCGCATAACAATTTCCCTTTTTTGATTGTTTGATGTGCAAGTACATGAATATGACTATCTTTTAAAGCAGTCATAGAATAAACTCCGAGTTATTTGTTTCTGCATGAATGGCTTCTTGTAGTTTTTTTATGGCTCTACGTTGAAGTCGGGAAACATGCATTTGAGATATGCCCAGTTTATCCCCAGCATCTTTTTGACTCAAATTATCCAAATAGGTGAATTGAATGATGCTTTTCTCCCGTTCTGATAACACGTGAAGAACTTTTTCTAAAACAAGCTTTTGGTTCACTCGTTCAAATCCTTGATCAACATCTCCTACTATATCAAGAAGGGTTACTGTACCACCTTCAGAATCTGCTTCTATAGAATGATCCACAGATAAAGCTTGATAGCTTTTCCCCATCTCCATCGCTTCCAAGATTTCTTCATCGGATACTTCTAAATATTCCGCTATCTCTTCTACCTTTGGTGATCGTTGTAAATCTGTTGTTAATTGTTCTACTGTTTTTTTAATTTTTGGTCCCAATTCTTTAATTCTTCTTGGAACATGTACACTCCATGTTTTATCCCGCAAGAAGCGCTTTATCTCTCCTATAATGGTTGGAACCGCAAATGCTTCAAAACTCTTTCCAAAACTTTCATCATAACGGCGTATTGCTCCTAAGAGGCCGATAATGCCTACTTGACTGATATCTTCATGAAACATTCTACCTTTTGAATATTTCCTTGCAAGTGTTTCCACTAAATAACGATAGTTCTTAACAAGAGCATCTTGAGCATCTGCATCTTGATTTAATTGATATGCCTTAATCAATTCATTAACTTGCTCTTTTGTTAGTTGGTGCTTAGGTTGAGATTGTCTCTGCATCCCTCTCCACCTGCTCTCCCTCAAGGTATTTCGTCATAAAAACAGTCACACCACCATTATGATGAATTCTAACTTCATCCATAAGTGTTTCAATTAAATAAAGACCTAATCCTCCTTCACGAAGAAATTCAATAGAATCATTATGTTCATACGGACCTAAGTCTTTTGTTGCAGATTGGAAATCAAAGCTTTTTCCATTATCCGCAACTACCACTTCTAGACGATCATTAAAAAGTCGAAATCCTATTAAAACTTCGCCTGCCTCTTTATTTTTGTATGCATGTTGAACAGCATTCGTACAAGCTTCACTAGTAGCTATTTTCAAATCTTCAATTTCATCATAAGTAAAACCCATTCTGCTTGCAATACCGGATAAAGTTAATCGGATAATACCTACATATTCAGGTTTAGAGGGGATTTTCATTTCAATATATTCAAACTCACGCGTCATTGAATTCCACCTTCTATCTTACTTGTAATATCGATAATATCTGCCAAACCTGTAATTTCAAATAGTCTCTTTAAACGATCGGATAAGTTCACCAACTTAAATTCTCCATCATTTGCACGAACATTTTTAAATATGCCTACAAATACACCTAAGCCTGTACTATCCATATAATTAACATCTGCTAAATCCACAACCATTTTAATTCCTTTCTTCTCTGAGAAAGCATAAATTCTCTCTCGAAGCTTAGGAGCTGTATACGCATCTATTTCACCGGATATCTTTACTTCAACATCTAACTCTTTTTCTTTCACATCTATTATCATGTTCATACACGACCCACCTTTAACATTATTACGTCTTTGTTAAATACCCAATAAACGAATACGTTAAACCTCTCTTTTAAAAATAATTAATGTAAAATCATCTCTTAACTGAAAATCTTGGATTTTCTCTAATTCCTTATATACATTCTCGACAACATCCTGCGCTTTTAAATGCATATGTTTTTTTATGTAACCGATTAAATTTTCCTTTTCAATAAATCCCTCTTCTGTTCTGCATTCCGTTACACCATCAGACATTAAAACAATCATATCACCTGGATTTATTTCTTTTTTCACTTGTTCATATTTTGTTTTTTTGTCTACCCCAAGCAAAAGACCCTTCGCTTCAAGATCACTAAATCCTCCTGTATTTGCATCATAAAATAAACCAGGCTCATGTCCTGCTGAAGCATAATGGAATATATGTGACCGAATATCATATCTGCCATAAAACATTGTGATAAACATGCTTGGATCAACATTCTGTTCCACAACCCGATTTAAGTTCTCCAGCACATTACTAGGAAGCTTCCTATTTTCCGGAAGGCTATCCATCGCATATTTTATCATCGACATACAAAGCGCAGCAGGAATGCCCTTTCCGATTACATCAGCAATTGCAATACTAATCGAATGCCCTTCGTCTTCTACAAAATGGTAATAATCTCCATTCATCATTTTAGCTGGTACACTAATAGCACCTATATCCAATTCGGCTAAAGAGGGAATTTCAGTGCTTAAAAGTGTCTGTTGGACATTTGCCGCAATCTCCATCTCACTTCTGATTTCTTGCTGTACATGACGAAGACTTTGATGTTCACGATAGGCAAAACCATATCCGATCATTACCTCCAGCAAAATATCAAACGATTTTATCACATGTTCTGGTAAATCAGGGTATAAATCAATCATTAAATATTTGTGCAAGCTAATAATATCTTCTGGTGATATTTTATGTTCAATCGATTTCCTACTAAACTTCTGCCCTTGATAAAGGGCCTGTTCAGATTCATCTTTTATATAACTCACTAGAAGATCTCGATACTTAGAATCCATCATTTCTCGGAACTCCATTTATCTCCCTCCTATCTAAGCCACTTTACAGCTTTAATATCTGTACCTTGTCCCACAGACGTTTCGATATCAAATTCATCCATCAGTCGTTTTACACCAGGCAACCCGGCCCCTAATCCGCCAGATGTTGAAAATCCATCTTGCATAACTTGCCTAATATCTTTAATTCCTGGTCCATTATCAACAGCACTTAACCGCAGTCCTATTTTTCCGTTCTCTGCCAGCTTTTCAATACATATCTGTCCTTGCCCTGCATACAAATAAATATTTCTCGCTAATTCACTAATGGCAGTAGTAATGCGAGCCTGATCCACAGTACCGAATCCTAGCTCTTTAGCAACGTTTCTTCCTAGTTGACGTGCTGCTACGATGTCCCATTCATTCACTATTTTTACACAGGATTGGTCCCCCATAGGTCAGTCCCCCAATTCCTGTTGTAATTTCTCCAAACCTTTTTCTAAATCCAAGGCTGTTAATACATCATTTAAGCTTATGCCAAGTTCTACTAAAGTAATGGCAACAGCAGGCTGAATTCCTGTAAGCACAACTTTCGCTCCCATTAGTTTTGACATACCAATTACGTCACCTAATACTTTTGCAATAAAGGAGTCTATAAAGTCGATAGACGTTAAATCGATAACAACACCATTAGCACTTGTTTCGTGGATTTTATTTAATAAATCTTCCTGAAATTGCAAAGCTGTTTGATCATCCAGTTCCCACTGGATAGATATAAGTAAACAATCATGAAGTTTTAATATTGGTATTCTCACTTTATTCACCCCAATTCAACCAATTTTCTATTCGTATATTCTAAAGCACTTTCCATGCCTTTTTTTAAAGTATTCTTTGTTTCAAACTGTTCTAAGTTAATCCCTAAATTAACAATTGTCTGTGCAATCTCTGGCCGAATACCGACAATCATACTTTTTGTACCTACTAGCCTTACAGCATTTGTTGCCTGAATAATATGATGTGCCACCATTGTATCAACTACTGGAACACCAGTAATATCAATGAGTACTACTTCTGAGCGATGTTTTACCACACCATCCAATAAATTTTCCATAATTTGCTTCGCCCTTTGTGTATCAATGGTTCCCACTAACGGCATGATTGTAATGCCATCAAATACTGGAATAAGGGGCGCAGATAATTCCTGAAGCGCAATTTTTTGCATAGATACTGTTCTTTCCCAAATATTCGAATATGTACGAATCACTTTACTACATAGCGGGTTAAGCCAATTATGAAAATCACGAACATATTCAAGTGAATCCTTTTCGGCAAACGCCTCTTGTTTCTCCATTGCTTGAAATATTATTTCTTCAAAAGTCTGTAATCCTTTTACCAAAAAGGATAGAGGCCAATTTAAACTGACTGCCTTCTCAATAAACAGAAGCAGTTTATCATTAAACTTTCCATCTAAATCCAGTGAATGCATCGTGAAGAGATTAACATATTCTTGACCAGTTACGGAAAACAATTTATCCGAACATAATTGTTCAGTCGTTTCATCCTTGTCTTCCTTCATTAGGTTAAGCCAATTAGAAAGGACCTCCTCTTGATTAGACTGTATATAATCTGCAAATTCCTTTTTCACGGCCTTTCCTCCATTTTATCATAATAAAAGATAGTTTCTATTTTAAAGCACATTTATATATATAAATTGATAATTTGATTGAATATATATCTATATAATGGCGGTGATTATTATTCGACTATTTTATATACCCTTTTTTTAACCTTTTAAACCCCTTTTTTAAAAAAAGAAAAATATTTAATGAAAGACACTTTGCTAGCTTAACTAATGCAGGAAAGAAAAGAAAGAGGTTACTTTTCCTAATGAATGGTTATCTATTTCCTAACCTTCCACTATTGTCTTAAATACAAAAAAAGTGAGCAAAATCATTTTCTGCTCACTTTTTTGAGAAAATATAAGAAAAAAACGCCCTTATCCATAAGAGCGCACCATTTTTTTTTAGAATTCTATGAGACCTAGACTTATCTGTAAGGCTTCATCCACTTTTTCCATCATCTCATCATCAAGATGAGTGATTTTGTCCGTTAACCTCTGTTTATCTATCGTGCGAATTTGTTCTAAAAGAATTACTGAATCTCTTTCGAAACCATATCGCTTTGCGTCAATTTCCACATGAGTCGGCAATTTCGCCTTTTGTATTTGAGCCGTAATTGCTGCAATAATGACTGTGGGACTGAACCGATTCCCGATGTCGTTTTGAATGACAAGTACAGGACGGACACCGCCTTGCTCTGAGCCAACAACTGGGGATAGGTCTGCAAAATAAACGTCACCACGTTTAACAATCAAAGGATTACCCTCCGCTTACAAGACGTTCTACTGTATTCTCTGCCTCATATTCTGCGAGAAAGCTTTCTGATGCAATGGATAAATTTAATTTAGCCATTTCCATATAACCTCGTCTCATGGATTCCCGGATATGTCTCTTTTTCCGTTCACGAAGATACATTTTAGTTGCTTGGTAAATGAATTCACTACGATTAACATTTTCTTGCTTTACGAAGCCATCCAATTCAGTTAACAAATGTTTTGGTAATCTAATCAAGATCTCTGTTGTTGCGCCTGATTCTGACACAAACATACACCTCCACCATCACTACACACCATAATTAGCTCTACTTTTCCAATCATACCATTAATAACACAATCTGCAAAGTACATTCAGCAATTCAAATGTATTATCCACCAAAAAATGTATCTTTTATGCATAAATACGTAAAGATTTCTTAAATATACTCTATTTCTGCAAAAATACTTTCTTTTTTACGCTTTTATCCTTAATGATTCATCAAATTCTAAACTCTAACATCACAAGTTTATTCCATATTTTTTTAGAACTTTATTGCACTAATGGATTAATAATGTCTATTATTTTCCCATCGTTTTTATATACACGCGGCACTCTATTAGAAATGCTACATGTAATTTCATAATTAATCGTCTGTAATTTCGCAGCAATTTCATTTACAGATATAACATCATTCCCTTGTTGTCCAATCAATGTAACCTTTGTACCCACTTCCATGCAGCAGGGCAATTTAATCATACACTGATCCATACAAACTCTCCCTATTATGGGCACTCTTTTCCCGTTCACCAGCACTTCTTGACCACTAAGTTTTCTTAACCATCCATCAGCATATCCGATCGGCAGTGTCCCTATCCACTCTTCCTCTGAAGCCTCATACGTTGCTCCATAACTCACTTTGTCCCCTTTTTGCAGTTTTTTTACTTGTACAATTTGAGTATGTAGGGAAAAAGCTTCTTTTAAAAGGTAAGGTAATTTTTTCTCTATATCTAAAGAAGGAGTTAAACCATACATGGATATTCCCATTCTTACTGCATTAAATTGCATTTCAGGATATAAGAGACTTGCTGCACTATTACTGCAATGAACAATAGAAGGCTTATTGGAAAAGCAAGAAAGCATCTTTTGAAAACGTTCAAGCTGTTCTTGTACATAGATAGAATCTGTTTCATCTGCTGTCGCAAAATGTGTAAAAATTCCTTCCGCTTTTATATTTTTATGGGAAGCTAACAAACATTCTACTTCATATATCTCTTCTTTTTTCCTTAATCCAATTCGTCCCATACCAGTATCAAGCTTAATATGTATTTTCAAAGTATCGTTGGAATCTAAAACCTCTGCTGTCTTCTTTAGCCAGTCTGCTTCCAACATAGTAACCGTTATTTCGTATTCAACTGCAATAGGAGTATCTATCGGTCGAACAGCGCCTAAAACTAGTATCGGTGCAGTTATTCCATTTTTCCTTAACTGGATTGCTTCATCTAAAAACGCAACCGCCAAATAGTCTGCACCTGACAGTAATGCAGTTTGAGCAATTTGCAATGCTCCATGTCCATATGCATTCGCTTTTACCACCGCAAATAGTCTTGTATCTGGTCGCAGCCTTTTTTTCAGCCTCATTATGTTTCCCTTAATAAAATCTAAGTCAATTTCCACCCATGTATCCCGATAGAAAGCAGGGTTTATTTCCATTGATAGTGACACATCCTTCTGTTAAAAAAAGATAGTTTTTTTATAAATTATTCTACTGCATCGATAACTTGTCAATCCAATTTGGAAAACTCTTCGATTGAATGATTCTTTTTGCTCTTTTCATATAGATTATTGATATTGACCTGCATTCTGGATACACTTCCCTTACCGAGGACGGCTTGTTGGTTCTTACTGTTACCTCTGGCCTGAAAGTCTCACCATGCTTACTTTCACGCGCTAAAGGCCCAGTTTCTTCAAGTCATTCATCAATTTTAATGTTACTTCCCCCTTTAAATTATATTAGCTGGTATTTGTGTTACCTAGACGGCAGAGCTAAACAGCAATCTAACTTCATGAATCTTCCCATTGAATAAAAGCTGCCTCTACGTTTATGGACGGAGAGGCAGCTTTTATCTATGTTAATTCTTTTCCTATTATATAAATTAATGGGGTTCTGCTGCCCGTTTATAGTGAAGTTAAGTGAAGGTCTTTGCAATCAGCGACAATTAACCCTAGCTTCCTAACTGTTCTAGCAGCACGCCTTCTCGCAAACCTTGTTCGGATACAATTAGCTTAGGACTATCTAGCATTTTTATTATTGTAATTACTGGAAGAAGTCCACCTATAATAATATCAGAACGTTCTTTAGATAATCCTCGTATTTGCTTCCGTTCATTTTTATCTTTTGACAGAATATCAGAAAAAATGCTATACACTTCTTTTTTTGTCATCGTTAGTCCATGTAATGCTAATAAATTATTCTGTTCCCGGAGGCGATTTCGATATACTTTTGCTAGGCAGCGGTTCGATCCTCCTGTCGCATAGATCGGCAGATTGACCCCTTCCATAAACCATTCTACTTCTTTCAGTTTTTCTTCAATATACATAGTCCCACGAAAAAGTGCATCTCCTGATCTATTATCATCTTTAAAGAATGCTTCTGTAAGAGTAACCGCACCAAATGGCAAACTGGTTAAATGCTTTAATTTATTATTTTCAATCACAATTATCTCACAGCTTGCACCACCTGTATCCACAATAATGCCACTTTCTACCTTTAATGATGTCGTTACCGCAAGATAATTATAATACGCTTCTTTTTCCCCACTAATTACTTCCATTTCTAATCCAATGGCTGCTTTTACTCGTTTCAAAAAATCTTGTCCATTTTTTGCATTTCTGATGGCGGCGGTCCCTATTAGTTTCC
This sequence comes from Niallia sp. WK069_GA_01, assembly GCF_983173855.1. Lineage (NCBI taxonomy): Bacteria > Bacillati > Bacillota > Bacilli > Caryophanales > Bacillaceae > Niallia > Niallia sp. WK069_GA_01. The sequence goes on from NZ_OZ470138.1 coordinate 4,685,096, forward strand.
ACTCTATATCAGAGAAGTCTTCTGTCCTTTTTTTAAAATCGATTAGCGCATCTTCCGCTCTTTTCATTGCATTCTCTTGCAAAAAACCATCTTTTTCCATACCTTCTGCAAGACGAACCATACTCTTTTCTTTTATTACTGTATCTGATACCCCATTTTCATCAACCTCCTTTACGAGAAGACGAAATGAATTAGAGCCTGCATCAATAATTGCATAATATTTCACAGTCCTTCCTCCTCATGAAACAAATTTATTTATTTAAATTATGTTCTATATACTGTTCCTCTATATCCATGTCATTACTTCTTTTTTCCTGCCCGTATACGGGGATAAACGTTCTTTTCCATTTATGATCTGCTTTTTTCGTTTCTATTTTTTCTTCAGCCTCCAATGCAAAATGTTCTTGCGCATGCAATAAGACTTTTCCACGGCGATCAATCTTGTGGTATTGACCGTTGCAATCCATTACTCTTGTTTTTACATTGTCTGCAAGCATTATTTCAAATGATTCAATGATAACTTGTTTCGCAGCATCATCTTCTACAGGAAACATAAGTTCGACGCGATGGTCTAAATTTCTTGGCATAAGATCTGCACTTGCTAAGAATACACGTCTATCCTGCTTGGATCCAAACATATATATTCTTGTGTGTTCTAAATATCTACCTACAATGGAATGGACAGTAATATTGTCGCTTATTCCCTCTACACCAGGCTTTAAACAACAGATTCCGCGAACAATTAAGTGAACCTTCACACCCGCTTGAGATGCTTTATAAAATGCTTCAATTATTTTTCGATCCGACAGGGAATTCATCTTTGCATAAATAGATGCTGGTAATCCAGATTTCGCTTGTTCTATTTCGATATTAATTTGTTCCATTAATTCAGAACGAAGCCAAAGCGGCGCCATCACCAGTTTATTAAAATAAGGAGGCTCAGAATATCCAGACAACATATTAAATACGTTGGAAGCATCTACTCCAATTTGTGTATCACTTGTCAAAAGGCTCATATCTGTATAAAAGCGTGCTGTGCTGTCATTATAATTTCCCGTTCCTAAATGCATATACCGTTTTATCGACGATTCTTCTTTACGAACAATTAGTGTCAATTTGCAATGCGTCTTTAGACCAACTAGACCATAAATAACATGACACCCTGCTTTTTCTAACCGTTGTGCCCAGTTAATATTGTTTTCTTCATCAAATCTAGCTTTTAATTCAACAAGAACGGTTACTTCTTTACCGTTTTCCGCCGCTCTTTCTAAACTCTTAATTATAGGGGATTTTCCAGACACGCGATAAAGCGTCATTTTTATCGCTAACACTTGTTCATCCTCAGAAGCTTGACGAATTAGTTCTACTACTGGTTCAAAAGAATCGTACGGGTGATGCAGTAATACATCTTTTTTTGTGATTGTCTCAAAGATATTATTATTAATTAATTCTTCATTTATATAACTTCTTTTCGGCTCAAATAATAATTCATCAGAATCACTAAGTATATTTGACCATGACGACAAAAAGGTTAAATCAATCGGCCCATTTACTTCGTGCAATCTTTTCTCTACAACATGGATAGACTCTTTTAACTTCGTCTTCATTTTTTCACTTGTATCCACTTCTATATCCAGACGAAGCACTGCTCCTCGATCACGCTCACGCAGTTTTTTTTCTATTTCTTCCACTAAATCGATAATTTCATCTTGTTCCACTTCAAAATCCATATCACGAATAATACTAAAACATGTAGTCTCTAGTACTTTATATCCAATAAATAATTTATCTAAATTATTTCGGACAATTTCTTCTAATAAAATAAATTGTTTAGCACCTTCACTTGGAATCTGAATTACTCGTTCTATCACATCCGGCACTTGTACAGTTACAAATCTTATGTTGTCTTCTGTCTTTTCTTTTTTCTGAATATATGCAGCAATATTTAAACTACGATTGGATATTAACGGAAAGGGTCGTGAAGAATCTACTGCCATTGGTGTTAAAACCGGATAAATAAATTTATTAAAATATTTTTTAATAAATTTAGCTTGTTCATCAGACAACTGATTCATTTTAACGAAATCAATATTCTCATTTTTTAATAAGGGGACTAGCATTCTATTATAGGTAGTATATTGTTGTTCAATCATTCGTACAGTCAGCTCTTCTATCTTCTTTAGTTGCTCTTTTGGCTTTAAACCAGCAATATCTCGCTTTCCGTATGGAATCTTAGAGTGTTTTTCCAATGTTGCCACACGCACCATAAAAAATTCATCTAAATTACTTGCTGTTATAGCGAGAAATCTACAACGTTCTAATAGAGGATTTTCCTTGTCTCGCGCTTCTTCTAATACCCTTTGATTAAATGAAAGCCAGCTGACTTCACGGTTTATAAAATGTTTGCACTCATTCATACTGCTACCCCCTAAAATTGAGTTTTTTTCCATAAACTTTTTCAAAATATTCAGCTTTATCTATAAACGTCCATCTTTCTAAAGACAAATCATATTTTGAATTAGGTGTAATGACTATTTCTTCTTCTTTTACCGACACGCGAATCGAAGTAATCTTTTGCTGTTTGCTGTCATTTAATGCATCTGCAACTCTTAATATTGCTGCGAGCTTCGCTATACGTAGACGTACATCCGTCTGAATTGTGTCAAAATGCATACCATCTTCCGTTGGCGTCAACCAACTGTGATATCTTGCTAAATTAGCGACGATCAATTGTTCCTCCTCTGAAATACCAATTAATTCCGTTGATTTTATTAAATAATAAGAATGTAAGTAGTGGGAATTTACGGTTACAAAAGATCCGATATTACGAAGAATCACTCCAAGCTGCAGGAGCAGGCGATCTCTTTTCTTTAATCCATGCAATGATTTTAAACGGTCAAATAAATGCAAAGCGAATTTTTCAACACTGACTCTATCTTTTTCTGTACATTGATAATGAGCAGCCATTTGCTTTGCTGCTTCCAAGATATCTGCATATAAAAATGCATCTGAACGTTTTTTCTTGTTTCTCATGTATTCATGGACAATTAATCCATCCACTAAATCCACAGTGGAAAGAAAAATCTTTTTTGCTCCTGTCCATTCCAATAATTTTTTGACTAACATAGCTGATGGCAGGAGTTGTGATACAGCGTCTAAAGACACCATATATTTTTTAGTAAGTTCCTGTTCCGGATGCGATAAAATTGTATTATAAATACCATCAAAATGCTCTCTTGTAATCCATTCTCTATTTTTTTTTGTAAAAGCCCGTTTAAATGCCAATAAATCTGTTCCTATTAAAATAAAATGTTCAATCTTTACTTTCGGAGTAGCAAACTGTTGATAAGCATCAATTTTACTTAAGATAAAATCCTCCATTAACTCTGTGAACTGACTAACTTTTCTTTCTAAATCCTTTAAAAGCTCGCGTACACGAAGAGGACCAAGCTTTATATTTCTTGAAAACTGAAAATTCCCTTCATTATAAACAGTCAGCTGAATACTGCCTGAACCAATATCTATCAGCATCGTTCCGTCATGAATGAACTGTTGAAAATTATCAGTACCGTACGCAACTGCCTGATTATGCAAATATCGTTCTTCTGCATTCGATAGCCATTCTAGCTCTAAACCAGTTTTTCTATAGATTTGTTCTTTTATATAATAAGCATTAGTTGCTTCCTGAACTGAGCTTGTCGCCACTGCACGCCATTGTGTGACCCCATATTCTTTCATGGCTTGTACAAATCCGGCCAACGCATTACACGTATTTAAAACAGTTGTATGTTCAATCTCTTTATATGTATAAATATCACTGCCAATGGATACATCTGCCTTTCTCGTTTCAATAGCTTTTTCTAATCTTGTATCATATATTTTAAGTGTCACAGACTGTGAACCAACGCTTATGGCAGCGAATAATCTTTCCTTTATCATTTCTTTATTCCCCCCATTCCTTTGTAGTATAAGATATTCTTTTTGCCAATTGTTTTTCTTGTAACTATATTAACGTAAATTTTATAATAATTTACATTTACTTTAAAAAATTTACATTTAATTAAAACACTTCTTAAAGAACCTTATATCCAATCGCTTCATGCCCTTTAGAATTGATAAAAAGCAATATATTTTTTTAGGCGGACTAAAGTGCTTGCAGTGGTCAGAAACCCAAATTGAGTATCTGCATATATATATTCAAAAAAAACAGCTCCACATAGAAGCTGCCTTTGATGTTTATATTATTTAATTGCTTCTCCCTGCACCGAACGAGCAATTACAACCATTTCATCCTCTGTTAAATCTGTTGAAGCAATAATATAATCTACTCCCCCAAATGTCCAAGAAACTTTATTAGCTGTCACAGCACCTATTGTAAACCCAAGATCAACAGGGTTGCCAGTTACCACAATTGGTCCAGCAGTTGCTGGAGCAATTTCTGCTTTCTCTTGAATAATCGTATAGGATTTTTCTCCATCATACGTCAATACAACACGACTGCCATTTTCTGTTGTTACCTTTTTCTCTTCCACCAGCTTAACATTTTCTAACTGATCTTCTGGATATTTAACAGAAAAGGTTTTATCCTCTACTTCTCCCATAACCGGAACAACTAGTTTCGCAGCCGTCATGCTTTTTTTCAGATCAAAATCTTTTTTATCAAAATTGACATCAAACTTCACATTAGAAAATTTAACTGTAACAAGGGCATTTCCTTCTGTATCTTTAACCTTTACACTAATCGGCGCAAGATCTTTTTTATTAAGCGTTATTTCTTGAGTAGGTAGCATTTTATTATTTTGATAGCGTGTTTTTGTATCAAAAATATAATATTTATCTGTTGTCTTAAACTTTACCTCTTTATCTTCCTGTATATCTTTCACTAATGACTCATATAAGTATGCCTGGCTACTATTCTCTGGCCATTCACTCTGAAATTTAAAACTTTTGTTTAATGCAGGTGTTAACACATAAACCCCTTCATCATTTTTTAGAATCATTTGACTCTGGTCTTTTTTGGCATTTTTAAGATTAACCCGATAATAATTTGGATCCTTATGCCAAATTTGCACTTCATATGTTTGTGGTTCTGTTCCCATTTTCAAGGTCATTTTTGCATCTGCCTTATAACCTTTTGTTGAAACTTTTTCATTTAACTCCTTCATAACATCATCTTTTGACTTCGCTCCACAGGCAGTTAACAAAAGCATGACCGATAGCCCTACGAATAGCAACCATAACTTCTTGTTCATTTTTTCAACTCCCTTATTCTCTATTCACGCGGAAAAATAAGAAGAGTGGCAGCCCTTAGTCAGCCCTGAAAAAATGTTCATTTGCCCCTCATACGTGCTATTTATTTATGAGAGGCAAATGATTGTTTTTTTACAACTATGGGCTTGTCGGCAAACCACGTACTGTGGTGACGCCGGCATTAGTGTCATGCACCTCAGAATTAAAGCTAGACACTCGCAAAAGTTCAAAAGCTTATACACAAAATACCGGCATCAAAGCAACCACTCTTATTTCTCCTATTTCTCTATGAATATATGAGACAACCTAAGGGATTATAACCAAGCTTAGTCTTTTCTCTTCATTTTTCGATGATCACTTGAGCAAAAGCATATTCTTTACTATGGGTAATAGATAAGTGAACACCTTGCGTTAACGGTTTTATAAAAATAGGTTTGCCATAACAATCTTTATCCACTTCTATATCTTGGAAACTAAGTTCTTTCCCGATGCCTGTTCCCATCGCTTTGCTAAATGCTTCTTTTGCAGCAAACCGTCCTGCTAAATACTCAATTTGTCTAGCCTTCTTGTAGTTTTTAAATGTTTTTTGTTCTTGTTCGGTTAAGATACGTTTAACAAATCGTGGTGTTCTATCCATTATTTCTTTTATTCTGCTTAACTCAATAATATCAATTCCAATACCTTTAATCATATGGCACATCCTTCTATTTTTATACAACCGTGCATAAATTATTATCAGAGTGTAGACAAACTTATTTTCTACAGATCAAGAACCAGGGCGTCTTTAGTCGAAAGACGATTAAAATTAATTGTATCTTTTCCTCTATAATGGCTATTATGTAGGAAGGAGATAATAAGGAGGTTTTACACTTGTTTACTAGAAGAGAAAGTTTCAAAGAATACATTACATACTATCCAATTGTTTCAGCCATTTTATTTATCCATCTTGTCCTATATATTTTAACTAGTCTTCCCCTATTTCCAAACCAATATATTCTAGAAAAGACGATTGGGGTTAATTTATATATTGTAGAAGGAGAATGGTGGAGGCTAATCACCCCCATTTTTATACATGGAGGGTTTTCTCACTTTTTATTTAACAGCTTTAGTATTTTTTTATTTGGACCAGCCTTAGAAAGAATTCTCGGGAAAGTTTCCTTTTTGTTTATCTATCTCTCTACCGGAATTATCGCAAATATTGTCACCCTTTTTATTGAACCATTAACTTATACTCATCTCGGTTCAAGCGGTGCTATTTTCGGTTTATTTGGCTACTATATTTCATTAATCGTTTTTCGAAAAGATATCCTATCAAAAAATAATTCTCAAACCATTGCGACTATTGCTGTTCTTAGTTTAATCATGACGTTTCTTCAGCCAAACATTAATATTACTGCACATATCACTGGTTTTCTCAGCGGCTTGTTAATCGGCAGCTTCTCCCAATCTAAAGGGAGAAACATATTAAATGCTTACAAGGAAGAGCTGTCTCAAATAAAAACCTTTGCAGCAACACGCAAAAAACCGCCAACTAAAAATATAATAGTTTGGATTATTCTTATTATCTTAGCTCTATTAGGACTATTTAAGTAAAATAACAATATAAGCATTTTTATAAGAAAAGTGTGGGACGCCTTGTTCAGCCTTGAAGAAAAATTTTATACTTTCTTACCTTAAAATAAAAATAGCTGTCTGAAAAGTATCGGTTTAACTTTCACCATTATTTTTAAGTGAAAATACCGCTTTCCAGACAGCCCTTTATTTAGAATAAGAATACCAGCTATACACTTTTTTTACATCTTCTATCTTTAAGTCAGAAACTGAACCGCCAGACCCGCCAATTCCTGAAGCTACTATTGCATGCAGGGAAGCTAGATTTGCTTTTTTCTGCCAGAAGCCTACCTTATAATCAACAGTTTGAATACGGTTTTTTTTCATAATTAAAGTCGTTTTTGCTAGATGACGGAAAGAAAGCGTTAACTGCTTCTCCGCCAAATGCCATCCAGCTGCTCGATAGTTAAAATATCCCCATGCAGGCAATATGACCATTAAACAAGCAGAAATCCAGCCCCATGTATGAAAAAAGTATAAAGAAGCTGCCATTACAGGTAGTGCGACCCAACTATTTCGGAAAATATATCTCCATACAGCGACCTTCGGCGGAGAATGCAAATCAGCCGCTACCTGGTAATCAGGCAACACCGCTTCTACTATTTTTTTTATTTTATCCTTTTTAATGATTGGCAGAACCACTACACTTGATGCTTCGTTATCTGTTAGAGAGCCTCCCGCACTTTCCAAATGTACGGTTGCAAGATGCAATGGCTGCCTCATCATATTTTCAGTTATTCTAACAGCTTGAATACGTTGAATCGGAATGGTTATTTGCCTCTTCTCTAGCAATCCTCTTGTTATTACAAGATCATTTCCCAGTTTTGCAACAGTAAAATTTGCATACTTTAGCATCGTCATCAATAAAGAGACAATCCATAGTATAAAAAAGATAACAAAAACCAAAACGGCGACAATCGCAACACTATTTGCTACAAAGTGCTGAAACTCCTGAAATATTTTTTTGTACGGAATGATATCATCAAATTGGGAAACAGCTGCTATTATAGCTGAGAAAACAACTCCAACTCCACCAGATGTTGTGGCTAATAATAGCAGTTCTTTATTACTAATTTTATATAATTCTTGTCTTATTTCCTCTTCTTGAACGTCTTCCAAAACCCCGCTGTTATTCAGCCTGTTTTTATGTTTATTAATATACTCTCGCAGCTGTTCTGCATGCTCCTTCGAGATTGCAGTCAAGACCGCTTCCGCTTCACTTACTCCACCAGCAGTTTCTATCTTCACTTTCACCAACCCGAACGGTCTATGTAAAATCCCCTCCGTAAAATCAATACTCTGAATTCTTTCAAACGGAATATACCGTTTCTTTTTAACAAAAATACCATGTTCAATTCTCAGTTCTCTTGAATGGAGATGATAGGTAAAGAAAAACCAGGAAAAAATGCCTCCGACAATTGTTAATACAATAAAACAAACGATTCCGATCTTATAATAAAAACCCAAATTTGAGGCACTGCCGCCTAGCACAATAACAGCAAGGAAAGGAAAAATAATATCCTTTAGTTGTTTCAAAATATTAAATATAATCGTGATGGGATGAAGTTTTTTTGGTTCAAACATCCTCTTCCGCCACCCTTGCTTTTTTGGATATATAATTTCGTATCTCCTCCGCTACTTCCATTCCCAGTATTGGAATTTCGTGAACAGTAGCAGCAGTAGAGATAGATACAGCAGCAAGTTCATATTTGCGAAGCAGCGGTCCTTGCTTTGTATCCACATGCTGTACACGAACCATCGGAACCAAGGTTCTCTTCATTACAAGTACACCATGTTGTATTTCAATTTCATCTTCTCTTATTTCATACCTCCATCTTTTCCATCTTAAAGTTGGCAATAATCCTACAAAAAAATAAAGACAAATAAGAAAAAAAGCCACACTTAAAATAGAAAACAGGATTGGCCAATCTAACAGGATGGTTACTGTAATAACAGCTGCACATAAAATCAATGGAAAAACAGATGTGAACAATCCTGTTAATCTCCATACTTTCATCCCTTTTTTTGATAGGCGATTTTCAGGTTGTTTTAACATAAATAGATTCCCCTTCTCTCTCTTTTCGTTTCTCTCCCCAATAACCGAACTTTTCTCCATTTCCTTAATTACGTAAATATCTCTAAATAGTTTCAACTATTAAAGGACTTTTTTACTCTTTCACCCTATTTAAGTAATAATAAAGGTGGATCCATTTAAGAATTTTATATCTTTGTGATTTTTTAGATTATCTACTAATTGAAATAAAGCATCGTCTTTTTGTTTCGCTTCAATCATACAATCCAACATTGGAATCGTTTTATTTACTTTTTTTAAAAAGCTTAAAAATTGATCTACATTAATATAGTCAGCATGGGCCCGATCCTGTTCACCATCACGCGGACTGGAAATATGCATCTTTATAGGAAGCGGAGAATATTTCCATGTATTAATTACTCTTCCCCAATGATTATACCAGTCATCCCCTTCGTTATGGACCATATGATGGTGCAAATCAAAAACACACGGAATATTTAATTTTTCACAAAGATACAAAGTATCGTTAAAAGTGAAATTTTTATCATCGTTCTCTAATATAATCATCTTTTGCAGCCTAATGGGAACTAATCCCCAATTTAAAATAAACTGTTCTAATGCCTGCTCTTTATCATTGTAAACTCCTCCTACATGCAGAACACATCGATGCTCTGTGTTTAGCTTCATTCCTTTTAATAATTTTCCGTGCATTTGCATTGTTTTTAAAGAATTTTTTAAGATTTCTGGCTCCGTATTATTCAAAACAACAAAATGGTCTGGGTGAAAATCTACTCGCATATCATATTTTTTTACCATCTTGCCTAATTCATAAAGTTTAGATTTTAAAACACGTATATAATCCCAAAAATATAAATCTGGATGATTTGCTAACGGTATTATTCTAGAACTAAACCGAAAGAAAAAAATTTCGTTCGCGATATTATGCTTTAGCAGTCTTGTGCAGTTTTCTAAATTACTTAATGCTATTCTTTCCAATTTCTTTATGGCAGCTTCCTTATCTTTAATGTTGGTAAATTGCCTATATGTCATTGTTTGAGAAGGTGAAGCATTTTGCAAGTGTACACTCATTGCTACATATCCTAGTCTAAAAATAGTCAAATGCTGTTCCCTCTTTCGTAAAATGTTTATTTGTTTTATAGTATATGCAAATTTCTTCAACATAAAAAAGGCACAGAAACGCTAGTGCTAGATATCCACGCCAGACTTCAAAAGCTTATGCTTTCTTACCAAATAAAAAAACCCATGTGAGGCTGCACCCTCACATGGGTTTTCAATAAAATCATTCTAATCGTCACCATCAATAGACGCTTCCAATATAGTGTACAGCGACTATTCTATCTTATTTTTCCTTAACGATAGGAATTTGATTTTGAATTTGAATAGCTTTTATTATTTGTTTGACCTGTTCGTTTATTACTATATCCTTGGCGTTGACGAGAAGCGTTATGATTTTTTTGGGATTTGTCTTTATAACTGCTATTATTTTTATCATAAGGCTTGCGATCTCGTCTCATAGGAAGCGATTTTTCTTCTGTTAACTTAACTGGTGTTGTATCTGGTTCCTTTGTCAACATTTTAAGAACAGCCGCAACAATAGTTCTCGGATCTTTTTGCGCTAATAATTCATCAGCACTTTCTTTATATGATTCGATATTATTCTCATCTACCGTTTGCATAATCTTCTCTATTACCGCTTTTTGTTGCCCTTCTAATGCTTGATCAACAGTAGGAGGAATCATTTTTTCCATTTTTCTTTTCGTTGTTTTTTCCACTACTTGAAGATAGGATCTTTCACGGTATGTTATAAATGTAATAGCTACTCCCTCTTTACCCGCTCTGCCTGTTCTTCCGATACGGTGAACATAGCTTTCTGGATCTTGAGGAATATCGAAATTATACACATGTGTTACACCGGAAATATCTAATCCACGAGCCGCTACATCTGTTGCCACTAAAACATCAATGGCACCTTCTTTAAATTTACGAAGAACAGACATACGTTTCGCCTGACTTAAATCTCCGTGAATTCCTTCTGCTGTATATCCTCGTAAATTCAATGCTTCAGAAAGCTCATCAACACGACGTTTTGTACGACCGAAAATAATCGCTAACTCTGGTGCTTGAATATCTAATAATCTTGTCAAAATATCAAATTTTGTTTTCTCTTGTGATTCAATATAATATTGTTCGATTAACGGAACAGTCATTTCTTTTGCTTTTACTTTTACTACCTGTGGTTCTTTCATAAAACGCTCAGCCATTCTTCTAATAGGGGCTGGCATAGTGGCAGAGAATAAAAGAGTTTGTCGCTCTTCTGGTATTTTTGAAAGAATTGATTCAATATCATCAATAAAGCCCATGTTTAACATTTCGTCCGCTTCATCTAAAATAACTGTTTGCACATGATCTAAATGAAGTGTTTTTCTGTTAATATGATCTAAAATACGACCTGGTGTTCCAACAATAATATGCGGATTTTTCTTTAATGCACGGATTTGACGGCTAATATCTTGACCACCAAAAATTGAAAGGACTCTTGTTCTTTTTCCATACCCAATTTTGTACAACTCTTCTGATACTTGAATAGCAAGTTCACGTGTCGGAGCAATAATAATTCCTTGTATAACGTCTTTTGACAAATCAATTTTATCTACCAATGGCACACCAAACGCTGCTGTTTTTCCAGTACCTGTTTGTGCTTGACCGATTAAATCTTTATTTTGAAGGCTTAAAGGGATCGTTTCTGCTTGAATAGGTGTCGCTTCTTCAAACCCCATTCTTTTTAATGATTTCATCGTGGCAGCACTAATACCTAAATCTTGAAACTTTACCAATATATCCAATCTCCTTCTAGTCATTAAAAATATTCACACGAGTAGGTATTTCCATCTTACTAAGTTTTATATGTACCCCATTTTTTTATTAACGAAACATATTAAATGGCGTTATTTTTTTAATCCACTTTATCCACTATTCCCCATACAATTAAATAAAAAACTAAACAAGTTTACATATAAGATATGAAAAGTTTTGAGGAATTCATACATCCCTCATTTACTTTGAGTGGAGAACTGGAGGCTATATGCTTATTTGTCAACTATACATAGCATGAGATACTGTAAAATTGAGTTCTTTTTTAGAGGAAATATTTCAAATGACATCCATTTTTTTTGAGTTTACAGCTACTGTTTTCCAGTTAGCCAAATACAAAGAAATTTCTTGCGTGTAATCTGACGTTACGAAATTTCTCTCTATTTGACAACTTAAAAGCCAAATCACTAAAAACAGATTAACTTCTCATTTAACTCTAGGTCTGTTAGCTACAATGCTGTTATTCATAAGAATCAAACATCTAAAAATCAGCATAATAATAGTACAAAACCTAAATTTCAAAAATCCTTATACAACATATATATAAAGTTAATCTTTATAAGTATGTCCAGTATTTTTAATTTTTCCCCTTTATACTTTAAAAATAATCTTATCACTTACATATTCGCTTTGCAATAAAATGACATCTATACAAAAGAGTTCTTTTCTTGAAAATGAATGCGCCTCTTTTCCATTAACTATTTTATTCTAAAAGGAAAAAAAGGGAACCTAGCGATAATGTAAAAAAAAAATTATGAAGCTTGCTCATTTTCTTAGAGGAGATGTAAAGGTTGTTTTTTAACATTTTTCTTCCGAGCTGTTCAAGGCGCTTGCGCTTTTCTATTGTCTAGCTTCAGCGCCTAGCTCTGGGGAGTATTGCCCCATACTTCACAAGTGATATATAGGGTTATCAAAACGATTCTAATTTTGATTAAGAAGGTTCACTGCTTACGCAAAAAATTAAACTGTTTCTTCTTTTTGAGATACAGTTAAAAAGGCGAGGATTTCTGAAAATAATCTTTCCTTTTCGATACAATGACAGATTAAATGATCAGATTCCTTTATATAGAGAAGTTTTTTTTCTTTCGCACAGATTGCCTCGTATAAATAACACGTGCTTTTTACTGGAACCAATCCATCGTTTTCCCCTTGTGCAATAAATGTAGGCACTTGCACCTTGCAAAGCAATGGGCGAATATGATGCACTAGCTTTCTAAATTGAACAGTAGCCATTATAGGGGTCGTTTTTATTTTTTTTATATAGCGGATAAATAGTTCATTTTTTGTTATTGCGCCCTTCCAAAAGTCACTGGCCATGTATTTAATTTCTTTCCACATTTGAGGAGGGTTTACATAGTATGCTGCTGGACTTAATAGAATTAATTTTTTCACAGGATAATGAATTGCTAAATAACTAGCTATTAATCCACCCATTGAAAAACCAATCACGAAAACAGTTTCTTCTTTTTGCAAAAGACTTTTCAGTTCATTTTCAGCATGTTCTATCCATTCATTAAAGCGAATTCCTTGTAACTGAAGTTTCTCCCCATGGCCTGGCAATGTTGGAATTACACATTTCCAATTCGTGTATTGTTCGAGAAAATTCACTAATGGCTTCACTTCCATTGGTGATCCAGTAAACCCATGAAGACATAAACAAGCAACCATCACCAACATCACCTTTCTACATAAAATGAATAGAGAGACTCGCTTCTCCATTCTTCCTTCAATTGGTCAGTAAACAAAATTTTGATTAAACAGCCTAGAAAACTCTTTAACACAATCTCCATTTTACACAATAAGTGTAATTTTATCCACTATTATTCACTTATCCTCTATTAATTTAAGAGAAAGCTGATGGTTTACTTCATTTAACTGCTCAGCCATTTGTGCCACTTGATAAGATGCTCCTGTTATTTCTTCAAATGTTCGTTGAAACTCATCTACTATTCCATGAAAGTTTTGAATTTTTTCAGAACTGTGCTTTACACTGTCCACTGTATTACTTAAAGTCGAAATAATTTTTTCATTTACCACTTTTAACAGACTAGCATCTTCTGCAATACGGTTATAACTGGATTCAAACTTGCCTACCGTTCTTTGAACCATGCTGATTTGTCCATGAATATTATCCAACGACTTTTGCGTTTCGGTTGCAAGCTTTCGCACCTCTTTGGCCACTACAGAAAAGCCTTTGCCATGGATTCCTGCCCGTTGTGCCTCAATCGCGGCATTTAATGATAATATATTGGTTTGATTAGATATCCCCCTGATTGTTTGAACAATAGCACCGATTTCTTTTGAGCTTTCCGTTAGATGCTTGGTTAAATGCTTGGTCTCCTCAATTAAAGTAACCACCTCATCTACTTGTTCTAAGGAGGATGCTACTTCTTGTTTTCCTAATTCGACTTCGCTGAGTGTATCAGTAGAAATCGTATTAATTTCGTTTATTTCAATTAACATTTGATTTACCAAGTTCTCTTTATCTGAAATAGCAGACGTAGTTTCCTCCGCCCCTGCTGCTAATGTTGCAGCAGAATCATCCAATTGCTGTTGCAATGTGTGGATTTCATTTAATTTCATCATGGAAGACGTATATGATTCTATATAAGTAGAGATTCCTATTTGCATATCGAAGGAACATAGTTTTTGAAAAGAAAGATATAAAGATTTAGCTTTGTCCAGCGGCAGCTTCTCATTTGTTAAAATAACAAACATTTCATTTTGAATTAACGTATATGCACCAATATACCACTCTGGAAACAGTTTAATTTTGTTATGGATTTTTCCGATCCGAATACGGTTTTCTATATACCTTTCATCAATTTTCCCTGATACCATTTCTAATAAATAGTGAGTAAGTGTTTTTTTTAAGCGGTCAATGGTGGAATGTTCATTAATGATATTTATTAAGTGAGGAATTTGCTGTAAATTTCTATAAAATGCCGTAACGATTCTATCAGCATTTTTTTCCATAATTGGTCTAAGCTCAATCAAAAACTCCATATCCTGCTCTGTTAAACCTACAAACTTTGTTTGAACAGATAAATCTTGGTTATTAATAGTTAACTTTAAGTTTCCTTTATTGTTCGAGTTAACATTGGATGAATGGATCGATTCCTTGTCTCCTTTGTTACGATGCAAAAAGCCAAATGGACAACCAGCCATTACTAGCCTCCTATTCCAAATTAATTTCTACCTATAATCCTAGTATAAAGTATTTTCTTTCGACAGAGTTCGATAATATCTGAAAAAATTGTGAATTTTCTAAAAAAAATAATTAAGACTTCCACCAAGGCGAAAGTCCTAATATGTTTCTTTTTATCGAATTGTTTATTGAAGTGCCTTTACTACTTCTTCTAGCTTCATTCCTCTTGAGGCTTTTACTAAAACGACCGTCTCCTCGTCCACTACTTCTTTTAATGCGTGAATGAGCTCTTTTTTTTGTAAAAACGCCATAACCTGCTTTTCAGGGAGAAGTGTTTTTGCTCCTTTGGCAATAAATTGTCCAAGCTGTCCATAAGTAAAGACATAATCAATAGCATCCCCACAAATACTTTTTCCAACTTGTTCATGATAAATTTCTTCATCCGTACCCAGTTCTAACATATCACCAAGAACCATCACTTTTTTCTTAAAACCAGGAAGATTCTTTACTACATCAATAGCTGCCAACATAGAAGTAGGACTGGCATTATAAGCATCATTTATTATGTGGACACCTTTTTTTCCTGTTAACAATTCCATTCTCATATTGGTTAATTTTAACGTTTTGAATCCTTCATCCATTTCTTCATAAGAAATAGCAAAATAATCTGCGACAAGCATCGCTGCTAGCGCATTCAATATATTATGCTTACCAAGAATAGGAAGATCAAAGACTCTATCTGATTCATTTATTTGAAAACAGCTTCCATTTTCCCTTGTCTGAATAGTGGTTGGATATAAATCATTATTCGTTTTTATTCCGAATGTTTTTCTTTCCAGACATGTTAGCTTTGTTATTTCGTTTGAAAGCAATGGCTCATCTCCAAAATAAACAACTCTGCCCGTTGGTTTTAGTCCATTAATAATTTCTAATTTGGCTGCAGCAATTCCTTCTCGTGAGCCTAAATCAAGTAGATGTGATTCTCCGATATTTGTAATGACTACTACATCCGGCTCCGCTAGTTTTGTTAGAAAATCAATTTCTCCTCTACTGCTCATTCCCATTTCAAGAACCGCAATATCAGTGTCTTCTTGTAAATTTAGGACCGTCAGTGGCAGCCCAAGATGATTATTATAGTTTCCTTCTGTTTTTTGCACCTTATATTTTAATGACAACAAATTTGTCGTGATATCTTTAGTAGATGTTTTCCCATTACTTCCGGTAACCCCTACAACTTTTACTCCTAGTTCATGACGATAACTTTTTGCTAACTGCTGAATGCTTTTCAATGGATCTTCTACATAAAGAAGTGGTAAACCTTTGGGTGGATTCGGAACATCCTTTTGCCAAAGGGATGCAGCAGCCCCACTGTTAATGGCAGCTTCTACAAATCGATGTCCATCCACTTTTTCTCCTTTAAAGGGAATAAATAAATTGCCCTTTTCAATTTTTCTGGAATCAATTGTAATACCATGAATCTCAATATTCTCTGCCCCTTCTATTCCTTCTTCCACACCCATCATTTGAGCAACTTCTTGTAATGTACGTTTAATCATCTTAATCCCTCCAATCTCCATATGTTCCATTATGTAATAGTTGATAAGGTAGCTTTCAAAAAACTACAGATTGAAGCTTGCGTAATAATTACGCAAGCCTTTTTAGCATTAACTTTATTAAATCGTGTATTTTATCATTTGTTTCTCTTCATGTCTCTCAAGTGCAAGTTCTACTAGCTTTTCAATTAAAGCGGAATATTCTAATCCGCTATGCTTCCAAAGAAGAGGAAACATGCTAAACGGCGTAAATCCAGGCATTGTATTCACTTCATTAATATAAACATTTCCTTCTTTTGTTAAGAAAAAGTCTGCACGAACCAACCCAGAACAATCCAATGCTTTAAATGCTTTTATAGCATCCTCTTCAATAGAGCTATATTCTTTTTCTGTAATAGCTGCAGGAATAATTAAGGCTGTATCTCCATCTTCATATTTTGCTTTATAATCATAAAAGTCTTTTTTAGGCATTATTTCACCTGCAACTGAAACTTGTGGCGTATTGTTGCCAAGCACTCCTACTTCTATTTCTCTTGCGGTTACACCTTCTTCGATAATAATCTTTCTGTCAAATTGAAACGCCTCTAGAAATGCAGCATCCAGCTCTTCACGATTTGTACACTTGCTAATTCCAACACTTGATCCGAGATTAGCCGGTTTCACAAAACAAGGATAACCTAACTTCTCTTCCACTTTTTTATATGCAGACTCTTTATCATTGTTCCAATCATTTCTAATAAAGGATGTATATTTCACTTGGGGAAGACCAGCAACCTCAAAGATATTCTTCATAATTACTTTGTCCATCCCTGCTGACGATGCTAACACACCGTTTCCAACATAGGGAAGATTTAATAATTCTAATAATCCTTGTACTGTCCCATCTTCTCCATTTGTACCATGCAATAATGGAAATATTACATCAAAAGAGCGATCTTCTGTTGATTGAAATAACTGGGATGAAAGGGTTGTTGTCTGCAATTCATTTTTGGATTGAAACGCCAGCTGCTGAACATTCTCAACAGGTCCTGCTAATTGTTCTCCCTTAATCCATTCCCCATTTTCCGATATGTAAATAGGATGAATTTCAAATTTATCTGTATCTAATGCTTTTATAACGGCCATGGCCGTTTGCATACTAACTTTATGTTCAGCTGATTTTCCACCATATAATAAACCAAGTTTTGTCTTCATTATAAGTACCTCCAATTTATCAATCACACTTGTTTATTTTACCACTAGAACGGCTTCTTTAAAAAGAAGAATCCTCATTTGGTTTTTTCTTTTCATCTAATTGCAATAGTTTGAAATGTTTGTTATTAATCTATGTGTGAAAAGGTAATCTGGTAGCTTATTCGCTTTGTAGCATATAAGAAAAGTTCCAGTAACATTGGCTAGCCTGAAAAGTGGTGTTCAAAATTGTTCCGCTTGAGTCTATTTCTATAAGGTGGGTGTTTTTACCCGTTCAGCAACAGCAACTAATGGATCAAAACAGCTTGACTGAAGTGGAAG
The DNA here is from genome assembly GCF_983173855.1 of Niallia sp. WK069_GA_01. Taxonomy (NCBI): domain Bacteria; kingdom Bacillati; phylum Bacillota; class Bacilli; order Caryophanales; family Bacillaceae; genus Niallia; species Niallia sp. WK069_GA_01. Next base: position 4,703,094 of record NZ_OZ470138.1, read on the forward strand.
GTGCGATTGTCCTGTTGAATTAGCGGATTAGGTGAGACCCCTCAGGCGCAGGCTCATCGCAAGCCCCCAGAAAAACAATTCCCTATTTATAAGGAATAATATTAGCAAAAAAACTCCCTAAAAGATTAATCAATCACTCTTTTCTAATTGTCTACACCAAGTTATAGCATTACATGAAGAGGAATTTATAACGGCGAATTTTGAGATACTAAACACTAGACCAATAACTCCCTAAAACAAATTTTTAAAATTCAGGAGTCTGCCCCCACTATGGTAATGCTTTTCGTGCACTAGGGAACGGCTTTCGAATTTTGGTTTTTGGTCCTGATTCACTCTTTATCGGACAAACTCCCCTCTTTTCTCTGCTGTTTTTGTCCTGATTCATCCTTTTTGAATCTAAACAGGTAAAATAAACCAATTAAAAAGCTACTTAATGTTTCACAGGATGCTTCTGGATAATTTTAGATAATCAACACTCTTGATATATTCTAATAAAAATAATAAGAACAACAAAGGAGTAAAGGATAACGATATTTAATACATATATTAGAGTGGAAATGAAAAAGGAAGGACGTTTTATAAGAAAATACTTTCATTTTGGCAGTATTCATATTATCTTCATTTACGATAATTAGTCTTGCAAATGCATAAGACAACGAAACGAAGATTACTTGCAAAAACCTCCACTCTGAGACGTCTAGCCCCTTTAAAGAAGTATGAGGGAAAATAAACCAATTAGTGAGGTTGTCGATATGGAAATCAAATGGAAGAACGAAGATATTATTTTTGATACACTGTGGGAATCGGAAGTATGGGCAGACTCGATAGCAAACGAAATATATGGAAGAACTATTGATGGGTACATAACTCCTGACTATAAAATAGCTTTCGCCCTGTCATTTTTTTTAGGTTCAGTTCCTAATTTCATAGTTCATACAGAAGAAAAGATAATAAAAGACTCCTTTCTTTATAAGGTTTGGATAACCACTGCCCTTGATTAAGCAAAAACCTTCTAAGTTCGTCAAACTTCAAGGTTTTTTTATTAATGTTCCTCTTTCCATTGGCTCTCAAGCTGCTCCTTACTTTAAACATAGAAACGGTCTTCACCAAGGGAGAAGGCCGTTTCTATGTTAATTAATATGTAAGTCGTGAAAAAAAGTAGTGGTTAATCTTCTAATTTCTTCTTCCTCTGTTTGTTCATACTCTATGAGAAAACAAGTCGATGGGCCGGCGGATTTTTCTATATCAAGTGTACAGGAAATTCTTCCGTTTATAGGATCTCTTAATAACACGGACAGCTCATACAAAATCCCCTTTGATCCAACAGGCTGAAGATTGTACTTGTTTAATCTTGCCAGTTTGTAAAATAAGGATAACGGAGCAATCTTATCCGGATTTTCTACTACCTCACTTCCAACAAGCGGCGAACCAATCACTGCTATTTTGCTTGTTGAAAAGGGCATTTTTCCAACAGATTCACTTTTTCCAAGAACTGTAATTCCAATAGCGGACTGTTTTAAAGAAAAATTACTTTCTGTACTTCCTGTAATTGTCAACTTCTTTGTTAATTCTAATTCTGCTATCCCTTTTTCTATTCCATACAAAAGCTGCTGCCACGCTTTCTCTCCACAGAAATTTTGCAGAATAACCGAAAATGGAATTCCGCCTGCTGCAAGGCATTCCATCACTGCAACACGAAAAGAGAAATAAGCTACTGTTTCATAGGAAGCCTCTACTATATCCTCCTCTTTCATGCCGATAGCACCACTATTATCCGCCGCAATAATAATCTTTTCCTGTGCATTAAAAGGAATTATTTGAACATCTCTCATTGACTGATTTTCCTCCACAGTGAAGTAGTCTCAAGTCTTGCTAACAACAAATAAGCAACAGCAGCATTGATCATTGCACTTAGAAATAAAGAAGGAGTAATCATGAAATAAAATGCTTTGCTCATAAGAAAAAGAAAAGGAAGAGGCAATATAATACTATTTGCAACAATAAAAAAGCAATAAGCCATATATTTTTTGCCAATTCGGTACAATAAAGAAAAAAACAGTACTAATAAGAACATTTCCACACAAATTATAAAATGAAAGGATCCAAGGGGAAAACCAGCTAGGAAAGCAGATAAGAGATGGCCGATTCCAGCAACAACACCTCCGCTAACTCCTCCTAACATAACACCTGCTAATAAACTTGGAAAACTATCTAATGCCACACTGCCAACCATTCCAGGTATTTTTATAAATGCCCCGACAGTTGATAGTGCAATAAATAACGCAAGGATACTAATTTTCTTGCCCTTCATCCTGTTTTTTTCTCCCTCCTCGAAATACTTTGGCACTTCGTTCATATTCTACATCTGCTACATGGCTCCGATAATTAATCACTCTCGCCAACGCAAAAAAATAATCAGATAAACGATTTAAATACTGCAAAGGAAGATCAGAAACAGTGGGATCCACCTTTTTCAAAGAGACAACTAACCGTTCTGCTCTTCTTGTCACTGTTCTTGCAATATGGATGCTGCTTGCAGCTGGAGTTCCTCCTGGAAGAATAAACCTTTCTAATTTTGGCGCCTCTTCGATAAATTGATCAATTCTTTTTTCTAAATACTCAATCGCTTGAGCCGTCAGCTTTAATGGTCGATCCTTTAAAACACTGGCCAAGTCACCTCCGCAATCAAAAAGCTCATGCTGAATCTTTTCTAAATCACGAATAATATCTTTAAACGCATCTCCTTCTAATTGAGTGACAGCTTGGCCAACAAAAGAGTTCACTTCATCTACTGTGCCATAACTTTCGATACGAATATCATCTTTATCTACTCTTCCTCCAATAATACTCGTTTGCCCTTTATCTCCTGTTTTCGTATAAATCCGCATTCAAACTCCTGCCTTCCTCATTTTAATTGATCATGTAATCCGTACCAAACAACATCAACCCGATCAGCCATTCTCACAGCTTCCTGAAAGATTCTGCCTGTAACATCACGCCACAATCTATCTTCTTTTTTGATTGGTACAATCCCTTTGGTGATATCACTGCCAATCAAGATGACTTGATGGTTGTCTCCACTATTCTCCCAGTCCTTCAGCCTTTTAAAGAATGTATAAAAATAATCGTATATTTTGTCCTCTTCCAAGGTCATTATCTTATGTCGTATCCAATATTCGATACCCTCCAACAAGAGAAAAGGCTTTGTCACTTCCAGTAAATCCTCTATATCTTCCTTGTCATAAAAACGAACAACTTTCATCTCTTCCTTATCAAACGTTAATTGATAAAAGTTTAATGCCCATCTTTTCTTTCCATTAAAGCTGCCTCCTGTAATAAAGTGCATCTCTCTCTCCTCCTAAAGCAATCGCTGTCCTCCCATATCAATTCATAACCACTATCTATTGCTACTGGATAATCAAAAAAATCTCTTTTATCCTTTCCGTAGCGATGCAGCAAATAACGAATAACTCCACCATGTGTCATAATTGCTATATGTTGTGCAGCAGCACTAGCTTCCATTATCATCTGCCAGCCTTGTTCTATTCGTTCTGTAAATGAAGCAAATGATTCTCCACCAGGAGGAGTTGTGGTAAATGGATTACTGATCCAATTTCGGTAGATAGAGTCGTTTGCTAACTGCTCATATGTTTTCCCTTCCCATTCTCCAAAATTCAGTTCGCGAAAGCAGGATGATTCTGTTATGTCTTTATCAGGAAAAAGGGAAGCAGCACTTTGTTTTGCCCGTAGCAAATCACTAGAAAAAAGTCGTTTGTAATAATGAAAGTTGAGTGACTTTGCTTTTAATTGATTAATCCCTTTTTGGCTTAACGGGCTATCCAGCCAGCCAATATAGGCTTTCTGTTCATTCTCTTTTGTTAACCCATGACGAAATAATGCAATAACCACACGACTGCCCATAATATAATCTCCGTCCCTTCCACTGCTGCTCCCAGCAAATCTCCCGTTAATCCACCGAACCATTTTACGATTTTTTTTGCCAAAACGAAAAAGCTTACTCCACTGCTTATCAATAAAAACAAAACATCTACAAATGCTGCTTCATAAAAAAAATACACCAGCACTAAGCTTATAGCTGCATACCCTGAATAAACCGCAGTAATGTTCCCGCTGACGGCTTTTTTAAAAAAAGAACCAAGACCATCTTTTTTCGCTTCTGGAACATGGATTAAAAGAAGCCCCATCACCATTTTGGAATAAAAAGGAATGAAAACAAGCAGAAAGTACGTTTCAGGCTGTATATTGTTCATCGTTTCATACACAAAGAAAAACTTTGCACTTAATAGCACGATAACAGATAAAACACCAAAGGCACCAATACGCGGGTCTTTCATAATCTCTAAACGTTTCCCATGATCTTGATAAGAGAAAAAAGCATCACTTGCATCCATCCAGCCATCAAGATGAAGACCACCTGTAAATACAATCATAAACAGCCATAGAAAAAAGGAAACAGCCAGAATGGAAAATGGTGTAAGATGAAGCAAACCATATACTATACTACTGTAGAACACCCCTTGCAGCAGTCCTAATACTGGAAAAGTACGGACACTGCTGTTTACATATTCCTTTTCCATTGGCAGCGTCTTATGAATCGGTACTGCAGTGAAAAATTGCATATTTAAGAGAAACCCTATCCATACTTTTTTCATCGGTTTATTCCTTCAAACATAATTGTCCACAGCTTTTCCCAATTTAACTGACGCTTCATTTTATCTGCCAATAAATCGAAGCGTTTATCCTTCATTTCTTGAATAAATACCGTTTCTTTTAATGCGTATCCCTTTTCTTTACGAAGACCGTTCAGCCAAATGCTTCTCCATTCATCGTTATGAAAAAGGTGGTGCAAATACGTTCCAATTACCTTTCCATTATCCATAAAGCAGCCATCTGCTTTTCCATTGGATAAACGTAAAAATGGAACCACCTGATCATCTGCTTGCACTGTTGTATCACCTAAATGAATTTCATATCCATTTATTAGCTCTCCAGCTATGCCAGTTCCGGAAAAATAATTTCCTTCTACTCTTGTCGTTATCTTCTTTTTATTAAAAAAAGTAGACGCAGGAATAATATTTAAACCTTCTGCTTCATTGCCTGAGATGCCACTATCTGTTCCAAACGGGTCATGGAGTTCCTTGCAAAGCATTTGAAATCCTCCACAAAGCCCCATGATTGTTCCGCCTTCTTGATAAAAGACCTGAATTTTTTCTGCTAATCCTGTTTCTTTTATTTTTGCTAAATCATGAATGGTGCTTTTTGTGCCAGGAATAATTACGGCATCCGGATAACCAAATTCTTCACCTGTTGCTACAAGTCGTATCGTCACATCCTCTTCAAAATAAAATGGTTCTATATCACTATAGTTTGAAATAAAAGGAAGCTTTACAACAGCAATATCCAAGCTGACTCGCACACCGGATGGTCTTTTTTCTTGAAAGGACAGAGAGTCTTCACCATCAATCATATGGTTTTCTATAAAGGGAAGCACACCCAATACAGGTATCTTTGTATTCTCTTCTATCCAAGTAATTCCGTCTGCAAATAAATCAGGGTCTCCCCGGAATTTATTAATAATGATTCCTTTTACACGATTCCGTTCCGTTGGAGACAATAAAGCGAGTGTGCCAACAATGCTGGCGAATACGCCGCCGCGATCGATATCTGCCACCAGCACAACTGGAACATCCGCCATTTCCGCAACCTTCATATTAACTAACTCACGTGATTTCAAATTAACTTCAACAGGACTTCCAGCACCCTCCATCACAATCGCGTCGAATCTTTCTGCCAAATAATCCAATGATCTTTGAATAACTGCTAACCCTTTTTCATAAAATTGATCCCGATATTGCTTCCCTGATACTACTTGCTCCACCTTGCCAAGCAAAACAATTTCTGCATGCATATCAGAACGGGGTTTTAATAGAATAGGGTTCATCCAAACGTTTGCATCCACTTTTGCAGCTTCTGCTTGAATTCCTTGTGCTCTGCCAATCTCTTTTCCATCCTTTGTTACATAGGAGTTATTTGACATATTCTGTGATTTAAATGGAGCCGTCTTCACCCCTTCATTAACTAATATTCTGCACAATCCTGTTGCTATTAAGCTTTTTCCTACATCAGAAGAGGTGCCTAACACCATAATTCCGTTCATACTTGTCTCCCCTCTTTCTTTCTTATCGGAATTCCGCTATCCACTAGATATGCTTCGTCTGCTATGTGTACAAAGGTTTGATGCAATCTGCCTAGCAGTCTGCTATACGTTATCAGCAGGGGAGTTTGAAGTGCTTCATATGTCACTTCATTACTAACGATAAGGAAGATAGAACAGCTTTTGCTTAATGATAAAACCGCGGCTTCTATTTTACCCTGCAATTCTTTCAGCATTTGTTCATTCCATTCCTGTTGTTCACCTTGAAAAAGTTCATTGCTGACCAATGTTGTTAAACAATCAACTAATAGAACATCCTGTTTATGAAAGCTGGACAGCAATTCTTGCAAATCTGACGGCTGTTCCCATGTCTTCCATTGCCTTTTCTGCACAGCACGGATTTTCTGATGACGCTCGACTCGTTCTTTCATTTCATCATCCGTTACTACACCTGTTGCTAAATAATGAAGCTGCAAATTGTCTTTTTCAGCATATTCCATCGCCAGCCTTTCAGCAAAGGAGGTTTTCCCGCTTCTTACTCCGCCTGTAATAAAAATGAATGTCGATTGTTGACCCATTTTTTGATAACTCCTTGCAAATGCTCATTTTCTTGTTCATTTTTAATAGCAAACCGCAGCCATTTACCGTTTAAGCCAGGATAATTATAAGTGTGCCTTGCAACAATTCCCTCTTCTAATAAGAACTGAAAAAACGCTTTTTGATCATCTAAAGTTGGATCCTTTAGCAAGTAAAAATTAGCATGTGAATCAGTCATCTTAAATGCCAGCTTTTCATAAAAGATACGAAGTTTGTTTTTTTCTGTTTCTATGTAGTGAAGCGTATCCGTAATAAAATTCTCTTCCTCTAGTAAAAACAAGCCTGCATGCAAAGCAATATTATTTACACTCCAATGTGTCTGCTGAGAAGCTAATTTTATAATTATCTCTTTAGCCGCAATGGTATAGCCCAATCGAATGCCAGGAATGCTGAACATCTTCGTCATGGATCGTAAAATAAGCAAATGGGGTGAATGCTTTAATTCAGGTACCATATCCTCATAGCCTTTTACAAAATCATAAAATGCTTCGTCTAAAATCAGTAAGCTATTGTTTCGTTTACATGCCTGCAATAAGGAGAGTAGCTCTTTTTTCTTGTAATAAATGCCTGTTGGATTATTGGGATTGCATAAAAAAACGGCATGAACACCTTTTAACGAAGCTTCCAAATCTTCCATATTCAGCATCCAATCTGTGTCGTTCACTATGTAATAAGACACTTCGCAGTTATTCACTTTACAGACTTGTTCATATTCAGAAAAAGTCGGCTGAATAAGCAGCACTTTTTTGCCAAACAGCATTCTGCCAATTAAGGAAATTAATTCTGCTGCACCATTTCCAAGCAGAATTTGCCCTTCTTTTATGTTTTCTTTTTCTGCTATTTTTTTAACTAGCTGCCTTCCTTTTGGATCAGGATAATACTGGATCGTATTATATAAACTGGTCCATTGATTTTTTAACGTTTTAGGAGGACCCAACGGATTAATATTCGCACTAAAATCGATAAGCGCATGCGGAGGTTCTATATCCATTTGTTCATATAAATAGTAGGGATTAGCTCCGTGTGATGGCAAATTCAATCAACAAACCTCCAATCCATAAAAAAGATAAAAAGAATAATGTCGCTTTGGTTAACAGCTTATTGCTCTTTATGATATGTGCTTTCTCAAGCTTTACTTTACATTTGCCCATTTTGGCACGATTAGAAATTTCGCCTTTATAATAATTAATTCCCCCTAATTGTACACCTAATAAGATGGCAGCTGCTGCTTCTCCCCAGCCGCTGTTTGGAGAAGGATGTTTTTTGGCATCCTGAAGCAATGTGCACCACCCTTCCTTGAATGAATAGAATGGAGAACGAATACATAAAAGCAGCAGCCATGCCGTGATCCTGCTTGGCAGTAGATTCACTACATCGTCTAGTTTTGCTGAGAAATAGCCAAATTGCCCATATCTTTTATTTTTATATCCAACCATTGAGTCACAAGTATTAACAGCACGATAAAGGAGACTAAGAGGAGCTCCTCCAATAAATGCCCAAAATAATGGCGCCGTTACTCCATCACTTGTATTCTCTGCCACTGTTTCTACAGCACCACGTACAATTTCCTGTTCAGATAAAGTTTCCGTATCTCTTCCAACAATATAAGAAAGCTTTAAACGCGCTTCTGGAAGGTTCTTTTTTAATAAAGGTTCATATACTTCAAGCGCCGCATCTTTTAGACTTTTCTGAGCAATAGTAGTCGCAATAAGGCAGCTTTCCACCAAAATCCCGATGCTAAAATGAATTTCATAGCTTGCAAATACAATCAAAAATGCTGTGGTATACGTAATCCCCAATACGAGAAATAGCATACATAACCCTTTTGATTTCCGATTATTGCCCTTGTTCCATTTCTTTTCTAATTTGGCTATCAGATTGCCCATCCATTTCACAGGATGGGGCCAGCTTGGCGGATCACCAATGATTTTATCGATTATAACAGCAATGGTTATGCTGATAAGGTGGGAAATGATCATAATCTAAAACCTCTTGCTTCTTTTTTCTAATGCTTTCATTAAGCATTCTGCTACACCTGTTGCAATTAATTTTCCTAATCGTGTAATAGTCCCTGCAAACTCTAATTCCGCTCCTTCTTGAGTTGCAGCTATTAAAATGCTGTCTGTTGATGTGCCAGTTGCAATCGTACCCGTTACAGGATCAATCACTTGTTGATTGCGAAGCACACTTGCTTTTGCCTCTGTTGCTGTCATAATGCTTTGTACATATGCCTGTTCCGAAATCTCCCCATTAATAAAAATCCAAATATTAATGGTTCCAGGAAGAAGATGGGAAGGGTGCTCCTTGCTATTTGCGGCATCAACCGCATTTCCAACGCCTGCTGTAACAACGATAAAAACAGAAAAATCTTCTTCTTTATATGTATGATAAGCAGCATCTTCCACATAGACTGCCGTCATCATGCCAACTGTCTGTTCAGGAACGAAATGGTGTGCAAGCAAATAGTGCTTCATTTCTTGCTGATAATCATCACATTTATATCTTTTATCAACATGTCTATTAACAAAGCTTGTATACCAACCAATTCCAGCTCCTGTCACTCCTGATGATATTGTTTTTAATGGCTTAGGTGAGGACAGTGCAATATAGTTGGAAGAAACACGTAAATTTTTTTCATCAATTAATATCTGACTGCTTTTTGTTTTTTTTCGGGGCAATAAGACAAGCTGTGGTGCTGCGGTCTGCGGATGCATTGTTTGTTTCACCTTCGTTTTGTATACCTTCTCTATTTTCTCTTCTTGAAGAACCTCAGCTGGATTAGAATCCACCACGATTTCCCCTTCATTTAGCAGCAGAAGTCGATCACAATACAAACCAGCTAAATTCAAATCATGAAAGATGCTGATAATGGTCAAATTCTTTTCCTGACTCCATTGCTTCAAATTATCCAATAACTCTTTTTGATAAGATAAATCGAGATGATTTGTTGGTTCATCTAGTAGTAAAATTTCAGGTTCCTGTGCCAATGCTTGTGCCAAATAAACTCTTTGTCTTTCTCCTCCAGATAATTCTTGAATCGATGCATCCTGAAAATGTGCGATTCCTGTAATCTCCATTACTTCTTGCACTATTTTCTCATCTTCCATGCTCCACGACTGCAGAAATGTCTGTTGATAAGCATATCTCCCAAGTGCCACTACTTCTTTCACTTGATAGGAAAAAGACTCATGAGCATGTTGAGAAAGAACCGCCACAATTTTTGCTAAATCTTTTGCTGTATATTTCGTTATTTGCTTATCTTTTATGAAAATTCCGCCTTTTTCACTCTTAAGAATTCCGCTTATCAGCTTTAGAAGCGTCGTTTTTCCACTGCCATTTGGACCTAATATACCTAGAAGCTCTCCTTTTTTTACAGAAAAGGAAAGCTCAGAAAGAATGGTTCGGCCAGTATATTGAAAAGAAAGATTATTTACTTTAAGCATTCTTTTTATTCCTTCCATTTCTACGATTTAATAATATTAATGCAAAGATTGGTGCTCCAATTAACGCTGTGATCACACCAATTGGCAGCTCTGTTGGAGAAATAATTGTTCTCGCAACTAAATCCGCTAAAATAAGAAAACCACTTCCTATTATCATCGACAGCCCCAACAAATGCTTATGGTTTGGTCCTGCTAAAATTCTGACTAAATGCGGGATAACTAAACCGACAAAGCCTATCGTTCCTGAAACTGCCACAGCGGCACCTGTTAAGATCGATCCTGCCAGCAAAATGATCATTTTTCTTTTTTGGACATTTACACCAAGATGCTGTGCTCGTTCTTCACCAAACGCCAATGCATTTAATTCTTTCCCCTGCAGCAGCAGCAAACCAGATCCCATAATAAAAAAAGGAAGGATAATTTTTATATAAGCCCATCCTCTCATGGAAACACTGCCAAGCAGCCAACCAATAATCTGTCTTAATTCATCTCCTGTTAATGCAATCATTAACGAAATAAAAGCACTTAAAAAGGCACTGAAAATAATTCCAGTTAAAATAATTGTTTCGACACGCATCATTGGATCCATTTTTTTCGCAAAAAGCAACACAAAAAAAATCGTAATAAAGGAACCAAGAATACTTAGGAGTGGAAGTGTGAATCCCCCAACGAACGGTATGCTCACTTGAAAAAACAACGTCATCACAGCCCCCACAGATGCTCCAGATGAAACACCAAGTGTATAAGGATCTGCCAGCGGGTTTCTCAGCAGCCCTTGAAAAGCAGCACCTGCTATCGATAAACTTGCTCCAACCAATCCTGCCAAAATCACTCTCGGTAATCGAATATTTTGCACAATATTAACAAACATTGGATCAACATTTTTTAGTAGATCAAAAGGAACAATACTGCTGATAAGTATTTTTACTACATCCGTTACAGGTATAGAGACGGTACCAACTGAAATAGCTATTATGATCGAAAAAAGGAGAAAAAAAGCGGCATATAAATAAGCCGCTCTCTTTTTATTTAAATACGTCTGGATATACTGCTTTTGCAAATTCTTCTACCCCTTTTACTAAACGAGGGCCTGAACGACTAACTGTATCAGAGTCTACATCTACTACTGCTTTGTTTTTTACTGCAGTAATATCTTTCCAGCCTTTTCGTTTAGAAATTGTTTCAGCAGGATCTTCTGTTGCATAACTGCCGTAAGTAGTAATAATTACATCTGGGTTTGCTTTAATAATCGCTTCTTGATCTACTTGAATCCAACCTTCTTCTATTACAACATTCGTGGCATTAATTGTATCAAGCATCTCTTGCATAAATGTATTTTTTCCTGTTGAATAAATGCTTGGTTCTCCACTTATTTCAACATACACAGATTTTTTTTCATTATCAGCAATTTTAGCAGCTTTTTCTTTTATATCGGCTAGTTTATTTTTCATTTCTGTGATAAGTTGTCCTGCTTCTTTTGTTTCTCCTGTTGCTTTTCCAATCATTTCAATACTATCATAAACACCTTCAAAATTTGTTGCATCATTTACAACCAATACATCAATTCCAGCATCGCGCAGCTGTTGTAATCCTTCTTTTGAATTATGCGCACTAGATGCATGTGCTAGTACCACATCTGGTTTTAATGAAATAATTTTTTCGACATTAAACTCCATGCCGCCTACTTTTTCAATCTTTGCTGTTTCTGCCGGATAATTATCATAATCAGAGACTCCGACTAATTCTTTTCCTAATCCCAATTCAAAAGCAATTTCCGTATTGCTTGGAATTAAAGACACGATCTTTTCTGGATCTTTATCTATTACTACGTCCTCTCCAAGAGCATCTTTAATAGTTACCGGAAAAGATGCCTTTTCAGTGGAAGCATTATTGTCTGCTGTGTTGTCATTCTTTTGCGTTTCACCACAACCAGCAAGCACTCCAACTGCTAAAAGAAGTGCAAATAATAAAGTATAAATCTTTTTCATTCTCGTTCCGCCTTTTCAAAATTAATTGAAAAATAAAAAACACCTCTACAAACTAATAGAGATGTTGGGATGACTTTAAATATATTCAAAGCACGCTCCACACCGCCTATCCTCGTAGGTTTTTCGGGTGTATAGAAAACGGCAGGTCTCCTGACTTATGATTTTAGCTCCTTGAACCTTCCCATACGAAAAGTACAGTGGTTATCTCAAGTAACAATCATTTACAGTGGCGGGACCGTGTTGGAATTCCACCAACTTCCCTTTTAAGTCTTATGAAAGAAAAATGTCCCATCCAGTTTGCAGTAGTCTATTGTTTACACTTTGCTTCTGTGACATTCATCTAAAAGAGGTTGTTCAAAAAGTCCGGTAAAAATGACACATCGAATTTCTTCGTTGGTTTGCTTCTCCGCTTCTCACGTATTAACTAGAGGTTCTTCCACTAAAAACGCTCACGTCCTGTGAGCAACGTGGAAGTCATCACATCCTGTGAAAGGGTGATGCTCGGGAGCAAACCGCCTCGAACTTCTCGGTCCTTTTTATCCTCCTTTTTGAACACGCACTACAAGACACCAATTTCTAACTATTTCATTTTTCATCAAATTGATTATACACTAAAAAGCTAGTAGTTTGACTATTTAAACAAAATGTTTTGAACTTCAACAGGGATTGCTTTATTTAAAGTAATTCCTTCTAACGAAAGCTTACAATTATACCCTATCAGCTTCACCCCTGCCTTTTCCGCTTCTATTAAAGCTTCTGCAAACTTTTCATCAATATGAGGGGCAGTTGTTATTTGTGTAACGTCTTCTCGCTGCGCAATAAACAGAATGGCTGTCTGAATCCTTTTCTCCCGCGCAATCGTTGTTATCTCTTTTACGTGCTTTGTGCCTCTTGCCGTAACAGCATCTGGAAACATCCCTATCCCATTTTCTGCTAGTGTTACACTTTTCACCTCTAAAAGCAACAAAGTTCCATCCTTATGCTTCAGCAGAAAATCCCATCGCGAATTGCCATACGTATATTCCGATCTTATCCATTCATAGTTGATTAAATCTGGAATAATGGATTCTTTTAGCATTTTTTCAACTAGCATATTCGGAAATGTAGTATTAACGGAAACCAATTCCCCGTTTGCCTCTACTAAAACTGCTGTCCATTTTGTTTTACGTTTTGGGTTCGTACTAGGCAATACGTAAACACTAGCACCTTCGATTAATAACTCCTTTAACCTCCCAGGATCAGCTAAATGCACCACTTCTTCAGACTGAGTAATTTCGGAATAACAATGCAAAATAAACCGATTCGGTCTGCTGGTAAATATCATTTTTATTAAAGCATTAGGGAATTTTATTGAAACGCTTTCTTTCATTATAATCACCATACTCATCTTTTTAGAGAATAACTACTTGCCATTCTTTTGTTTTTTTATCAAAAACAAGTTTTGCATCACTTATTTCTTTGCTTTTCTTTTCATACTCTTCATACATGCTATCCATATTAGAAAAATCTCCAATTACCCATATAGGAATCTCAATTCGAAACCGATTTTGCACAGTCTTCTGTATGGAAAGAACCATTCCCTCTTTCATAAAGTCTTTTAGAATCGTCATTACTTGTTTTGTTACTGGTGGATACATTCTTTTCTTTTTGATTCCAAATAATGCTTTTTCTAATTTCAATTGGGATAATTTACTTGCAATAACTTCACAAAGCAAATAATAAAACATATCTAATTTTTTATAATACGTTTTATTAAACCAGCCATCATCATGGGCTAAATAAACAAATTGGTTGTTAAGTTGCTGATAAAATGGAGCTTTTAAGTGATCTTTTATATGACCAAGATAAAGCAGCTCTGCTATTGTCTGCCCCTCTAACATGTCTAAAGCCTCTGTTTCTTCAAAGTCTATCCAAGAAAAGTCACCATATCCATAAACATCTTCTCTAACCAATCTTGCCAGTTTAGACTTGGGCACATACTCAAGCATTGTATGAGAATGGAATTCCCCTTCTTCAAATCCATGCTTTAATAACAAAATAGAAGGAATTGATTCCCCTAAAACTTGAAAAAATTCATTAAATTCAATTCCATACGAAAGAACGAAACGTTCCTTTTCATGTAAATGAACATAAATCAGATCTCGAATATCATGATTGCTTTTTTTCATAAAGTACCCCCCAACCTCCTAGCAAAAACGATTATAAAACCTCTGGCTACCCTAAAAAATACCTTTGGTTCTCTCCATTAGTCCGCATCCAGAATACACTTCGCTTTCCTGTGGGGTCTCTTCTTTCTCGCATTCCCACAGGAGTCTTCGTATATTCTGGCTGCTCCCTACTTCGTTTCTTCACGGTAATAAATTTAGTTTAACAAAAAGAGTGAAAAATATCTTATTAAATATTGGTTTTCAATAAAATATTTATTAGGATGACAGAATAGAAAGATGGAAAGAAGAAAATATAACATAAAATGACAAATTTCATTATGTTGAGAATTTCTGCTTTGTCTTTTTGCATGACTCCTCTTCTATTATTACGTAACTCCTCACTTCTTTTACTCTAAGGATCAACGATTTAATAAAGGAAGGGGGTTTAAAGGGGGCTCACAAGGAGGATGACACGACAAAAAGGAAGGAACTTCTTATAATACAGATGTTCCCCCCATTTCTTCTCTACTGCTTATTTAAATATTCGTCCTTTTTAACAATCTTTTGATGCTTATATTGGATTCTTTTAATACAAGTTCTTTATCTACCGTTTTCATGATTCGATTTTCCATCATGATCCTTCCATCAATAATGGTTGTTTCTACATCTGCTCGTGTAGCAGAATAGACAATTCGCGAAATAGGGTCCACATCATAAGAAGGGAATGTATGGAAATTATATAAATTTAGGATAGCTAAATCCGCTTTTTTCCCTACCTCAATACTGCCTATTTCGTTTTCCATGCCAACTGCTTTTGCTCCACCGATTGTCGCCATACGGAATACCGTTCTTGCATCCATTGCAGTTGGTCCGTGCAGTGGTTTTTGAATCAGTGCAGCCAGCCTCATTTCATTAAACATATCTAAATTATTATTGCATGGTGCACCGTCTGCTCCAAGACTAACAGAAACATGATCGCAAAGCAGATTGTGCGTGTCTGCGATCCCCGAAGCAAGCTTTAAATTAGATCCAGGACAATGGCTGACATGGACACCCTTTTCCTTTATAATTCTTTTTTCTTCTTCATCCAGCCAAATACAATGAGCTAAGATTAATCGCTCATTAGCTAAACCGAGATGATCCAAATAAACGACATTTCGCATGCCCGTTTCTTGTTCAACAATTTGTATTTCTCCTTGATTTTCTGATGCATGTGTATGAACTCTTACATTATATTGGTCAGAAAGGGTCTTCACTTCGTTTAATAAAGGTTCTGTACAAGAAACAACAAATCTTGGTGAAAAGGCATATTGTATTCTGCCATGATCAAACTGATGCCATTTCTCTAATAAATCGACACTTTGCTGAATCGACTCTGCTGTTTTCTCTTGAAGAGCTAATGGAACCTCATCCCCCTTATCCATCATTACTTTTCCAGAGACAGCCCGAATTCCACTTTCCGCTATTGCGCGAAAAGCATATTCTGTATGATGAACGGTTTCCATATCTACAATTGTTGTCGTACCACTTTCCATCAGTTCGCCAATCCCTAACATAGCGGAATAATAAATGGACTCTTCGTCGTGGGCAGCTTCTAACGGCCAAATTCGTTTGCGCAGCCAATCCATTAACTCTAGGTCATCTCCTTTTCCGCGGAACAGTGTCTGGCATAAATGAATATGTGTTTGCACAAACCCGGGAATGACTGTCTTATTGGTTGCATCAATGATTTTATCTGCCTTTGTTTCGTTAAGATTTCCCCCTATTTCTTTTATGATATTATTTTCAATGAAAATATCTCCTACGAAGATTTCTTCTGCTTGATTCATCGTAACAATTTGAGCATTTTTAATTAATATATTCGTCATGTTCTTCCCCCTTATTTTTTCTATTAGCTATCCTGAAAAGAAGCTATAGCTCTTTCAAATAGTCCGCAGTCAGAATACACTTCGCTTTCCATGGGGCGAGCGGTGAGCCTCCTCGGAGTAAACTCCTGCGGAGTCTCATCTGTCTCGCAAATCCCATAGGAGTCTTCGTGTATTCTGACTGCTCCATGTTTCAAACTTAGATCATAAAACAATATGGAAACTGCTTCTTTTCATGTGCTATAGTGCAATTTTGATTGCATGGGTGTCTACCCTAAAAATAGGCTTTAGCTCTCTTGATAAGTTCGCAGTCTGCGTACACTTTGCCTTCCCTATAGTTAGCGGGGCTTCACAGCTTTTTTTCATAAAAAAAGCCACGAAAAAACATGCATGTCTTTTGCACATTTTTTCGTAGCTAGAAATTTACGGTTTCTAAGTAGAGACCCTTAAACCAATTTTTAAGGATATACGAAGTAGTTATAGATGCTATTAAACTAATTCTAAAAGAAAGAAAAAAAAGTCTCAATGATGTTGTCAGAAAATTTAACATAGTTTTTTTATAGTGGATTCTGTTTCTCTCTTGTTCATAAATTTATGCATTTCATTCTGCTTGTTTATCTCATATAATAGAACAGGGTATATACATCTATGAAGATAATACAGTTTTGAAGGGAGCGTGAGAAGTATGATTCACAACTTGACAGAAAATCAGATTACACTTCACATTATTAAAGCGCTAAAAGAAAACAAAAAATCTCAGTTTGAATCGATCGTAGATGAATTACAGCCATACGATATTGCTCAAATTTATGAGAGCCTCCCCGAAAAACATAGGACGCGTTTTTTACTGTTTTTAAAAATAGACTTGCTTGCCAATCTTCTTGAAGAACTAAACAAGGAAGAACAAGTTGGGGTTTTAAATAAACTCGGCATCGAAAGAACCGGCCAAGTTCTTGATTTAATGGATAATGATGACCTTGCTTCCCTTTTAAATGAGCTATCTCCAGAAAGAATTGAACTCCTTCTTTCCGGAATGAAAAAAGAAGAATCTTTAATTGTTCAAAATTTAATGAACTATCCTGATGAAACAGCTGGTCGTATTATGACAAATCGTTTTGTTTGGATCCGCGATTACTATACCGTAAGAGAAGCAGTTGATAAACTTAAAATTTTCGCAGATTTTGCAGAAACAATCAGCTACCTTTATGTTATTGATCAAAAACGCACTCTTGTTGGTGTTGTTTCCTACCGGGATTTGTTAATTGCAGAACCACAAGAAAAAATACGGGATATTATGTACGAAAGAGTTATTAGTGTCTCCGTTACACAGGACCAGGAAGATGTTGCACAAACGATTCAAAATTATGACTTCCTTGCCGTTCCTGTTGTTAATGAAGAGAATATCTTAATGGGAATTGTAACGGTCGATGATATTATTGATGTTATGATTAAAGAAGCAGATGAGGATATTCAAAAGTTGTCTGCTGCCGGTAAAGCAATTGATTTTGATACAAAAGCAATTGTTGCAGCTTACAGAAGACTGCCCTGGCTTATTTTACTTTTATTTATTGGAGTCGTGTCTGGAAGTATTATCAGCAATTATTCGGATATTTTAAGCAAAGTAGTCGCTCTTTCTTTTTTTATGCCCATGATATCTGGCATGACTGGCAACACTGGAACCCAATCTTTAGCTGTGATGGTCCGCGGATTAATATCCAATGATATAAACAAAAAAGTAGTGACCCGCATCCTTCTTAGGGAATTAACTGTTGGGTTGATTATTGGATTAACCTGTGGGATTGTCATTACATTAATCGCTTATATTTGGCAAGGGGATCCTATGCTTGGACTTGTTGTTGGAAGTTCGTTATTTTTCACGCTTATTATTGGTACTTTATCTGGAACGATTATTCCGCTTATTTTATATCGTCTGAATATTGACCCGGCCGTTGCGTCTGGTCCATTGATTACCACATTGAATGATATCTTTTCTTTGTTTATCTATTTTGGGATTGCAAAGGTTTTCCTTACCCATTTATTGTAAATATAAGAGTAACTCTAATTATTGTTTTAGAGTTACTCTTTTTTATGGCTATTCTGAAAAAAAGGGTTCCGCAGGTGGAATACACTCTGCTTTCTTGCGGGCTCATGTACGAGCATTCCCACGGGAGTCTTCGTGTATTCTGACTGCTCCCTGATTCAAACTTAGTTCATAAAAAATGGAATGCTGCTTCTTTTCATGCGCCATGATACAAATTCGGGTTTGTAGGGGCTTCTTTGAAATTTAATGGTGTTTTTTATCTGAACAACTTGTTAATTTTCAGCTAAAATTAATATTCTTTTGTTACTTTTAAATAATGGAAACAAATATGGTGGATTTGTCGTCTATATAAGAGAGTATTCTATACACCTCATTTTGTGTGAATTAAGGAGTTTGCTTGTATGAAAAGTAGGAATAATAGTTTTTCTGATAAATTTGATTGGACGCTTTGTCTTCTTTTATTATTATTTTGTTTGTTAAGCTGCATTTCTATTTATAGTGCACAGAAAGAAGGACAAACATATTTTACCTCTCAGATTTTCTGGTACGCTGTTGGTTCGGGAGCAATTGCTTTATGTATTTACTTTGACAATGAACAATTTCGAAAAATGACTTGGATACTTTATGGAATTGGAATTTTTCTTTTACTAGGACTTTTAGTTATGCCAGAGACTAAATTTACGCCTAATATTAATGGTGCACAAAGCTGGTATGTTATCAAAGGTGTCGGCAGCATCCAGCCTTCCGAATATATGAAAGTGTTTTATATATTGGCATTATCAAAAGTAATGTTTGATCATCATGAAAAAACCATTTATCCATCTGTTAAAACTGATTTTATTCTGTTATGTAAAATGGGAATAACAGCTGCATTTCCCATCGGTTTAGTAATACTACAAGACTTAGGGACAACCCTTGTATTAATGGCGATCCTAGTAGGAATGATCTTAGTTTCAGGAATCACATGGAAAATTATTATTCCTTTATATGGCGCTACTATAGCCTTTGCTTCTACAGTTCTTTATTTAGCAATTTATCAAAGGGAATTTCTAAAAAAATATTTAGACATTGAAGACTATCAATTTAAACGAATTAATTCTTGGCTAGATCCTTTCAAGGCTGGTGATGACGGCTTACAGCTAGTAAAATCATTGCGTGCAATTGGCTCCGGATTAGTAGACGGAAAAGGTATTGGCAAGACTGATGTATATAATATACCTGAACGACATACTGATTTTGTTTTCACCATTATTGGCGAAGAATACGGCTTTATCGGCGGAAGCCTCTTAATTAGTCTTTATTTTTTGCTGATCTACCATTTAATACGAACTGCTTTTTCGGCGAATGATACATATAGTATTTACATATGCGTTGGAATTATCAGCATGATTACGTTCCATGTTTTTGAAAATATTGGTATGACTATTCAATTATTGCCAATAACCGGCATACCTCTTCCGTTTATTAGTTATGGAGGAAGCTCTCTTATGACTAATATGCTGGCAATGGGATTAATTTTTAGTATTCGCTACCATCATAAATCATATATGTTTTCCTCTAATTCCTTTTAAATAATGGCTAGTTTATCCTTTTGCTTGATTATTTTATAGCCTAGCAGGACGCTCAGAAATAGAACAACGAAGCTTTTCTGGCGCCCGCCCTGCTGAAAGCACAGTTATTTTCGTGATGATCAGCACTTAGAATCTGGTGAGATAGTTCACATCAGAACTTTCTCACCAAATTATTCTATTGTTTTTTTCTTTCCTAATATAGAACAACATATAGGTTATTCTAACTTCGTACCATCAAATTCGTTTGCAAGTCTTGATGTTACTCGGTTTAAGAACAAAAAAAATGAGGAGGCTTGTTTTTAAAAAGGTGAGAAAGTATATATTTTTTGAACTTAGATGAGTGTCTAGCTCCAGCGCCTAGCCCCAGTGAGTATTGCCTCCAGCCTCTAAAAGTAAAAAACACTTTTTGAGTCTAGAGAACATTTTTCTTCGGGGCTAAACAAGGCGCTTGCGCTTTTTCTGTGAAAATAAAACGGGCGAGTGGCTATTCTGGGTATCTGTATAATACAGTAACGTGTTCTATTTGATAGGGCGGGTACAGGATTTTGGTGTAAAGAAAATCTTGAAGCGTGGACTTCTAGAAAAAAGACAATAGTAAAGAAAGGGTGTGACCTCAATTTTTTAAAAAAATCACAACCTTAATAGAGTATTGTAATGGAAGGTCGTCTAACCAGCTAGACGTGGTTCAGAGAAGTGTTGCTTATTAATAAATAGGGTATATATAATTCTTAAAACTTTATGTGCAATAGCCTGTAAAGCTTTTTTCTTTCCTCTTCTTGCAGATAGAGACCAAAAAACATTTGACATTGAGGTATTTTTCGACCTTGATATAGCCCAAGCAACCTCACAAAGAGCAGCTTTTATATGTGGGTTTCCTTGAACGCTTTTGGAACTTTTCTTTTTACCAGCACTTTCATTATTGCCAGGTGATACACCAGCCCAAGAAGCTAAATGTCTTGATGAAGGGAATTGGCTCATATCTGTTCCGATTTCCGCAATAATAACAGCAGCTGTGTGTTCCTTTATACCTGGGATAGATAAAAGTATTTCTTTTTCTTCTTGATAGGAATGAAGCAGGGTATCTATCCTATTTTCAAGTTCTTGAATGGAAGTTTCCAAATACATGATATGATTCCAAGAGCTTTTAATCATAAACATTTGATGTTCATTTAATGTTCCGAAAAGAGAATCGGAAATGGTATCAGCCTTCTTGCGGAGAGAATGATGGATATTGGCATCAACATCAGCCTTATCAAGGTATCCATTATCGACTAACTGTTTCAAAAGTTTACGTCCAGAAACCCCAAAGATATCAGAAATAACTGAACCAAGCTTTATGTTTGAACATTCGAGGACCTTTGAAATTCTATTTTTTTCAGCTGTTAAGTTACCAACCCATTTCTTGCGTAAACGGTTCAAATCTCTTAATTCCCGAAGATCTTGGGAAGGGACAAAGCTTTTTTCAATCAATCCATGACGAAGAAGCTTGGCAATCCATTCTGCATCTGAAACATCGGTCTTACGACCAGGAACGTTTTTAATACGTTGGGCATTGGCCACAGTAATATCGAAATATCCTTCAAGGATGTTGTATACCGGCTTCCAATAGATTCCGGTACTTTCCAGAGCAATGTGTGTAATTTGTTTTTCTTCTAACCACTTTAATAAATCAAATAAACTTTTGGTTAAAGTGGAAAAAGTCTTGGTTTCTTTTTGAATGGATTCATTATTAGTGCCAGTTAGGGCACAAACTACAATCTCTTTTTGATGAACATCCATTCCGGCACAATGGGTTAATAAAATGTCCAAATAAAACAACCTCCAAAGTAGTGTCTATGGAAAGTGGAATAAGCTTGGTCAAACAGCATTTTTCTGTACGTGATCATCCTCAAAAATTGAAGAGTCAACAAAGGGGTGTACACAAGGCAAATTCCAAACAGTTTCTTATACAGGGTCGAACCACCACAAAAGCGCACGTAAAGATTACTTCCCATAGCATTAATCAGTATGGAAAAATGGACAAAAAAGTAAAACCCCGGCTTAGAAAAAATTTTCATGCCGGGGTGTGAGTGTGAAATCATGTGTGTTTCTTATGAGGTTGCTTTCCACTACGGGTTGCTTCGCTTTCCGCGGGGTGGGAGCTCTGAGCCTCCTGATATGAACGAAACTGTCAAGTCTCCCACTCTCCACTACTAGATAGGTTATTTTTGGGTAACTTTAAGAAGAGAAGCGATTTTAGGCTTCTTGACTGTTCGTGTATCGATGAGCCTTAGTGGCTACAAGTTTCCTTTTTTAGCTTACCAACCGAACTTCCTATCTTAGAATGGCTGTCAAGTGCTTTCCTTGACTGCCATTCTAAGATAGGAGATACTTTTTTAAGCTAAAGAAGAAATCGTGATATACTTATACTTCCTCCTTTCTGATTGATTAGAATAGATAGTAAGGACACGGCACGAAGGCAAAAATTTCATCCTGCGGTTAGCATTCTGATATTCGTGGGTTTTCACATTTTATCTTTCCGTATAAAGGTCTTTCCACTAACTCGGGACGTGCGTTAATCAACGAATGATATAGCACAGAGGAGGCACGTGGGTTATCCTTTCCGGTATTTCTCTTTGCCTTCGAGCCCTATTCTCATGTATCTATTTTTCTTTCTCTTCCTCTACTTTCTTTCGTTTGGTAACATTAATGTTTTGGAATTTCTTCTACTTCTTGCGTAATAGCCCAGATAAAGCCAGCTAATTCTCTAGCAACGGCAACAATTGCTTTATTACTTTCTTTTCCTCTAGATACTAATCGATAATATTTTTTATGCAGACGATTTTGCGCTTTCCAGGATATTGCTTGAATAGACGGTGATAAAGGTTCTAGTCGTTTTTTTTAATTTCCTTTTACGGCCGGCTGACGAAGATAACTCCAAGCCGACTCGATTAACAATCGGCGAACGTGACGATTTCCTGATTTGGTAATAGCTCCTTGTCGACGTCTTTCTCCACTTGAGAATTCACTTGGAATCAATCCTACATAAGCCATCATTTGCTTAGGATTTGGGAAACGTTTAAACGATCCAATTTCCGCCGCAAGACTTGTCGCTGTAACCAGTGCAACGCCTCTTAGTCCTTGTAAAGTTTGAATAATAGGGGCATGAACTCCTTCCAATGCCTGTATTTGCATTTCCTCTTCGAATCTTTTTACCCGCTGTTCCAACTCCTTTAATTGATGATAATATTCTTGAAAAACTAATTGTAAATTGGAATTGGAAAACTTTAACGTATCTAGCCAATCTCGATATTTTCTTGTCCATTTATTCACTCCAACAGGTGGATAAATATTATTCCGTAATAAAAACTTACTTAAACGATGCTTGGTTCTCAGCTCGTCTTCTTTCGCATCTTCTCGTGCTCGCACTAGATCTCGAAGTGCTTCATCTTCTGGAGTCGGAACATAAACAGAAGTTAATTCTCCTGCACGATATAACTGGGCAAGACGAATAGAGTCTCTACGGTCTGTTTTAATACGTTCTCCCGGTCTTTGTGGTATTAAAGATGGAGCAATCACTTCACAATGAATACCTAAAGCAGTTAGTAATCGATATAATGGATATCCCGTTGGACCCGCTTCATAACAAACTCTTAAAGTACTTGGCTCTCCTAGTTTTTTCATTAACTTTTTAATCGCTTCAGGTGTATGAACAATCATTCCATAATATCTTGGTTCTTCTCTACCTTCTTCTGCAATAGCAACGGCAATTTTTTCTTTTGATACGTCTAAACCTACAAATTTTGTGGTATCCTTCATAATAGAACTAGCTCCTTCCGTAATGTAGCACTGATTTGGTTTTTTTGTTTTTAGTTCATAAACATTATTGCCAAATTAACCTACGAAATTACGAGTATGGGGCTAGTTTCGTTCATTATAACTCGGCGTTGCCTTGCGGGGTCTTTAGCCTTCCCACATTTCCCGCAGGAGTCTTCGCACCCTCCGTTGCAAGCAACCTGTTGTAGAATAAGTTCTTGTCTTCGAATTTCATGACAAGGTAGTATTCCTAAACTATAGTAGCGTTGTTTTTTTGTGTTATTATTCAACGTTGTTTTACAAAAATGTGCCGCTTTTAGTCTATTTCTATAAGGTGGGGATTTTTCCAGTTCAACGAAAGCAACTAATGGATCAAAACGGCTTGATTGGAGCGGATATGCGAGACTCCTGTGGGATTAGCGAGACAGCTGAGACCCTGCAGGCCAAGGGCCGAAGCGGCTAAAGCCGAGCCCCATGGAAAGCGAGCATCCTGAAACGAGAATCTTGCCCCTATTTATAAGAAATAATGTTTGCAAGAAACAGCCAAAAACACGAATCAATCATCCTTTTCTCATTGCTCTAAACCAAGTTATGCTAATACTTGAAGAAGAATTTATAACTGCGAAGTTTGAGTAGGTTATTCTAAAAACCAAAATTTTTTTTAGAAAAAGTGAAGATTGTGAACGTTTATCCATTTTTAAAATCCTTCGTTTAGATAGATAAAAATAAGGGAACTATTATCAATAAATAGGTTTATTTATCATTCTCTTCTATTTCTATCAAGGCTTAAATAAAAGTGAATGAATATGGCTATTGTATGAAACTTATAGAATAATCTATCTATTTTAAGATTTTTATGGTATTTTCAAATTAAGAGAATTTTATCATTGTAATAAAAACTAAATTAAAATAATTATAAATAAGTATTGATTTTAAATTAAAACTTGTTATAATTATATTATAAATTACTTGAAGGGAGCTAATTAAAAATGGGATTACAAACAAAAGTCGAATTACAAAAAGAATTAAATGTACAAATTGCTAACTGGAGTGTGCTTTATACAAAATTGCATCAACATCATTGGTATGTAAAAGGAACTTCTTTCTTTACATTACATGAAAAATTTGAAGAGTTATATAATGAAGCTGGAGCTGCAGTTGACGATATTGCAGAAAGATTGCTTGCAATTGGAGGAAACCCTGTTTCCACTTTAAAAGAATTTATCGAAACATCCACTTTAAAAGAAAGTACTGAACCATTATCTGCAATTGAAATGGTAAGATCTGTTGTAGAAGACTTCAGCCATATTGATACACAATTAAAAGCTCTTGCCGATCATGCTGATCAATTAGGTGATAACGTAACAAATGACATGGCAATTGGATTAAGCGGCAGTATTGAAAAACACCTTTGGATGTTAACTGCATACTTATCTGAATAAATTTCCAAAAAGGTTGTCCCAAAAAACTTAGTTGTTTTCTGGGACAACCTTTTTTTGAACAAAGCTTAGGCTTAAAAAGGTATTAACCATTTCAAACTGACTGCATTATAAAACAGGTTTAATGACTTTTAAGTGATTTGGTAAAACATTTATTTCATTTGGTGTTTTTGTGTATATCTCCCCATCCATATCCACATCCACAGGATGAGAAGTAGATACTTTTACCTTTTTACCACGATAATACTGGATATCCTTATTCATCACTTCATCTGTGTCTTCTTTTCTTAATGCGATAATTTCTTTTAATAAATTTAGAGTTGTATTTTTTATCATGAAAATGTCTACAAAACCATCATTATATTCTATTGCCTGAAAGGGTATTGATTTTCCTCCAATATATTTTCCATTTGCAATTAAGACCATTACCGCATCTTCTTCAATCGTTTTTCCATCTATCTCCATGTTAACATGTATGTCCTCTATTTTATTTATTGTTCTTACAGCACTAAACAAATAGCTTGCCTTCCCAAATACATTCTTCTCTTCCTCCTTAATATTATTAGATGTTTCTGCTATAAGCCCAATTCCCCAAAAGTTTAAAAAATAATGTTCATCCGCTTGAACTACATCTATAAAGACCTCACTGCCGTTCACTATCTCCTCTGTCGCTCTTTCAATATTTTGCGAAATCTCCAATGTTCTTGTAAAATCATTACAAGTCCCCCCTGGCAATATGGCCAAAACAGGTCTTTTGTTTAATTTGGACAATCCATTGATGCACTCATGTACTGTTCCGTCACCACCTAAAACAATCACTAAGTCTACTTTTTCTCCATACTGCTCACACAATTCCATTGCATGCAGCGGTTTAATTGTTTTGCATAAATATATTTGCTCCATATGCTTCGTTAAGATACGCATACATATCCCAACCAGCTGATATATATCCTGTTTCCCAGCATTTTCATTATAAAGAAATAACACCTTTTTATACGGCATACTATTCATCCTTTTCTTTTTACTATACAAGCAATTAATAAGAAACTAGCTACTTACCATTCTATACACCTTATTCCCCAATAACAGCGACTTTAAAGCTTTTTTATTGGATTAATTCACTCGAACAAATTGAACCTTTTTATACTTCTTAGGTCGTCCTTTTCTAAAACCCTTCTCCTGCTTTGCAATTGCCTTACCTTTCAGGGGACGTTTGACAATCATATCCGTTCTATTTCAACAACAGCCAATATGGTTTGTAAAAAGAATTTGCCCATTGTTTTATCAAGATATAAAATGGAACCACTAGTAGCCAGTTCACTTTATAATAAGAGTAGCATTTCATAACATTCGTATTAAAACGGGGGAGCTATTAAAAATGAGTAAACAATTTGTCGTTATTGGACTTGGTAATTTTGGAGGAAGTCTAGTAGAGGAATTTCATGAGATGGGTGCTGAAGTTTTAGCAATTGACCAATCTATTGAAAAAGTAGAAAAATACCAGGGGATAGCAACACACTGTGTTCAACTGAATGCCTTAAACGAAACAGCATTTAGCCAATTAGGAATACGCAACATGGACCATGCCTTTGTTTCTTTTGGGGATGACGTAGAATCCAGTATTTTAACAACACTTATTCTCAAGGAATTAGGAATCAATCAAGTATGGGTGAAAGCTGCTGATAACTATCATAAAAGAGTTTTAGAAAAAATCGGTGCAGATCGTGTTATTCATCCTGAAAAAGATATAGCAAAAAGAATTGCCCATCATGTTGTTTCCGAAAAAATGATTGATTATATCGAACTATCTACAGAACATGGCATTGTTGAGATGATCGCTACCAAAAAAGTACATCATAAGTCTATCATTGAATTAGATGTTAGAGCCAAATACGGATGTACGATTATCGGCATACAAAGAAAGGGCAAAACAATTGTATCTCCCTCTGCTGAAGAAGTGATTTATAAAGAAGACGTTTTA
Source organism: Niallia sp. WK069_GA_01 (assembly GCF_983173855.1). NCBI lineage: Bacteria > Bacillati > Bacillota > Bacilli > Caryophanales > Bacillaceae > Niallia > Niallia sp. WK069_GA_01. The sequence goes on from NZ_OZ470138.1 coordinate 4,730,136, forward strand.
ATTGTTATTGGCAGTAACGAGGATTTATATCATTTTGAAAAAGAAGGTCTTTAATTACCCTTGTTTCATAACAGATTAAACCATTTTTCATCCTTATTTTCGTTTTTCATCCTTTTAAAAAAACCTTTGTTTTTTTTCGTTTAAACAATTACTTCACGGGTAAATGATTATTAATCGACAAGAAAATAAGGAGTGAAGAATATGAACAGTGCAAATTATTGGAACGGGTGGAATTATTATTTAGACAGGCTACCCGACTTCTTGCTAGCCATTTTAGTATTAATTATTGGTTGGATTATTGCAAAAGTAATTGAAAAAATAGTTTTAAAAGGACTAAACAAGACAAATCTTGACAATAAAATATTCCGAGATAAAAACACAACAAAATATTCTTCTGAAAAGATAATCAGTAAAATCGTATATTATATTTTACTAGTATTTGTATTTACTTTATTTTTTAATATTTTAAGCTTAACAGCTATTGCTTCACCATTAGTAAGCATGCTTTCATCCATTTTAGGAGCTGTTCCCAATATCTTAAAAGCAGCTATTATCCTTTTATTTGCTTGGGTTATCGCAACAGGCTTAAAATTTATTATCAAAAAAACTGGAACTACTTTAAAAGCACATGAAAAACTACAAAAGTGGAAATTAATTGAAGGAAATCAACAGCAGCCGAATTTAATAGACAAGGTTGCAAATATTGTATTTTATTTTGTATTGCTACTGTTTCTGCCAGCAGTATTAGGTGCATTAAATCTTCAAGGGGTTTCTGAACCATTTACGAATATGCTGCATAATATATTAGCCTTTTTACCAAAATTATTAGCAGCTGCTCTTATTATTTTAGTTGGCTGGTTTATCGCAAAAATTGTAAGAACCATTGTAACAAGCTTTTTACAAAGCATTGGAACAGAGAATTTAGTTAATCGTGTTGGTTTAACGAAACTGTTTGAAAATACAAGTGTATCTTCTATTATAGGAAATATTGTTTTTATCTTTATTATGATACCAACTGTTATTTCCGCCCTTGATAAACTGGATATTGAAGGAATTTCCGATCCAGCCATCAACATGTTAAATGATATTCTGACGATGATTCCAAATATCGCCGTTGCTATCGCCCTTCTACTAGTTGGAATCTGGCTAGGAAAATGGGTAAAACAAATCATCGTATCTTTATTAGTGAAACTCGGTTTAGATTCGTATGTAAGAAAAATGGGGATTAGTCCTACTGCAAGTATTTCAAACATTATTGGATCTATTGCACAAATTTTGGTCGTTTTCTTATTAGCGGTACAAGCTTTAAATCTAATCGGACTTCAGTTCTTAGTAACACTATCTACAGCTGTAGTTGCCTATTTACCTCAAGTTATTGCAGCCATTGTTATTATCGGTGTAGGTTTATGGTTAGGTTATTTAGTTCAAAAGGTTCTAAGCGGTTTAATACAAGGTGCACACTTCCGTTTACTTCCTGCTGTTGCAAAATATGCGATCATTGCCCTTTCTATTTTTATGGCATTAGATCAATTAGGGGTTGCATCGTCCATTGTTAATGCTGCTTTCATCCTAATTCTTGGTGGATTAGCATTGGCATTCGGCTTAGCTTTCGGTCTTGGCGGCAAAGAGTTTGCCTCTAAACACTTAAGAAAATTGGATAATGCTATGGAAAATACAACAATCAACAAATCAAAAGATGATCAAAGCTTGTAACAAAAAGAGACTGTCCCAAACTTTCGGGACAGTCTTCTTTCTTTTTATTAAATCTATCAGTAAGTAAAACTTCTTCCTACCTCTATTTCTTCAACCATTCATATCCGTCAATTAACTTAGACAACGGAACAATATTCGCTTCTTGCTCGAAGACGGGGATATACTCTTTTAAAACACTAACCACTGTTGGTCCAGAGATGCCTACATGCCCAATCGCAATAAGTTGATCCTGCTTATCTAATTCATGGGCTAATTTATTTGCTTGTTTTACAATATACTGGTTCGAGTAAACATGATCAAAAAATAAGTTATTTTCTAAATAAGGAACATGCATCTCTTCCGCCAATTTTTTTATTACACTATTTCCTGTTGTTTTACTGTCTAAATAATATAAGTTATTCTTCTGGCATTCTTCCAATATAATGCGCATAACCCTTTCATCCTCTGTAGCTTTTGAACCCATATGATGATTCATCCCAACAGCATACGGAATACTCTTAATAGCTTTTCTAACCCTTTTTCTTATTTCTTTATCACTTAAATCCGTAGTAATGGCACCAGGACCTAGCCAGCTTTTTTTTCCCTTTTTTGGTTCTAACGGCAAGTGGACAATCACCTCATGCCCCTTTTTATGAGCAAGTTTGGCATCCTCCTTGCTTGTTGATAAAAAAGGCATAATAGCAGCTGTTATTGGAACAGGTAAATTTAACATTTCTTCTGTTCCCTTCATGTTATTGCCAAAATCATCAATAACAATCGCCAGGACATTCTTTTGTTCTATTTGTTCTGCCTGAACAACTGTCCCGCAGGAAAATATAAATAAGAAAAACAAGATAACTTTTTTCACGATACTATCCTCCTCTTTTTTATAGTATTTTCTATTCTGAAATACTTCATCCAATAAAAAAGGCACCTTGTCGATATGATACGTGTTTTTCTGCTCATCCTGTGAACATCTCCGAAGCTACGTATCACTTTATATGAAGGAAATCTTTATTTGTGAATAAAATAAAAGGCAGTGAAAAATTTGATAAAATCAAACTTTTCACTGCCTGGTAAGAAAGTAGACTAACTAAACGCCCTAGTTTTTCAATTAAAAACCAATTTACTTTTTAGAATTCAATTGCAAATGTTTAATGGTCACATTATTGAACGTTGCCGTACCACCTTCTGCAAATAAACTAATTCCTTTATCCTCTAACTCTGGAAACACTTCACTTGAATAAACAATCTTTCCATCATCGACGAATACTTCAATCGTTGTTTTATCGACTAAAATTTTCAAATGCACATTCTTTTTCTCTTTATCAAAAGGTGCTTTAGACTCTAGATATTTATTGCTCTCATCCGGTTGGCCCGTATAGCCTCTATTAACATAAGAATATGCTTCATCCAGCTTAATTCCAATATCAATATGTCTTGTTTTATCCTCCGATTCCCGAAGTCTTAAGCCGACATTGTCTATATCCGACCAGCTTATATCTGCTTCAAGCAAATAACTGTCTCCCTTTGCTTTTAGCGTTTTTGTATCTTGTACCTCTATATCATTAAAAGTTTCCGTTGACGTTACAATATCATTTAACGTCTGAACTGGTTGTGATAATAAACTATATTGATCATTCTCTTGTTTTTTTAACGTAATTTCACGAACGATAGAATCGGTTCCATTGAAGTCTTCCTTTAAAGTAGGTGTATTATTTACATAATCCCAGTTATTCATCCATGCTAATGCAAACCGCTTATCACTGATATTTCCATCATCAAACGTTACACCGCCATACCAGTCAAAACCATAATCAAGCCATTGTGGCTCAGAATCATCTGCAGTAAATTGGGTACCGTTGAAATCACCTGTCCAATAAGCATAAGTATTCGGTTTGCCAAATGCCTTTCCATTAGCACTCGCACCTAACACCCATTGCATGGTCCCATCATCTGCTTGTATTTGAAAGAGATCTGGACACTCTACTAAACCAATATCTTTCGTTATAAAATCACCAATATATTTCCATTCTTTTAAATTATCTGATTGATAAAAACCAATCTTCTCTCCTTCGGCCATTAAAGTAATCCATTTATTTGTTTGCTCATCCCAAATAATTCTCGGATCCCTAAAATCCTTTTGTCCTGGATTAGACATAACTGGCTGATCGCTATAAGATGTAAAAGACTTGCCTCTATCTTGGCTGTACCAAAGATATTGCTCCTGTTTTCCACCATCTTCAGAAGGCTGGGTGACGATTGCAATAAGTGCGCCTTCTCCAAATCCTGCTGTATTATGTTCATCCATCACAACAGAGCCAGTCCAAGGATCACCATTTTTATTCGTATATTTAGGGATTGCAACTCCCTCATCCTGCCAATGCACCAAATCTACAGATGTCGCGTGACGCCATTCGGTTCCATTTCCATTAGGGTAATCACGGTTATAAAGGTAATAGTAGTGAAATTTTCCATCCATATAGATAGGTTTTTGGGGATCATTTTTCCATTTATCAGGAGACGTGAAATGATAATTTGCTCGATAGGAAGATTTTTGTTCATTTTGATCAGGATTGTTTTCCTCTTGGTTAGAATCTTTCTTATTCATTGCGTATGCTGCAATAGCAAGTACTGCTAACACTATAAAGGAAAATATAATCCAATAAATGTTTTTTCGTTTCACTTTTTCTTTCTGCAGAAATAAAACCTCCTTGTTTTTTTAGCAGTTCATTGACACTATATTTATACCATACATGCTAATACGTAAAAAGGAAAGAAAAATGCCGATACTAATCAATCGGCATTTTCTTCATTATTATCCAATAATTTCACAAACGTATTATTGCTTATTAACGTTGATAAGATTTTTTCTTCGTATCTACTGTTAATTGACCTTGTTCTAACAAACTATTTTTTACTACAGATGTTTTAGAACCTTTAATATTCAGTAAGAAACTTGGAGCAAATGTAGTATGACGATCTTCAAAGTAGCCTCTATTTGTCATATAACCAGTTACTACTACTTCATTGCCTTTTTTGCTTGGTGTAACAAAATGAGCATAGCTGAACGTAACATCATATGGATCTAAGTCATGGTGTAAAACAAGTCCTGTTCCGTTTAAAGGTTTGTAAGATCCTGTTAGAGAATCTGCTACATATCCAAGCATATAGATATCTTTGTCATTCATAGCATCTGATGCAATTTTAGAACCTCTAGTACTAGTAAATAAATACCATTTACCATTCATTTTAAACACATTTGCTCTTTCTATTTCATCTGTAATTGTATTAGATGTAAGAAGTGGCTTCATTTCTTTTTTCATCGTATAATCATCATTTAATTCAATGATTCCTAATGCACCATTTGCTAGTGCTGCTAAATCTTTTTTATTGCTATTGATTAATTTATTTTTTTCATATTGATAGAAGAATTTATTTCCACCATAATAAGCGCGGTTAGATAATGACTCTTCTCCTTGATAACCGTAATCTGTACCAGTATTCGCTTCAAATACCAGATATTTACGGCCTTTATCTTCAATATAGTGAGGATCTCTTAATGTATGGTTATCTGCATAGTTTCCTCCACCAAAAGCTTGAGTAACATTTTGATACGTTTTTCCGTCTCCACCATCATAAATAGATTTGAAATCTTCCACTCCATCTATTTTTAGTGAATTACCATCTGGTTGGGAAACATTTACTTGTGCAGTTGTTAATGTTTGTTTACCAAAATGGTTTTGCTCTGGAATCCAGCCTTCACGATTCGTATAGAATAAACGGACTTTCCCGTCAGAAGTTAAGGTTGCAGAACCAGACCACTCTTCTTCTTGATATTTAAGAAATGGATCATTTGGAACGAATTTATCACTGTCTTTAAACACACGCCCTGCATTTACCCAGCTATCAATAGAAGTTTCTCCTACTTTTTGATAGAACATATAAATAAATGTATCTGCTCCATTTTTAGGATCCCCTGCTAAACCGAAAAGAATGTGATAACCATTATATTCTGCTACTGTTCCATCTGCATTTTGTAAAGGCCAAGTATCCCAAACATCTAAATCGATTGGATTTCCTTGTTTATCAAACCCTTTAGCTGCAGGTATATTTTTAGTTGCAGCTGCATCAAATTGAGGAATCTTATAACGTTCACTTTTTTGCTGAACAGACATTTCATACATGTCCAAGCGTGTCATATGAGATACTCCATAGCTATTATAATAGCCATTATCACCTTTTTCTTTTCCATGTGCAAAAGTAGTAGTTCCTCCACTTGCAAGTAATGCTGTAGCCAAGGTTATTACCGATGCTTTTTTAAAAAATCCATTTAGTTTCATTCGAGTTTCCCCTCTCTTATTCTCTAATTTTTTAAGAGTCGACCTGCTTGTCCATATAAACATCTGGATTTTTTTAAATATTCAGATGTTTAATGTTTTGTTTGTGTTTATACAGGCTGTTAAATAAATTATAATTTCTGCTTTAACAAGGTTATTAATAAGCACTTGCTAGGAACCGGTTCTGAATTAAGCAAAGAATTTAATATGTAATCATGTTATAAATGGCCATTTATAGATTACTTTCAAAATGTTTCTTGAAGCATCAACTGTTCTAAATAGCTAACAGATTTGATGTCTTCCCAAGATTACTTTGATAATGTGTACACGTCAACTCAATCAAAAGTAACAAAAAACGGAAAAATTCGACTCCTAATTCCTATTACCTGCATCAAAAAACTTAATTTTATGTTAATTAATTACAAAATAAGGATTATATCTCCTTTTTTATTAAATTGTTTATTTTTCTATTTCATTGTTTTTTCCTTTATTCATCTATTTTGTAAACCCTTTTCATGATTTCCTTCACATTTATTATTTGTCATCATATTGTAACGCTTCACAGGAACACAGACCTAGTTTTCTAAAATGAAACAGAATGAGTCCTATAGCACACAAAATATTCCCAACTATTGATCATAAGCTAGTCTTCCTATTTTGATTTTTAGGTTGCAGTGAAATCAGAGACAATCAAGAAAAGCGCAAACGTCCTGGAACTGCTCTGAGCTAGACACTAATCTAAGTTGAAAAATGTTAAACTTACTTACTTTCAAAAAAAACTCCATTTCCCCGTCAAATTTTCTCTTAATCTGACGACAAAAATGGAGTATTCATTCTCTTTAGACTTCATACATTTATTTTCGATGCATTTTAAATTCAAGGAAAAGATCATTATATTCAGCAAGTGATTTTTGCCCTAAATTCTCGTATACTTCTAACTTTGACGTTTTATCTTCCTCTAAATAAAAACGTTTATCCTCTGTAATTTCTTTCGGCAAATACTTCATTGCTGCTTTATTTGGAGTAGAATAACCTACATATTCTGTATTTTGAGCAGCGTTTTTAGCTTCTAGCATAAAGTTAATAAATCGATGAGCACCTTCCACGTTCTTTGCGGTTTTTGGAATTACCATGTTATCAAACCACAGATTAGAACCTTCTTGTGGCACGACATATTCTACTTCTTCATTTTCCCACATAATTTCAGCAGCCATTCCTGACCACAAAACACCGATTGCTGCCTCTTCATTTTCTATCAGCATGCGAATCTCATCTCCAACAATTGCTTTTACATTTGGCGTTAGTGCATCTAGTTTTTCCTTTGCTTCTTTTAAGTGTTGATGATTTTTATCATTTAAGGAGTACCCTAAACTATTTAAACTCACCCCCATTATTTCCCTCGCGCCATCAATCAGCATTATTTCATTTTTGAGATCTTTATCCCATAAGTCATTCCATGAGGTTATCTTTTTCCCATCCAGCATTTTCGGGTTGTATACAATACCAACTGTCCCCCAAAAATACGGGATTGAATATTGGTTATCTGGGTCAAACGATAAATCCATAAAACGGCTGTCAATATTTTTTAGATTAGGAATTTTCGAATGATCTATAGGAATTAATAACTTTTCTTTTTTCATTTTATCAATCATATATTCAGATGGAATGGCAATATCATAATTCGTTCCACCTTGCTGGATTTTCGTCATCATCGCTTCATTAGAATCAAATGTTTCGTAAATAACTTTAATTCCTGTTTCTTTTTCAAATTTTTTTATTAAATCAGCATCAATATAATCTCCCCAGTTATAAACAGTCAATGTATTTCCGCTTGTATAGCCTCTAGTAGCGTTTAATTTTTGTACAATAAGAAGAAGGGCAAAGGATAATACAAAAATAATGATTAATCCCCTGATGAGCGACTTCATTTTTTCACCCCCATATTATGCCTCTTATTACCTCTTTGCATAATAATATAATAACCGACCACAAGCAGTAGCGTTAAGAAAAATAAGAGAGCAGATAGTGCATTGATATTTAAGGCAATCCCTCTTCTTGCTAATGAATAGATTTCAACAGAAAGAGTCGTAAAACCATTTCCAGTTACAAAAAAAGTAACAGCAAAATCATCTAATGAATACGTTAACGCCATAAAAAATCCAGCATATATGCCCGGTGAAATATAAGGCAATATAACTTTCGAAAGTACGTCTTTCCATCCAGCACCAAGGTCAAGGGCAGCATCAACCAAAGTAGGGCTCATTTCCTGTAATTTCGGCAATACCATAATGACTACTATAGGTATACAGAAGGCAATATGCGATAATAACACCGAAAAAAAGCCAAGTTTAATGCCTATAATCGTAAAAAAGATAAGGAAAGATGCACCAATAATGACATCAGGACTTACAATCAATACATTATTTAAAGATAGAATAGTATTCTTAAATTGTTTTTTTCGAAATAGAGATATGCTTATTGCTCCAAGCACCCCAATAATGGTGGAAATTGCAGCTGATAATAGAGCAACAACAATTGTATTTAATACGATTAAAAGTAATCTTGTATCCTGAAAAAGTTCTTTATACCATTTCCACGTAAAGCTTTCAAAATGATGCATCGTTCCACCGCTGTTAAACGAATAAAAGATAAGATAAAAAATTGGAGCATATAATATAGCAAAAACGAGTATTAAATATAATACAGAAATACTGGAAAGCTTTTTCATTTCTATACTCCCTTCTTTCTACTTCCAGTAAGAATCATAATAACGATCATACTAATAATTAAAAATACAGCAATCGTAGAGCCCATTCCCCAATCCTGGGTAATTAAAAAATGCTGTTCGATTGCTGTTCCCAGTGTAATAACACGATTTCCTGCAATCAGCCTTGTTATCATAAACAAAGACAATGCTGGTATAAAGACAGCTTGACAACCTGATTTCACTCCATCAATTGTTAATGGAAAGATAATGCGTTTAAAACTAGTCCAAGATGAAGCACCTAAATCTTTAGAAGCATCGACTAAGCTTGGATTCAACTTTTCTAACGAATTAAAAATAGGTAAAATCATAAAAGGAATAAAAATATATACACTTACGAATAAAAAACTAAAGTCGGTAAATAAGATTTGCTGTTTGCCAATCCCTATGAATTGCAGCAGCTCATTAGCTGCTCCATACGTGCCAAAAATACCCAAAAATGCATATGCTTTTAATAATAAGTTAATCCAGGAAGGCAAAATGATTAATAATAACCATAGTTTCTTATGTTTTGTTTTGGTTAATAGGTATGCTGTCGGGTAGGCAACAAGAAGCGAAAAAAAAGTAATTAAAAAAGCATACCAAAAAGAATTTACCGTCATTTTTAAATAAACAGGTGTAAAGAACTTTTGATAATTATGAAATGTGAATGCTCCCTCTATATTAAAGAAGGAATAATAAACAATAAGAGCAACTGGTGCTATCACAAAGAAAATTATCCAGATATAATAAGGTACAGTATACCAACTCATTTTATTTTTCATCGATAGCACCACTATAAGCTTCTAAACGCCGATCAAATTCTTCTTCTGTTTCCCCTATTCGCATAACATGAATTGCTTCTGGCTCAAAATACAGCCCAATGTCCTCACCCACAATAGCCTTCTTAGTGGAATGGACAAGCCATTCATTGCCATCTTCATCGTAGCCGCAAATTTCATAATGGACTCCCCTAAATAGCTGGGAATCAATTTTGACCTTTAATTTCCCTTCGCTAATAGAAGTAATCTCTAAATCTTCCGGCCGGATAACTACTTCCACCTGTTCATTTTCATGAAAACCTTGATCGACACATTCATATGTTTCACTTCCAAACTGAACGACAAAATCTTTTTTCATTAAAGCTGGCACAATGTTGGATTCTCCAATAAAATCTGCAACAAAGCGATTAATTGGCTCATCATATATGTCTGTCGGTGTACCACTTTGTACTATCTTCCCTTTATTTAACACAAAAATTTCATCAGACATTGCCAATGCCTCTTCTTGATCATGTGTAACAAAAATAAACGTAATACCGAGCCGCCTTTGCAATTCTCTTAGTTCGTACTGCATTTCTGTTCGCAATTTTAAATCTAAAGCAGAAAGTGGTTCATCCAACAAAATAATTTCTGGTTCATTAACAATTGCTCTTGCAATGGCAACACGTTGTCTTTGTCCTCCAGACATTTCACTGATTTCCCTATTTTCATAGCCTTCTAAATTCACAAAACGTAAAGCCTCTTTTACCTTTTCTTCTATCACATGCTTTTTCCATTTTTTTATACGCAAACCAAATGCTACATTTTCAAACACATTTAAATGAGGAAATAAAGCATAATCCTGAAATACTGTGTTTACCTGTCTTTTATTGGCAGGGATTTTATTAATAACTTTATTATTAAAATAGATGCTCCCTTTTGTCGGCTCCATAAAACCTGCAATTAACCGCAGTACAGTTGTTTTGCCACATCCAGAAGGGCCAAGCAGTGTATAAAATTTACCTCTTTCAATTTCAAAACTGACATCATCTAGTACGATTGTATCCTGATCATATGCCTTGGTAACATGATCAAATCGAATAATTGCTTGCTCGGACATATTCCCCATATCCTCCTTATATATAAACTTTAACCATCAAATTATTTATTAATCAAAAAGGCTACATGTTCTTTCACTATAGATAGGATTCAGTTGCAACAAGCAGCAGCTCCGAAGTGCCCTCCGCAATATTAAATAACTGATGTTCTTCCGTTGCATGGTAATAAATAGATTGCCCTTTTTTGGCTCTATATTCTTGTTTTCCTAGTTTCAAAAGCACTTCCCCTTTCATAACAAAGGCAAAGGTTTCTGAAAGAGAGGGTTCAAATTGTTTAAATTCCCCTTTTTTTAATAGCTTAAGCCTAATTGGCTCCATTTCTTTCTCATTCGATTCAGGAACGAGCCATTTTATATGATACCCTCGCTCTTCTTCATAAAAATTTGTAACATCCTCCTCTGTATAAATCACCTTTTGTGATCTTTCTTCCTCATCAAAGAATGCCTTTGGCGGACAGCCTAACACTTCTAAAATAGCAAAAAAAGTTTCAAGAGACGGAGAACTTAAATCTCTTTCCAATTGAGAGATATAGCCTTTGCTTAAATCCGTTCTTTCTCCTAATTCTTCTTGGGTTAACCCTTTTTTTAGTCGCAAATTTTTTATTTTTTTCCCAATTTCCATGTCTCTACCTACTTTTATGTTTAGAAATAGTAAACTTCTAGAGAATCGATAAATACTTACTTTTTTACCTACCGTAACAAAGTTGCATAACCTAAACCATCTAGTGTCTTTCCTTCAATGGTATCATACGTTAAAATGAATTTTTTTCGTCCAATCCTCTTATTAAAAACAAAACTTATTCGTCACAGTTGTTTAGTATTTATAAACTTAATGTTTACTTTCACTCAGTCTATTATACAATAATTTAAATCCCCCGCAATCCTATTTCAAAATAATATAGAGATTTACTTTAAACAACTTACGGAAAGCGAAGTGTATTCTGACTGCGGACCCATTGAGAAAGCAACCCTTTTTTCAGGGTAGACAACCATGCAACAAATTTGCACGATGGCGCATGAAAAGAAGCAGCTCTCTTAAATGAAACAGGGAGCAGTCAGAATACACGAAGACTCCTATGGGATTTGCGAGACAGGTGAGACCCCGCAGGAGTTTACTCCGAGGAGGCTCACCGCTCGCCCCATGGAAAGCGAAGTGTATTCTGACTGCGGACCCATTGAGAAAACAACCCTTTGCCCAACAAAAAAGAAAAGCTAGGAAAGATAATATACTCCCAGCTTTTCTTCATTTAAAAGTTCACCCTATTCGATTGTACAATCGGTTTATACTTGCCATTTTCAATTTTTTCAATTTTATTAAAGTGCATTAGCTTTTTTAATGATGCGTTACAATAAGCAGAAGCATCGTACGAATCTCTTCCAACCTTTAAGCCAATTTCCGTTGGGCCAATGCCTGTATCCTCGCCCTTTTCCTTGTACAAATCACATAAAGCTCTGTAAATACTATTATCTTTTTCTGTAATTCGCAGTTTGGAATTGTGTCTCACTATGTATTCCTCCTATACAATCTCCCCGTTTGCTAATAAATACAAATGAGTTTTTGGTTTAGTCGCTGTTCTTTATACTCTTACCCTCTTTTTCCTCAAAAAATGATAGATAGAATAACAAAAAATGGAAGAACATAACACGGCTTCCATTTGGACAAAAAACCCTTATAAATAAGAATACTAATCATTGTAAGAAAATACATTCATTTATGGCTGGTTTTCTCAAAAATAGATATAATGTTTGAGAGAACATTGAGAGAACAATTCATTCATAGGTAAAAAATCATATATTTTTTCCAAATGAACCATGATATTAGATTTGTATTTACGGATAAAAATTCCATTTGCTTTTCAAGACAAAAAAATAACCACTGCAGCAGTGATTATTTTTTATTCTTATTCATGTTTATACTTCACATGTCCATGCATTCCCATTTTATCATGAAACGGTAGAAGCTTTAATTTTTTTACTTCTTCTGGATTTCTTATCATCATTTCCTTTAACAATTCTTCAGCTGTTTTATTTTTAGTATCCAATCCGAGCTTTTCTGCTGCTGCGATTATTTGTTTTTCTCTGACTTCCTCTGCGACTTTTCTAAGCTCTTTTCCTTCTGTCTTAATCCCTAATTTCTCTGCTTCTGTGTAGACAATTTTTTCTTGGACCTCTTTTGCTAGTTCTTGCATGTTTTTCCCTTTCGTTTCAATGCCTAACTCTTTTGCTTTATTTTGAATCTTAGCTTCAAATACTTCCTTCATCACAATTCTTATATCTTTATTTTCCGTTTTTATACCCAACGATTTAGCTTCTTGTTTTATATGTGTTGCATGAACTTCCATTGCGATTTGCTTAATATCTTTTCCTTCTGTTTTAATCCCCAACTTCTTTGCTTCTTTTTTTATTAATACTTCATGAACCTCTTTTTTTAATGCTACATAATCTTTTCCTTCTGTTTTTATTCCTAAACTTTCGGCCATTTGTTTTAAAAATTCCTGATTCTCTTCCTTTACTTTTTCTCCTGCTTCAGGTGATGGTGGTGCTGCTTCTACTATCCCATTATGATTCGGTATAACTAGTCCAATTGTACATAATAAGAGAATAAGTAAATGTTTCATTCTAATAATCCTCCTTGAATAATCTAATGAAGTTTTTCGTCCTTTTTATTATTTCCTGTATTTTACTTACTATGTATTTGCTCAGCTAAAATATCTATTTATATATATAAATAAAAATGAAACCATAAAAAAAGAGGATAATTCCAAAACTGGAATCTCCTCTTTTTTTCTATTTAGAATAGATTACTCATTAAGATAATTTTTGATTTTATAGTCTGCCTTTTTCTTTTCTAACCACGTACTGTATTCTGTTTGGAGTTTTTGTTCTAATAATGTCTCTTTTATTTCCTCTTTATGATCTTCCAGCTTTGCATCCTTTGCCTCTTTATGTCCTGTTACTTTTATTATATGATAACCGAACTCTGTTTTTACCGGGTCACTGATTTCATTTTCTTTCATAGAGAATGCCGCATCTTCGAATTCCGCTGCCATTTCTCCTTTGCCGAAGTAACCAAGTTCACCACCGCTTGCTTTGGAAGCTGTATCTGTGGAGTATTCTTTTGCCAAATCTGCAAAATCTTCTCCATCATCTAATTTTTTCTTTACCTCTTTCGCTGTTTTTTCATCTTCTACTAAAATATGACTTGCTTCTACCTGCTCAGCTTGTGCATAAGTTGCTTTATTCTCATTAAAGTAGGATTTAATTTCATCATCCGTTATTTTAATAGTTGGTGTTAATAATTTTTTAATTTTTAAATAACGCTCCATTTGCTCTTCAATATCAGCTTTGGAAGCATTATTTGATTTTAAAGCTGCATTAAAACTTTCTTCTCCACCATATGAACTGATTAATGTATTCATTTCTTCTTCTTTTTCTTTGGCTGTTATTTTAATTTTTTCTTTTTCCGCTTCTAAGTCGACTACCTTATCAGCAATTAATGAATCAACAATACTTGAACCATATTGTTCATTTAATACTTTATTTACTTCCGTTTTTGTAATTTTTTCTCCATTCACAGTTGCTGCTGTATTTTCTTTTTTCACTAAAAGCACAGCTCCTATGATTAAGGCAATTAAAATTATGGCTAAAATCGGTACAAATACTTTTTTATTCTTTAACATATTCTATCCTTTCTACAATCCTTTTATTTGTTCTTATTATGTGACTAATCTTCCACTCTATTAAACGACATACGAAATATGCTAACAGATAATTATGACCAAATTATGACCAAATTATTATTTTTTTCGTCATTACAGCTTGAAATCAGATGGTTGTACACCATCTGATTTTCACTTTATCCGTTTGTATTTGTATTGCTTGTCAAAGTTAATTCTACTGTTTTAGACTTGCCGTTATGGTAAATTTCCAGCTTAATTTTGTCTCCTATTTTTACCTTTGTATAAAGAATTTTTCTTAAATCGGATGCTCCTTCTAATTTTGTCCCATTAACTGATACAATAACGTCCTGAACTTCTAACCCTGCTTTAGCGGCTGCAGAACTAGAATCAATATTTGTAATCATCACGCCTTTTGTCACATCATTAGGAAGATCTTGCAAGTACATACGCGGTACCTCTTCTAAGCTTGCTAACCCTACTCCGATATATGGACGTTCTACTTTACCTTTTTCGATAATTTCATTCACTATAGGAAGAAGATCATTACTTGGAATAGCAAAACCTAAACCTTCCACTCCATCTTCAGAGATTTTCAAGCTATTAATACCGATAACCTGGCCAGCTGCATTAATTAATGCTCCACCACTGTTTCCTGGATTGATGGCTGCATCTGTTTGAATAACATTAAACTGCCAGTCTCCTGCTGAAGTATTTACGTCTATACTTCTATCCACAGCACTTACAATCCCTTGTGTAACTGTTCTGGATAAATCTAAACCGAGTGGATTTCCAATAGCCCATACTTGGTCGCCAGGTCTTAATGTAGAAGAATCTCCAAAATTAATAGTATCTGTTGCATATTTCGCATCAATTCTTACTACAGCTAAATCAGTAAGGGCATCTGCTCCAATCAGCTTACCTTCTGTTTTATCGCCATTATATAGCGAAATTTCCAAGCTATTAGCCCCTTCGATTACATGATTATTTGTAGCAATATAAGCGTATTTATCATCCTTTTTAAATATTATCCCTGAGCCTGAACCACTTTCCACATCACCTTGTGAACCTTGTGAGAATTGATTTGTTTGCTGCTGCAAGTTAACAATTCCAACAATTGCTTTTGATGATGTTTCCACCATATCCGCAATTGAAGTTGAACTGCTGGCAGATGATGAAGCAGTAGCAGCAGTTGTTTGAGCTGTAATATTACTAGCATTATTGCTTTCTAGCTTTTGTGATAAATCTTCGACCTTCTGTTCAACCTTTTCGTATTTTTCCTGATAGGAATCAGTATATGGAATCGTAAAGATTGTTAATGCAGATCCTACTATTCCTGCTGCCAATAAAGAAAAGAATCCCTTTAATCTGGACTTTTCACTATTCTTTTGTATTTTAGAACGTTGTGCTTCCGGTTCTTCCATGGATGCTGCTGCCATTTCCTCTGCTCCAGCATTTGATTCTTCCGAGCGATGCTGTTGTTCTGTCTGAACTGCTGAATCTGATTCATCTATTGATGGTACTATGTCCAATTCTTCCCGATCAGCAGAATCAAATTTCGTTTGATTTTCAACGTGACTGACTTGCACATTATCTTCTGGACTTTGTGCTGCTTTCTTGTTCTCCTCTTCTACTTTTGCATCTGAATGCTGAAAGGAATCTCCCTCCTTTCCATTCGTTGTATTTTCTTCATTATAGTCATCCTTTTTATCAAATTCACTCATGATAAATGCCTCCTCTTTTACTATCTATTAAAAATTCACTTTTCTTCTTTTATTTCATTTTGGAAGATCTCCACTCTAATAATTATAGAAATATTTTTTAATAACCTAGAGTAGTAAGCTGCGTTATATTTACATCATAACCAGTATATATGAATAAATTATTAACAAACTTTGAAAAGACCTAGAAATAATAAAGAACAAACCGAGACATACCAAAAAACGCTCATTTAAAGCAAAAATTGTGAGTTTGATTAAGTTTTTTCTTATCCTGAAGCAGGAAGCAGACAGATACACGAAGACTCCTATAGGAATTGCGGGACAGGCGAGACAGCGAAGAGGCTCGTAGATGAGCCCGAAGGAAAGCGAAGTGTATGCTGGCTGCGGAACCTTTTTTTTAGATAGACATCCAAGCAAACAAAAATTTGCACCATGACGCACAAAAAGAAGCAGCACTCCTTTTTTCAGTCTATGTTTAAAGCAAAGAGCAGCCGGAATACACGAAGACTCCTATGGGATTTGCGGGACAGGCGAGACCACACAGCGCAGCGAGGAGGCTCGGCGCCCGCCCCATGGAAAGCGAAGTGTATTCCGGCTGCGGACTTCATTGAGAGAGCCAAAACCTCTTCTCAGAGTGCCTAAGAAGCAAAATTTCTATTCTATTGTTATTCATCCATTGGAAACAGTATAGTAAAGATAGTCCCTTTTCCTTTTTCACTCTTGACCGTAATAGTGCCATGATGGAACTGTACTAATTGTCTTACAATCGACAAACCTAATCCAAACTCTCCATATGGCGTATTGGTTCTAGATATATCTGCTTTATAAAACCTTTTCCATATATTCTCTATTTCTTCTGCTTCAATTCCTATTCCTGTATCCTCTATTTCAATAATAGTATTGTTTCCTTCCATTCTGCCACGAAGCCAAATAAAACCATTTTCAGTAAACTGAATACTATTTTTAGTTATATTAATAATAATTTGAACTAAACGATCATAATCTGCAAATATCACCACATCATCCTCAACAGCTACATCAATTTTTATCCTTTTTTCCTCTGCCTGTGTATATAACTGTTCCTGAATTATTTCGAGAACCTCTTGCAGTTGAATCATTTCTTTCGTTAACACAATTTGATTCGAACGAATTTTATCATAATCCAAATTTTCATTTACTAAACGAATAAGTCTTTTTGTTTCTTGACTTACTAAATGAAGTCCTTTTCCTTTTTCTTGTTCTGGAATCATATTATTATTTAATCCTTCTATCACTCCACTAATGGTAGTTAAAGGGGTGCGCATCTCATGAGATACATCTGACATAAATTGTCTTCTTCTATTTTCTAATGCGTCAATTGCTTCCTTTGATTCTCGCAGTTTTCCGACCATCCTGTTAAAATCATTCGCTAATTCCCCTATTTCATCAAAATTAGAAGAAGGAACTTTTATATTATAGTCACCGACAGAGACAAGACTTGTTGCTTCTTGCAGTTTTTTGATTCTATTAACATGAATCCTGGATAATAAAAAACTTAACAGCAAAGCAACACCTGATGCAAAAATAACCGTATATACTAAATAACGATTGATTTGATTAATCATTTGTTGAGAATAGCTTAACGGGGCTGTCAACACAATTCCCCCTGCTACATGTCCATTTATTTGATAAGGAATAGCAACCAATGTAACTTCTTTATTTCCACGCACTGTACTGCTCTCAATTAACGGCTTCGTTCCATCTTTAATTTTATTCCACTCTTTAGCAGTTATGGAAAGATGCCCACCAATATTAACCAGTTCATTTCTCTGTGTATCAAATAAGCCAAAATTAATGCCTCTTGCTCTTAAAACATCTGCATAATTAAAGAGCGTCGATTGACCGGAATCAAGAAAAGACGTATTTTGCAGATCACCAAGTATATTTACTCCATAATCATATAGCTCCTGCCCTTTTAATTTTAAAACGATACTCTCGACAGACTTGGTAAAAACTAGACTTACCACTAAAAATGCAACAATAATAACGCTTATATGGCTAATTAATTGCTGATAAATATATTTAATCCTCATTCACTACCACCGTTTCATCAAATTTATAGCCTACCCCCCATATCGTATGGAAGAATGGCTGGTTATCGCGGCCAATCTTTCTTCTTAACCTTTTAATATGAACATCTACCGTCCTATCATCTCCGTAAAACTGAAAACCCCATACTTGCTCCAAAATCTGTTCTCTTGAAAATACTTGCCTTGGATGTTGTATAAAAAAAGATAAGATTTCAAATTCTTTTGGAGTAAGGTTCGGAATATTTTTATCTTGAATAAAAACCTCTCTTGTTTCTTTATTAATTTTGACAATACTTGCTTCTTTGGCATCTTCCCCGTCTTGTTTATTCAATCTTCTTGCAACTGCCTTCATTCTAGCAGTTAATGCGAGCGGGCTAAATGGTTTTGTTACATAATCATCTGCGCCCATTTCCAATCCCAGCACTTGATCGGATTCTGAATCCTTCGCCGTTAACATAATAATCGGTATTTCTTTATTTATCTCTCTTATTTTCCTACATACTGTTATACCATCCATTCCAGGCAGCATCCAGTCAAGGACAATAAGATCATATTCATTCTTCAAGAAATGCTGATAGCCAGCCAATCCATTATGAATAAATTTCCCTTTAAAATTATCTTTTTCAAAAAACATTTCGAGCATGGAGCAAACACTTTCATTATCTTCTATTACTAATACTTTCATATTTGCACCTCTTCTAACCTTTTTATTATTCAATTTCTTCCATTAAAACGCTATTCTATTATTTTCGCAATCGTTTTTCCTATATTTAAATCATTGTTAATGGTTAGGAAATAATTTGTTCATACTTTTTATTTTTTGTTCTTATCTCCTTCATGATAAAAGAAGCATCACTATACCTAAAACATAAAAACTTATGTAAGGAATCTAGAGTGTTGATTCTCCCAAAAATAGACAGACTTATCCTATGAAACGTTAAGTAGCTTTTTAAACCAGTACAGTTTACCTGTTTCGATTTAAAAATGGCAATCAGAACCAAATTCCATTGAAAATGAGGGGGTACTGTCCGAAAGCATTACCATAATGGGGGCAGAATCCCGAATTTAAAAAACTTTTTTTAGGGAGTTATTAGTTAGTCAACACGCCTGGTAAGGAATACTTCATGTTTTATCATGTATCAAAACTTTTCTGCCTCAAGAGAGAGGACTAGATGAAGTTTATAATGATCTGTGTCGCAAGCTTCACAACTGCTTCCCCCTTTTAGAGTATTTTTGTATGTGCTAAAATTTACTCTATCAAGAAGGGAATGCAGAAAAAAATCTCCACATTAATAGAGATTCACACCATGGCATATAAAAAGAAACAGAGAGCATAAACCTATTTTCAGGGTAGCATTTCATTCATATCCTCAAAATAAAGACAGATAAAAAGAAAGGCAAATAATATGATGGTCATAGAACTAGATCAAACTAACTCAAAAATAGCAAAGGAAATTTTAGAGCTTCAAACAGCTGCTTACAAAGTAGAGGCACAAATTATTCAGTATGAAGATTTACCGCCTTTAAAGGAAGATTATTTAAGCATTCAAACATGCAAGGAAACTTTCATGGGGGTGTACAGCAACAATCGATTAGCTGCCGTTATTTCATTTAAGGAGGAAGCCGAGTATCTAGAAATCTGTCGACTTGTTGTTCACCCCTCTTTATTTGGCAGAGGTTTTGCAACAAAACTGCTTGATTATATTATACAAAAAAAGTCAAAACGAATTATTGTATGTACAGCAGCAGATAATAAACCAGCATTGCAGTTATATATAAAATTAGGATTTACAATTAAACAGATCTTTGAAGTAGAAAACAGGCTGAAGCTTGTGAAACTTGAAAAATAAGTACTAGCGTTCCACAAATGGATTGCGACCAAAACCATATGACAAAATTAAAAAAGGGCATCCAATTGTCGATAAATAGACTTTTGAACACCCCCTTGTTCCTAACACTTTTTTACGCCTATAGAAATTCCGTAAGAATGAAAAAATAAGTCTATTTAATAACAAACTCCTTGCTTTCATTCCAAGCTTTTTTTGCCAAAAGGATAGCACCAGTGATTCCTGCCTGATCACCAAGTCCTGGTTTGACAATGTATTCTGCCATATTAGATGATAATTCCGGAAATGCTAAATAACCATTCAAAAATTCTTGTAAATATTTATAAATAGCCGAGAATACATGGGACTGATTCATCACACCGCCGCCTAAGATGATTCTTTCAGGAGATAAAATCAAAATATACTGCATAAGTGCCTGTGCGATATAATATCCTTCTATATCCCAAACTTCTTCTTTTTCGCTTAAATGCTTGGCACTTGTTCCCCAGCGTGCTTCAATTGCAGGACCTGATGCCAATCCCTCTAAACAATCTCCATGGTATGGGCATCTTCCTGTAAACGTATCTTCTGGATGTCGTCTTACTAGAATATGGCCCATTTCTGGATGTGTTAATCCTTGTAATAATTCTCCTTGGATGTAGGCTCCAGCTCCGATGCCAGTACCTATTGTGATATATAAACAGCTGTCCACTCCTTTTGCTGCTCCTAGTATCGCCTCTCCTAGTGCTGCCGCATTTACATCTGTATTAAATTCAACTGGAACAGAAAAAGCCTTCTTTACCGTTTCTAATAAAGGATAGTCTTTCCAAGCTAATTTTGGAGTAGTTGTTATATTTCCATATGTTCCACTTTTTTTATTTACATCAATAGGTCCAAATGAGCCAATTCCGATCGCTTCCACTTGATGCTTTTGAAAAAAGGCTAAAACCTCTGGCATTGTTTCATCAGGGGTTGTTGTCGGAATAGATACTTTATCTTTAATCTCTCCATTTGCATATCCAACTGCACAAACAAATTTTGTTCCACCAGCCTCAATTGCTCCAAATAACGTCATATTTCCTTCACCCTTTCCTTAACAGCAGCCGTTTACAATAGCGCTTACATTTGTATATCTTCTTTAACTATAATCACCTTTATTAAAAATGTATAGCAACATTTTCAGCTTTATTCTTTTAAAATTTTTGGTTTTTAAATCTTCTCAGCTATTCATGATCGGCTGGAAAAATAATACCTGTTTGTTTTCTAACCTCTTCCATTATTCCCATTACTGCTAAAGATACTTCATGTGTATTAATGGTCGATTCAATTTCACCTGCTTTAATGCGTTCTATAAATTCCTTTGCCTCATAATACATGGATTCTTCTTTTTGCGGCTGAGTAATGTCTTCCCTTTCTCCATCTCGATAATAAATATCTACTTTTTTCGGTGTGTTCATTTGATCTAGTAAAATATTCCCTTCTTCTCCCTGTATTTCAGAAGGAATATATGAGTTGGTAATTTTCGAATACATTATCACAATGTCCATCTCTTTATAGCTCATTAAAATACTTCCTTCTCCATCTACACCTGTCTCTAATAAATAACTGGATGCTTTTACTGATACAGGTTTTCCGAACAATACTACCATCGGATAAATGCAATAAACACCAATATCCATTAAAGAGCCATTCGATAGTTCTGGTTTAAATGCATTTAAGATGTTTCCTTCTTTATATGCATCATAACGAGAGGAATATTGACAATAACTTGCAAAAGCACGGCGTACCTTTCCAATCTTATGCAGATTCTTTTGAACCGTTTGAAAATTAGGCAGCATGGTTGTTTTTAATGCTTCCATTAATAAGACATTATTTTCTTTTGCTACAGCAACCATTTTCTCTAACTCTTTCACCGTTGATGCAATCGCTTTCTCACAGAGCACATGTTTTTTATTTGTTAAAAAAAGAATAGACTGTTCCGCATGAAGAGAATTAGGACTCGCAATATAAACAGCATCCAAACAATCGCTTTCTGCCATTTCCTTTAAGTCAGTAAATACGTTTTCCGCTCCATATTTTCCAGCAAAGCTTTCTCCTTTTTCCTTTGTTCGTGAATACACTGCTGTTAATGAAAAATCTTCTATTTGCTTGGCAGCTTGGATAAAAGACTCAGTTATCCAATTTGTTCCGACAATTCCAAATCTCACAGTCATACTATTCCTCCCTTATCTTGCATAAATTTAATATTATTTTCTTCTTATATATTGGATTCTTTAAGTTGAAAATGCAATATTTATATCCTAATTTCCTATAGAAAACTTTCTCCTTTACTATCACTACTCCATGCGAAGTAATTGGTTGATTCACAGCCTACACTTTCTAAACTAGAACAAATGCGTAAGTGTCTTGAACAGCTCTGAAGAAAATGTTTACAGGAGCTAGGCGCTGGAGCTGAATGCGAACACAACCGCCTAGTTATCCACCATCCCATTTCATTTAAAATTTCCTAAAAACGAAAAAACCATCTAACCCTTGAAATGAGGATTAGATGGTTTTATTAAGACAAATTATTTTGCTATGCCTGCTTCTATCTCTTTTACCATTTCTTCTACAGAAACAAGTCCTCCACCAGATAGATACCAGTAATTAGGATCTAAATAAATGATATGACCATTTTTTGCTGCATTTGTACCGTTAACAAGCTTATTGTCTAATACTTTTTGAGCAGAGGATTCCCCTGCTACCACAGCACCTCGGTCAACGACGAATAAGTATTCTGGATTTTTTTCAGCAATATATTCAAATGAAATACTTTGCCCATGTGTAGATGCTTCTATTTTTTCATCCGCTGGTGCTAATCCAAAAACATCATGTACAATTCCAAATCTTGATTTAGAACCATACGCACTAACACTTCCATCATTCACCAATATAACTAAAGACTTTCCTTCTATTGCTTTTGCTTTCTCATTAATTTCTGCAACTGATGCATCAAACTTTGTTAACTCATCTGCGATTTCTTGCTTTTTATCAAAGATTTCTCCGATAATATTCATATTTTTCTTAAATGATTCTACATAATTGGCACTGTCAACTGCCACGTATACGGTTGGGGCAATCTTGCTTAATTCATCATAAGCAGCGGATTGTCTTCCTGAGATAAAAATAACATCTGGAGCCAACTCACTAATTGCTTCAAAATCTGGTTCTTTTAAGCCACCCACATTTTTATATGATGCATCTTTATATTTTGATAAATATTCCGGTATATTTTTTTGTGGAACTCCTGTTACCTTTACTTCTAGCTTATCCAAAGTATCTAGAATTCCAAAATCAAAAACTACCACTTTTTTAGGATTCACTTTAACTTTTGCTTCCCCTAGTTCATGTTTAATTGTTACTTCAGTTGCCTTCTCTTCTTTATTATTAGAGCCTGTAGTAGATGTATTCCCACAAGCTGCCAAAACAGTCACTATCAATGCTACAAATAAAATAGATAATTTTTTCAAATTAGACACTCCAAACTCCATTTTTATTATATTTAAATTGATTTCATTGCAATGGAAAACAGAATATCCTATGATTAGATATTAAGAGATAGTTTCAGCTAGTGAACATTTTCCTAGAATGCTCTCTTGCTATTGAAACTATTTTTTATTCCAGTGGTAGTGTTATTATGGTACTTTTAGCCAAGTGACTTTTTACAAAGTCTTATTCCATAACAGCACTGCCCCCTTTCTTTTTGCTACCACTAGCTGCCTTCTAGCAAATCAATAATTTACGATTTTGATTAAGCAAAATAAACGCAGATTTTTTGGTTATTAATTTCCTCAATTTGCATGTCCATTTCATAAATATCTTTTAGAATGGATCGATTTATAATGACATTTGCTGGTCCATTATTAACAACTCGACCGTCTTTTAATGCCACAATATTATCCGAATACACAGAGGCAAAATTAATATCATGTATAACAATTACAACTGTTTTTCCTAATTCATCTACCATTCGTCTTAAGACTTTCATTATTTGTACAGAATGCTTCATATCTAAATTGTTTAGTGGTTCATCTAACAGAATATATTCTGTATCCTGAGCAATTACCATTGCAATATATGCTCTTTGCTTTTGTCCACCGCTAAGCTGATCTAAATATTTATGTTGTATCTCAGCCAATTCCATATATTCAATAGCTTCCTCAACAAATCTTTCATCCTCTTTTGTCAGCTTTCCTTGTGAATATGGAAACCTTCCAAAACCGACTAGCTCTTTAACTGTTAAGCGCAGATTAATATGATTCGCTTGTTTCAAAATAGAAATTTTTTTAGCAAGGACATTATTATTGCTATTTTTAAGATTTTCTCCATCTATGAAGACATCACCACTATCAGCTTTCAACAATCTGCTTATAACAGCTAGCAACGTACTTTTACCAGCACCATTCGGACCGATAAAAGAGGTTATTTTCCCTTTTTCAATGGAAAGAGAAACATTTTCAAGGACACTTTTTCCACTGAATTGCTTCACTACATTCTTAACCTCTACCATGCTTTCCTCTCCCTTAAAAGTAAATAAATAAAATATGTACCGCCAATAAAGTTAATAATCACACTAATTGTGGCTGAAAAGGTAAACACTCTTTCTACCACTAACAAACCGCCTACTAATGCAATGATGCTGAATAGGATAGAACTTGCTAGTAAGTAGCTATGTTTATATGTCTTCATAAATTCCCGTGCTAAGTTAACAACAAGCAGTCCTAAAAAAGTAATTGGACCCACTAATGCAGTCGCTATTGATACTAATATGGCAACAACAATCAACATATTTCTAACCACTTTGTCATAATCAATCCCGAGGTTAATAGCTTGATCTTTGCCAAGTGACATCACATCAAAGAATCTACTAAACCTGTAAGTATATATAGCTACCCCAGTAACAGCTATACTACTAATTATTAAGATGTTTACATTAATATTATTAAAGCTTGCAAACATTTTATCCTGAACGATAAGAAATTCATTAGGGTCAATTAACATCTGCATAAAAGAGGATAAACTTTGAAAAAAAGTTCCTAGTACAATTCCGATAAGGAGCAGCAGTAGAATATTTTGATTTTCTCTTTTAAAAAATAATTGATAAAGTATTGTTGTAAATACAATCATTATTGCAACAGATAAAAGAAAATTCATATTACTATTCATCAGCGTAAAATTTTTGGAGCCAAAAAAGAAAATGACGAAAGTTTGAATAAATAAGTAAAGGGAATCGAGGCCTAAAATACTTGGCGTTAATATCCTGTTGTTTGTAATGGTTTGGAATACGAGTGAGGTAAAAGCTATACAACCACCTGTTAAAATAATAGCCATAATTTTAACGGCTCTTCTAGGAAGAACATATCCCCAATTATATGGATTCACTTTTATTAACATAAAAATGGAAATTAAAATACTAGCTAGAAGCAATAATAATAGTATTTTTATTTTAAGCTGCTTCATATGTTTTTCTCCTTAATAATAAATAAAGGAATATGGCACTTCCAATAACACCAACCATTAATCCAATTGATATTTCATAAGGATAAATAATAATTCTTCCTAAAATATCACAGACAAGTACAAACACTGCTCCTAGTAATGCAGTATGTAATAAACTATGCTTCAGGTTATCGCCTCTATAGATCGATACTATGTTTGGAATAATTAGTCCTAAAAAAGGAATTGTTCCAACTGTTAACAAAACAACAGATGATACTAACGCTGCTATGATTAATCCAATATTAACAACTTTTTTATAGTTCAGGCCTAAGTTCTTAGCAAAATCTTCTCCCATTCCTGCGATTGTAAACTTGTTAGCAAATAAATAAGCAATAATCACTATCGGAATGCTTATATATAATAGTTCATACCTTCCTTGCATAATTAAGGAAAAGTCTCCTTGCAGCCAAGAGGACATATTTTGAATCAAATCATATTTGAGTGCAAAAAAGGTAGTGATGGAACTAATGATATTTCCAAGCATTAATCCAATAAGCGGAATAAAGATAGCATCCTTAAATTTTATTCGATTTAAAATTTTCATAAATAAAAAGGTTCCTAATAAAGCAAATAAAAAAGCAATCAGCATTTTGGTTATGGGGCTCGCTGAAGTAAACATCATCAAAGCAATTAGCACACCAAACCTTGCCCAATCCATGGTACCTGCCGTTGTAGGTGAAACAAATTTATTTCTCGTAATTTGCTGCATAATAAGTCCACAAATACTTAAGCTCATTCCGGCAATAATGATACTGATTAAACGTGGAAACCTACTTATTAGCAGAATCTCCTTTTGATTTTCTGTGAGATGAAAAATACTTAATGGGTTTATATCTATTACTCCTACAAATAAGGAGATAGTAGATAACAATAAAAGGATAATTAGTAGAAATTTTAATTTCATTTTATATAGAGTAAATAAGAACTCTCCTACCCCTCCTTTTATCAAATTTTAAGATATTTAAACGAAAATGATATTCATTATCATTTAATTCTCATCTAATTTTAACATTTCTATGTATTTCGTCAATACTTTTCTATTATTTGTGACATTTTACGTATACTTTGCTTATTTCTTTGGAGATGTGATTCTTTCTAAGACTAAGGTAATGCACTCTCAATAAGTCTGCAGCCGAATTACACTTGGCTTACCATGGGGCGGGCACAGATTCTATAGGTTTCTCCGTGTATTTCGGTTGCTCCCTGCTTCAGCATAACAATAAACTCAATCAAACTCGCCTATTTTCATTGTTCATGGTGCGAAATTGGTTGCATGAAAAAAGGTCTAATCTCCACCTTCTTACTAGTTGGCAGTGGTTTCTGCTGTCTAGTAGATGGTTATAAGATTAGACCTTATTACAAACTATTCAGTTCGAATTTTTTCAATTCTCGGGATTAATAATGCACATGCCCTGATGTCATTACCCAAATTGTACCTGCTGCAACTACAATTGCGCAGAAGAACGCATATACAATATTAATAACTTGAACCTTTCCTTCTCCTTCAGTTAAATGCATAAACATAAACAGCTGAAGGGCTGCTTGGATAACAGCTAATGCACCAATTATATACATAACCGTATAAAATGGTAAATCTGTAAATTTAACTGCTCCAACTGCTGCAAAGGTTAGGAGCAATGAAACGATAAACCCTGCAATATGCCCAGTTGGAAACTTTTCATTTTTATGATTTTTCGTCATTTTGTCCACCACCCCTACATTCTCGATAAATAAACGAATGTGAAAATAAAGATCCACACTACGTCTAAAAAGTGCCAGTATAGACTAATAATAAAAGTTTTACGAGCAGTAGTTGGTGTTAAGCCGTGTTTCACTAGTTGTATGATTATTAATATTGCCCAACCAATCCCCATCGAAACATGCAGACCATGCGTTCCTAAAAGAACAAAGAAACTAGATAGGAAAGCACTTGTTTGCATGGTTGCTCCTTCATGAACATAATGAATAAATTCATTTACTTCAAAAAATACGAAGCCAGCACCTAATAAAAGCGTAATAATTAACCAAGTAATTAAACCTTTTACATTATGACGGCGCATTTCCCAAATTGCGATACCGCAAGTAAAACTACTTGTTAATAGCAGCAATGTTTCAATCAAAATATCTTTTAACTTAAAAAGTTCCTGTGGAGTTGGTCCTCCAGCAAATTTATCTGCAAGGGAACCATACGCTGCAAATAAAGATGCAAATAAAACGACTTCCGCACCTAGGAAGATCCAGAAACCTAGAATATTCAAGCGGTTTTGCTCCGTTTGATACTCTAACGGTAAAGATGTATCTACTTTAGCCATTATTTCTCACCTCTCCATGCACGTTCCGTTTTCTTGATAACATCAAGTTTTACATGATAACCTTCATCACGATCAAAGGAACGAAGTATTAATCCTACAAAAATACCAATACTAGCAATAGCTGCAAGTATATGCAATTCAAATACCATAAAGAATCCTACTGTACCAAAGACAACACACATAAAGAATGGAAGCCATGAGTTGCTTGGCATATGGATTTCTTCCAGCTCTTCTTCTTTTAACACTAAATCTTGTTTATTTTTTTTCATATACCAAAATGCATCTAATGATTTCACTTCTGGAAGCTGTGCAAAGTTATAGAACTGAACAGGTGAAGCTGTATGCCATTCTATTGTTCTTGCATTCCATGGATCAGTAGAAATATTTCGATCTGAATAGCGAGCACTGTAGTAAATGTTATAACATAATACTGCAAAACCTGCTGCTAAGATTAGAGAACCAATAGCTGATAATAAGAATAATGGACCGAACCCAGACTCTGCTGAGAAAGTGTAAGAACGTCTTACTGCTCCTTTTAGTCCTAAGAAGAACATTGGCATAAATGTAACGTTAAAACCAATATTAAATAACCAGAAATGCCATTTTCCTAAACGTTCGTTTAATGCATAACCAAACATTTTCGGCCACCAGTAATAAAATCCTGCGAAAACAGCGTAAACAACACCAGGTATTAACACGTAATGGAAATGAGCAACTAAGAATAATGTATTATGATATTGATAGTCTGCTGCAGCCATTGCAAGCATTACCCCTGTTACCCCACCGATTGTAAAAGTCGGGATAAAAGCAAGTGACCATAACATCGCTGTTGAGAATTGAATACGGCCTTTTCTCATCGTAAATAGCCAGTTAAATATTTTCACACCTGTAGGAACAGCAATTAACATTGTTGTAATAGAGAACACCGAGTTAACAACTGGTCCTGAGCCCATTGTATAGAAATGGTGAACCCAAACCACAAAGCTTAAAATCGCAATCCCAACAATCGATACAATCATCGATTTATATCCATATAATTGTTTTCTTGAGAAAGTAGAAATAATTTCTGAGAACATACCGAAAGCTGGTAAGACAACAATGTATACCTCTGGATGTCCCCATAACCAGAACAAGTTATTCCAAAGCATTGCATTTCCTCCACCAGAGATGGTAAAGAAATGTGTTCCAAACAAACGATCAAATGTCATTAGTGCTAATGCTACTGTAAGAATCGGGAAAGCAAAAATGATAATGATATTTGTAATTAATGCTGTCCAAGTAAACATTGGCATTCTTAACAATGTCATGCCTTTTGTACGCATTTTCAAGATAGTAACAACAAAGTTAATCCCTGTCATTAATGTACCGATACCTGCAATTTGCAGTGAAATAGCATAAAAGTTATTTCCGATTCCAGGTGTAAATTCTTTACCTGCTAATGGGAAATAAGATGTCCATCCTGCATCAGGAGAACCTCCAATAACGAAAGATAGATTAAATAACATAGCACCACTAAATGTCAGCCAAAAACTAAGGGCATTTAATTGTGGGAACGCTACATCTCTTGCACCAATTTGCAATGGAATAACCACGTTCATTAAACCAATTAAGGCAGGCATTGCCATGAAAAGAATCATGATAACACCATGCGTTGTAAATACTTCATTATAATGCTGTGCATCTAAAAACTTCATATCCGGTACAGCAGTTTGTGCTTTCATCATCAAGCCATCGATACCGCCACGGAAGAACATCAAAACAGCTACGATAATATACATAATACCAATGCGCTTATGATCAACGGTTGTGATCCACTCATCCCAAAGGTATTTCCATTTTTTCAAATAAGTTATCCCAACAACCGCACCAACCATTGTTAAGATAATTCCGATTTGAGCGGAAAGAATCAATGGGTCACCTGTAATAACAATGTCACTCCATTTAATGTCCATCATGTTCACCTCCGTCAGATTCTTTGCTTCCATTACTCTTTTCATCAGAGAATATTTTTCCTGGATAACCATGAACTTTATATGCTTCAGGATTTAAATAATAATTAGAATCTCCGCCTTTTCCATGATTGATCCATTCTAAATGAGTATTAGAATATGTCATACGACCAAGATGGGTCGGCTTTAATATTTCTTTATATTTATCTTCAGTAAGTTTCGGAGCAGTATCTTTCACTTCCTGTACCCACTTATCATAATCTTCTGGTGTTTTAGCCTCTACATCAAATTGCATTTCAGCATAGCCTCTACCATTAAAACTTGTATTTTGACCAAGATAAGAGCCGGTGTTATCAGCTACTACGTATAATTCAGTCTCAGCACCATACATTGTATACTTTTGGCCAGCAAGCTGCGGAATCCAAAATGACTGCATTGTTCCAGCAGATGTTAATTTAAACTCTACCGGTATACCAGCAGGAATATTTACATAGTTTACTGTTTCAATACCTTCTTCAGGGTAACTGAAAATCCACTTCCAATCTGCTGATGTAACATTAATAACAATTGGATCCTTATCTTTATAATCCTTCGGGATATCTTCTAAAGCATATATTGTTTTGACAGTAGGAATTGTTAATGCAATGATAATTAAAAGTGGTATAACCGTCCAGATAATTTCCAGCACTGTGCTCCCATGCTCTTCTGGTGGTTCATAGTCTTTATTCTCTGGTTTTTCACGATATTTCCAAACGATATAACCAAATAGTAAAAATACGACAATAACAATAACAACCATAAATACAAGGGACCAATTAATTAAGTCCATAATACTTTTGGCTACAGGTCCTTGTGGATCAAATACGACCATGTTTGTTTCGCACCCACTTAGAATAAAGATAGGAACGATGCTTAAGAGCGATAATAAAAAGCCCTTCTTCGCCTTCATTTTGTACAGCCCCTCCCAATTTATATTAAATGTTAAATTATTCACAGAATGTTCAAAAATTAGCCACAGAACATTCAATTTCATAAGGTAAAATATCTATTATTACTACCTGTATGATAATAACACATTTGCAATATTGTAAATGTGACAAAAAACGTAAGGATAAAATTACCAAAAACCCGCATTTTCCCGATACTAAATACACTAATATCAACCAAACTATTATAGCAGAAATATCGGTGAAATGCTATTTTCATAACCACCACATGATGATTTTTTTATAGAAAACATCAACTTTCAATCGGTTACATCTTTTATTCATTGCGAATCGTTTTTTCTTTTATACCCTTTATTTTCAAAAATATTTCCCATTATTAAATGAAACAAAAATTTTATTCGAATTTCCGTTTCTCCATATTACGCTGTTACTTTTATCACACTTATTCAAATGTACAAACCCGTTGTTTAACCCTCAATTTTCCTTTGACCCAGAAAGTGCTTTTGCTTTCCGAGTCAAAGATTGGATAATCACTTTAGTATGGACACCAAAATAGAAGGCTAAAAGCGTATGCCGTCTAAAGATGGTGGAGTTAGTCTACTTATTGGGAAAATTAAAACCAGGCCCGAATATACTTTAATGAAGTATGAGGACAATTTCCGTCCTCTAGATTTAGTTCCCTATTATTTCTTTCACTTTATTTTTCACCTTTTCACTGGCAGTTTTTGCGTCTTTTTTCATTTCCTTTACGACTTGATCCCATTTGGAGGAATTATCTTTCAAACTCTCTTCCAATTGATCTGCTTTATCTTTAATCGCTTTTTTCGTATTCTCTATTTTTTGTTTCTTAACTCCTTCGCTTTTCAATTGATCACTTACAGGCAATACGGAAAAGTTTTCCGGTTCTACATATTGAACAGCTTGGTCCATTATTGTTTTGAAAATAGGAACAACATCTCCTGAACTTTTGCTTTTTAAATAATGTTGTTGATCCGTCTTATCATAGCCTAGCCACATAGCACCAACTAAATTAGGTGTATACCCTACAAACCATTGATCTTTTGTACCTGAAATGTTTTTATATGGCAGCTGAGTCGATCCTGTTTTCCCGGCAATTTGAAAACCTGTCACTTTTGCTCCTTGTCCCGTTCCTGACTTTATGACATCTAACAGCATAGAAGTTATATCATTTGCTACTGCTTTAGATGTAACTTTAGTTGATTGCGGTTTATATTCTGCTATTATACTTCCTGTAGGACCGACAATTTTTGTTATTAAATGACTTTCCATCCTTACCCCATCATTAGGAAAAGTAGAATACGCTTCTGCCATTTCTAACGGAGAAACCCCCTTGTGCATACCACCTAAAGCAATCCCTAAATATTCATCCTCTTTATCTAGCGGAATGCCAAAACGCTTTAAAGAATCCAACCCTTTATCTAATCCGATTTTATCTAACAGCCACACCGCCGGGACATTTAATGATTGTTCTAACGCTTCATACATCGGGACTTCTCCTTTATATGTCTTTGTGAAATTTTGCGGTTCATAATCCCCCTTTTTAAAAGGTTTGTCCTGCAAGGTAGACGTAATCTTATATCCCTCTTCTAATGCTGGGGTATAAACAGCTAAAGGCTTCATAGTGGATCCAGGCTGCGCTTTAATTTGTGTTGCTCTGTTAAAGCCGCGGAAAACCTGCTGCTTTCGTCCTCCAACCAGCCCCCTTACACCGCCAGTTTCTGGATCTAATAAAACTGCTCCCCCTTGAACGAATGTATTATCCGAACTAGATGGAAATAGATAATCTCGCGCAAATGTTTTTTCAAGGGTCGCCTGCAGATTTTGATCCATTTCGGTATAAATTTTATATCCTCTTTTTAAAAGTTCATCCTGTGTTAACCCATATTTAGAAATCGCCTCATCTATGACAGCATCAACAAAATAAGGATAATCTCTTTTTATAAATGTTCCGCCGCCATCTTTTAGCACTATCTTTTCAGCAAGAGCTTCTTTATATTGTTCCTTTGTAATTACGTTCTTTTCTTTCATTTTACTTAGAACTATATT
Source organism: Niallia sp. WK069_GA_01 (assembly GCF_983173855.1). Taxonomy (NCBI): domain Bacteria; kingdom Bacillati; phylum Bacillota; class Bacilli; order Caryophanales; family Bacillaceae; genus Niallia; species Niallia sp. WK069_GA_01. The sequence continues at coordinate 4,762,895 of NZ_OZ470138.1, forward strand.
TCTCCTTTTTATTGCGCCATCATAGTTTTTATAAGGATCTAAAGCGGAAGGAGCCTGCAATAGTCCTGCAAGAAGTGCTGCTTCACTGATGGAAACATCTTGAATATTTTTATGATAGTATTTTTGGGAAGCAGAACTGATTCCCCAGGCACCGCTGCCAAAATAAACATGGTTTAAATACATTTGCAGTATTTCATCTTTTTTATAGTGTTTTTCGATTTCCACTGCTAGAAATAATTCCTCTGCTTTACGTTTATATGTTTGTTCTGATGAAAGCAATGCATTTTTCGTTAATTGCTGTGTTATCGTACTTCCTCCACCTGTTATTCTTCCAGCAAAAATATTTTTAAAAAAGGCGCGAGCAATCCCTTTAATATCAAATCCATTATGTTTGTAAAATCGTTCATCTTCTATTGCCACAACTGCTTTTGGCACATAATCGGGTACGTCTTTTAGTGTAATGCCTTCTGTCCGATCTGTTTTAATTCTTGTTGCTTCATCTCCGTCTTTATCATATATAACAGTTGCTTGGCTAAGTCCTGCTTTTAATGTGCTTACATTTGCCTGACTCGCTAAATACGTAAAATATAAAATAGAAAGAAGTACTACTAACAAAAGTGCTAAAAGGATAATTTGGGTAATATGTCTTCTTTTCCAAAATCGACGTAATTTTTCTAAATAGGGTTTGATTTTTTCCATTAACTACCTATCCTTTACTTTTTTTAAGCTTCCCTGAAAATAATGCTTATTAATTAAGTCCGCAGTCGGAATATACTTCGCTTTTCATGGGGCGGGTGGCGATCTTCTCTTCTTTCTCGCTTTCCCACAGTAGTCTTCATGTATTCCGTCTGCTCCCTGCTTCAATTACAAGAATCAACTCTTCATCAGGATTTTTTTCATACATGATCTTTCATATAGCTTGCTCTACACTTTGCAAACAAAAAATATACTCTATAAAAAACTATATGCTCTTTTTTTCATAAATACAAGAATCAACCTTTTTTCCTATTATTTGTTTCTTTGTTAAGCTACTCTGAAAAAGGCTTTGACTCTAGTCATAATACAATTCGCTTTCCTGTAGACTCATCTTCATGTGCAATGGTGCGATTCTTTATTAGCAAGGGTGTCTAACTTTTCGAGTAAATATAAAAAAGCTTTTCTATCGATCGTCCTGTTTCAGTTTAATAATTCGCTTAATTGGGAAATGATATAAAATAAGAAAGGAAGTGTTTTGAATGAAAAAATTTATTAAAAGGGTTATTAAATGGGCACCTATTATTTATCCTATTGTAAAAAAAGGCTGGCATAAATATAGACAAACGAAAACAAGAGCAAGTTCTAGAACATCTCATTAATAAATACTTCATTATTGTTCATGAGCATCTATATGGTTTATCCAATATCCATTATTCTTACCACTTGTGAGTTCTCCTCCACTATTTTCCTGTTATAAGAAAAAGCTGCCATAAGGAATTATCCTTTCGGCAGCTTTTGCATGAGATCATTCTGCTACTATCTAAAAACTATCTTCTATACGGTATCAATATTGTCTTGATCGAATAGAAGAATCTTTCATTTTTTATTCTTATCAGTTATTAACCACTGTAAATGCTGCAACCGCCTTAACTAATGCATGTTCTTCCTCTAAGCCAGTTATTTCACTAAATGCCTTTGTTATTCCCTTTTCCTCAATCAATTGCTTCATTTCGATAGATTCTTGATCTTCTGGAGTATAAAAAGTTAGTGCAGCTGCCATTACTTGAACTAGACTATTTGGAACCGCTTTAAAAATTTGCATGTATTCTAAAGCCGGTGCTACTAAACGATCATTGGGACCAAGCTTGCGCAAAGGAGAACGCCCCACTCTTTTAACATCATCCACAATCTGTGGATTTGCAAAACGACCGATAATCTTTTTTATATATAGAAAATGTTCTTCTTCTACAAAATGATGCTTTTTTATCAAAACTTTTCCTGTTTCTTCTAGTACGTTTAATACTTTTGCTTCTATTTCCTTCTTTTTAATCGTTTCTGCTATTGTTTGATCATTTTCTACATATCCAAAATAAGCAGTAGCAGCATGACCAGTATTTACTGTAAACAGTTTTCTCTCTATATATGCTTGTAAATTCTTCACAAATTGCGCTTCCTTAATAGAAGGCTTTGCTCCTTTAATAGCCGTCTCATCAATTACCCACTCTTGAAATGGTTCAACTAAAACATCTAATAACTTTTCATTATGTTGATTAGGAACAATTCTATCAACAGCTGAATCGGGAAAACCGACATACTCTTCAACCCATGATGCTTCTTCCTTGTTTAAATGTTCAAGTACAAATTTCTTTAATGCACTACTTGCACCAATCATATTCTCGCAAGCGATTACATTTAAATAAGTATTTTGTTTTTTTCTTCTAGCCTTTAATCCTTCCGCAATAACTGGAGCGATAAATGAAAGAATAGTAGGACCAGCAGCAGTTGTAATTAAATCTGCAGATACAATTTCCTCTACTACCTTTTCTGGATTTAATTTACTGTTTATTCCTGTTACGTCAGATACAGTAAAAGACTCGTTTTGATTATTCGCTAAAAAAACTTGATACGTTCCTACCTTGTTGATTTCCTCTATTAATCTTTCATTTACATCGACAAAACATACTTCATAATCAGATTGATTCAATAATAAGCCAATAAAACCTCTTCCTATATTCCCTGCGCCGAAATGAATCGCTTTCATTTCAGTTCACCTCACTTAAAATTCGGATGATTTCCTCTTCCGTTGTTGCCTGAACTAATTTTTCAACATTCTCTTCTTCTGAGCACACAATAGCAATTTGAGACAAGATATCTAAATGCTCTCCATCTTTACCAGCAATTCCAATTAACAGTTTAACTATATTTCCGTCTCCAAAATCCACTCCATTCGGAACTTGCAATACAGATAAACCAGAATGAATAACAGAGCCTTTTGATTGATCCGTTCCATGAGGAATAGCTAAGAAGTTACCCATATAAGTCGATGACATTTCTTCTCTTTTTAACATCTCCTCAATATAATCTTGTGACACATAACCATTGTCCACTAGAAGCTGCCCCGTTTTTTTAATCGCTTCCAATTTTCCTGATGCTTGACTGTTTAACATAATATTTTCTTCTTTTAAAATAGACATTACTTCTCCTCCTGATTAACTTGAATATAGTTATTTAAATATTGACAGCTTATATAATGAATTAATTCTTCCTTATTTCCATCTTTAAATAGTTGAATACTTTTTTCCGATTGAATAATTAAAGCACTTATAAAACTTAATAATTCCATATCAGAATCATCTAAATTAAATGGAGCTAACAACAAGAGAATTCTTTTTACTTTTTCCTTTTCTCCATTCATTGCATTTAGTTCCAATGGTTCTTGCAATTCTATAATATTAAAAGATGGCTTGATTACGTTAGAATGCCTTGTATGATAAAGAGCTAGAGTAGTTCCTGGTATCGCCAGCCCACCTAATTTTGAACGGTCTAAAAGGCTAGTGAGGACCGCATCCACCTGTTCGATAGATCCTCTTTTCACTAGTTCAGCTAGCGCTTGCTCTAAAGTAGTATGAAATTCCCCTCCATCTATTTCATTCCATATTTCCATTTCTTTTAGGATGGATGCTAACCTTTGAATTTGATTTCCCAACTGCCTAAAATGATTAAAATGTAGAGATATCTCTTGTGTTTCTTCATTTATTCTAGGCAATTCGTCCAACAGCAGCTGCCCACTCTTGTCATGCAGATAGCTTTTCACTTCTGCAAGCTCTTGATCTGTTAAAATTGGACTCACTAGTAAATAATCATGTGTCTTCTCTTCAATTGGAATCGTTGAGAGAACCGCATCATAACTATCTAATGAAATATTTTTCAATCCAAAAACAGAAACCGTTTTCAACTCTGCTAAACCTGGTATCTGATTATATATTTTTGCTGCTAGCATTTTAGATGTCCCTATACCACTTGAACAAATTATTAATACCTTAAGTTTTTTCGTAGATTGTTTTGCATTAATAGCAGAGCCAAAATGTAAAACTAAATACCCAATTTCCTCTTCCGGTATATACATTGTTGGGATAGAAAGGGATGCTGCTTCTTTTACTTTGAGAAATAAATCTGCATAATCCTTTTTTATCTTTCCTAGAAGCGGATTAGATATTTTCATCTTTTGTTTTAGCCGATACATGGCTGGCTGTAGATGTGCAAGCAATCCATTAAAAAGGGACGCATCGGTCAGTTTCGTACGAAGCAATACTTCCATATTTTTTATAAGATCATGAACAATCATGGCAACTTCTATATTTTCGTCTCTTATACCGAAATCCTTGTTATACCTAATTTTTGCCCCTCTTAAATGCATCGTTATATACCCAATTTCTCCTTCAGGAATACAAACGGTAAATATTTGTTCTAGTTGCTGTACTATTTTTTTTGCAAACTCATATTCTTTCGTGCTTCTTAATTCATATAAATACTCTTCTTTTAAGATAATATTTTCTCCCCTTTGGATTCTCTCCATCGCAAGAGCAATATGCACAACTAGACCTACGTATGAGCTGTCTGCTAGTGGATATGGCAGTAATTCATTTATCTCTTCAATAATATTTTCAATAAGCATAAGTTTATCTTTTTGCATTAATCCTAAAAGTCTTGCTGAGATAGAATCGACTTTATTCGTAGATTTTTTTTGAATATTCTCTTTTACCATTTTCAAAAAATCAGGTACATCAAAACGGTCGGCAATAAGATTGCGAATAGCCCCTCTTTTTCCTTCTTCCGGTCCTTCTAGTTCAACCCCATATCCCCTTTTTCGAATAAGTTTCAATCCATACTCTTGAAGAAATGGCTCCAATTTATCTAAATCATGACTAACCGTAGCATTTGTTACTCCTAAGTCGTTAGCTAAGGTAAATAACTTCGTTGGTTCCTTATTATCAAGTAATGCACACAGAAGAACTATTAGCCGTTCTTCGGAAGTATATTCGGTAAAGTCTTGCTTTAAAATGGTTAACCGTAATTGATAAACATCATCTTGATTACCTATAATTTTTAATCCCACACCTGCTTTTTTTTGTAATTTCAGATGAAAGCTGTGTAAAATATCCTCAATATTTTTTACATCTCGATGAATCGTCCGCTCACTGACATTTACTATTTCAGCAAGTTGTTTAATGGTAATTTCCTCATTTATTCCTTCTAATAAAAACTGTAAAATTACTCTTTCTCTAGCTGATATCAGCATGTCTTCTCACCCTATTGCCTTGACATAATTTAATTATATAAACGAATGATAGCACTTTCAATTAATACAAAACATATTATTTTCAAACTTATTGTTGCCAAAATTAATTTAATAATTCCCTATTTTCTTACCCTATATTAAGAAACACACATGATTTCACACTCACACCCCGGCATGAAAATTTTTTCTAAGCCGGGGTTTTACTTTTTTGTCCATTTTTCCATACTGATTAATGCTATGGGAAGTAATCTTTACGTGCGCTTTTGTGGTGGTTCGACCCTGTATAAGAAACTGTTTGGAATTTGCCTTGTGTACACCCCTTTGTTGACTCTTCAATTTTTGAGGATGATCACGTACAGAAAAATGCTGTTTGACCAAGCTTATTCCACTTTCCATAGACACTACTTTGGAGGTTGTTTTATTTGGACATTTTATTAACCCATTGTGCCGGAATGGATGTTCATCAAAAAGAGATTGTAGTTTGTGCCCTAACTGGCACTAATAATGAATCCATTCAAAAAGAAACCAAGACTTTTTCCACTTTAACCAAAAGTTTATTTGATTTATTAAAGTGGTTAGAAGAAAAACAAATTACACACATTGCTCTGGAAAGTACCGGAATCTATTGGAAGCCGGTATACAACATCCTTGAAGGATATTTCGATATTACTGTGGCCAATGCCCAACGTATTAAAAACGTTCCTGGTCGTAAGACCGATGTTTCAGATGCAGAATGGATTGCCAAGCTTCTTCGTCATGGATTGATTGAAAAAAGCTTTGTCCCTTCCCAAGATCTTCGGGAATTAAGAGATTTGAACCGTTTACGCAAGAAATGGGTTGGTAACTTAACAGCTGAAAAAAATAGAATTTCAAAGGTCCTCGAATGTTCAAACATAAAGCTTGGTTCAGTTATTTCTGATATCTTTGGGGTTTCTGGACGTAAACTTTTGAAACAGTTAGTCGATAATGGATACCTTGATAAGGCTGATGTTGATGCCAATATCCATCATTCTCTCCGCAAGAAGGCTGATACCATTTCCGATTCTCTTTTCGGAACATTAAATGAACATCAAATGTTTATGATTAAAAGCTCTTGGAATCATATCATGTATTTGGAAACTTCCATTCAAGAACTTGAAAATAGGATAGATACCCTGCTTCATTCCTATCAAGAAGAAAAAGAAATACTTTTATCTATCCCAGGTATAAAGGAACACACAGCTGCTGTTATTATTGCGGAAATCGGAACAGATATGAGCCAATTCCCTTCATCAAGACATTTAGCTTCTTGGGCTGGTGTATCACCTGGCAATAATGAAAGTGCTGGTAAAAAGAAAAGTTCCAAAAGCGTTCAAGGAAACCCACATATAAAAGCTGCTCTTTGTGAGGTTGCTTGGGCTATATCAAGGTCGAAAAATACCTCAATGTCAAATGTTTTTTGGTCTCTATCTGCAAGAAGAGGAAAGAAAAAAGCTTTACAGGCTATTGCACATAAAGTTTTAAGAATTATATATACCCTATTTATTAATAAGCAACACTTCTCTGAACCACGTCTAGCTGGTTAGACGACCTTCCATTACAATACTCTATTAAGGTTGTGATTTTTTTAAAAAATTGAGGTCACACCCTTTCTTTACTATTGTCTTTTTTCTAGAAGTCCACGCTTCAAGATTTTCTTTACACCAAAATCCTGTACCCGCCCTATCAAATAGAACACGTTACTGTATTATACAGATACCCAGAATAGCCACTCGCCCGTTTTATTTTCACAGAAAAAGCGCAAGCGCCCTTGCTCAGCCCCGAAGAAAAATGTTCTCCTGACTCAAAAAGTGTTCTTTACTTTTAGAGGCAGGAGGTTATCTTTCACAGGGGCTAGGCGCTGGAGCTAGACACTAATCTAGTTTGAAAACTTTATACTTTCTTACCTTTTAAAAAAAGCGCGGGCGCCTTATTCAGCCTCAAAGAAAAATGTTCTCTTGACTCAAAAAGTGTTCTTTACTTTTAGAGTCATGAGGCATAGAGGCTAGGCGCTTGCCGGCTAAATACGCGTAAAAGAAGAAAATCGACTAAATATGCAACATCGATTGACTCGCATCCTGCGAGCCTTATGTCTTCACCGCACTTGTACATCCTGTATGTCGGAGCTAGACAGCCTTAACATTTCAAAAATTTTATACTTTCTTACCCTTAGAAAAAAACACTGCCCTTGGACAGTGTTTCAAAAATCGATCTCCCTTAAATTTTTACCTGTTCTTCTGCTTCCATTAATTTATTAACAATTTCATCATATTTTGGACTATTTAAGAAATTATCCACTGATACATGATGCGTATTTGGCAATTTTGAAATGGCACGATCTGTTAAATCTTTATGTGTAATAACAAGATCTACATCACTTGGAAGATTGGCAATAGATGTATTCGTTACTTCTATACCAGAAACGCCAGATTTTTTCACTTTGTTTCTTAGAATAGATGCACCCATAGCACTCGAACCCATTCCCGCATCACAAGCAAAGATAATTTTTTTAACCTCATTATAGTCTATTTCCGCATTAGTTAATTTTGATGCTGGTTGATCTGTTAACGTTGATGCTACAGAGCTTTTTTTACCTTTTAACGCTTCCATTTTTTCAGTAGCTGCGTTAATATCTTCTGTTTCTTTTTTACTTGTTTTTAGAATAATAGAGGCAATGACAAAGGACACAACTGCCGCAACAAATACACCCGCTAAAACACCAAGATGCTGACCTTTTGGAGCCATTGCCATTACAGCAAAAATACTACCTGGTGATGGTGTTGCCACAAGACCTGCATCAAATAAAGTAAATGTAAATACTCCACTCATTCCCCCACCAATTACAGCTAATAGCATCATTGGTTTCATAAGAATATATGGGAAGTAAATCTCATGAATACCGCCTAAAAAGTGAATAATTGCTGCACCTGGTGCTGTTTGTTTAGAAGTTCCTTTTCCAAATAGGCAATATGCCAATAGAACACCAATACCAGGTCCTGGGTTTGCCTCTAATAGGAATAGAATAGATTTTCCAACCGTTTTTGCTTGTTCTACACCAATTGGACCTAAAATCCCTTGATTAATTGCGTTATTTAAGAACAATACCTTTGCCGGTTCAATAAAAATACTAGCCAATGGCAGCATGTTAGCATCAACAATTAATTGTACTCCATTTGATAGAAAGTTACTTAACCCTTCAACAACAGGACCAACATATTCAAAAGCAAAAATAGCGATAATAGCACCTAAAATTCCTGCAGTGAAGTTATTAACTAACATCTCAAAACCAGTTTTGATTTTTCCTTTTAATAGATCATCTATTTTCTTTATTAAATATCCACCAATTGGCCCCATAACCATAGCACCAAGAAACATTGGAATATCCGCCCCAACAATAACCCCCATTGTTGCAGTGGCGCCCACTACGCCACCACGAACGTCATACACCATTTTACCGCCTGTATACCCAATTAATAGCGGAAGCAGATATTTAATCATTGGACCAACAAGTTTTGCTAATTCCTCATTAGGAAACCAGCCTGTTGGAATAAATAGCGCTGTTATTAATCCCCATGCTATAAAGGCTCCAATATTCGGCATAATCATCCCGCTTAAATGACTTCCGAACCTTTGTATCTTTACACGTAAATCACTTTTATTTTCATTTGACATTTTAAATTCACCCCTTCGCTTTCATATTTTAATATTAAAGCGTTTTCATTACATAAACAATTCAAACTAAGTATAACTTTGACAGAGATATAGTTGACAAAACTAAATTAAAGAGATTGTTCTAAAAAAATGGGTAAAATGGACACATCGAATTTCTTCGTTGGCTTATCTTCCGCTTATCACGTATTTAAATGGAGGATCTTCAACTAAAAACACTCACGTGAGCAACGTTGAAGTCACCACATCCTATGGAAGCTCGATGCTCAAAGTGAAGCTGCCTCGAGCTTCTTGATCCTTTTTTTGAACACGCACTTCAATTATATTTTCATAAGAAAAGCGCAAGCGCCTTGGTAAGCCCCGAAGAAAAATGTTCTCCTGACTCAAAAAGTGCTTTTTACTTTTAGAGGCAGGAGGTTATCTTTCACAGGGGCTAGGCGCTGGAGCTAGACATTAATCTAAGTTGAAAAATTTTATACTTTCTTATCTAGTAAAAAAGAAGGAAATTCCCTTAAAAGGAGTTTCCTTCTTTTTTTATTAAAGTGTATTCTTTTCAGTAGTAGACTTTAGTATTTCTATAAAATGAATATGATGTTCCTCAATGCTTTTTAATCGGAAAATATATCCTTCTTCCTCAATTTCTTCCCCTTCCACTGCATCAAAGTGGTTTGTTAAGAACCACCCGCCAATTGTATCCACTTCCTCTTCAGCTAGGTGTGTTCCTAGAAGATCGTTCACTTCGCTAATTAAAACTTTTCCACTTAATACATAATGGTCTTCATCCAATTTGCGAATATCAGCAACTTCATCTTCATCGAATTCATCACGAATATCTCCAACTATTTCTTCTAATATATCCTCAACTGTAACAATACCTGAAGTTCCGCCATATTCATCAAGCAATATAGCCATATGCGTTCTCTCTTTTTGCATTTTAATCAGCAGCTCACGAATAGGAACTGTCTCAATAACACGAATAATCGGCTTCATATACTCTTCTAATCGAATATCTTCCTTGTTTTGTATCTTAGCTGTTAAAAATTCTCTTATATTCATTAAACCTAATACATTATCTTTATCGCCATTTACAACCGGATATCTCGTATAGTTCTCTTCTTCCAGAATATCCATTATTTCATCAAATGTCTGGTCAATACTAATCGTTACCATCTCTGTACGAGGAACCATTATTTCTTTTGCGATTCTTTCATCAAATTCAAAGATATTATTTACATAGTTCAATTCATTTTTATTAATTTCTCCGCTTTTATAGCTCTCAGACATTAAAATACGCAATTCTTCTTCTGAATGTGCCAATTCATGCTCTGATGCTGGCTTTAATCCAAATAATCCTGTCAACATTCTTGCTGACCCATTTAATAACCAAATAAACGGGTAAAGAATTCGATAGAACCAGATAATAGGTGGAGAAAATAATAAAGTTACAGATTCAGCTTTTTGGATAGCTACCGTTTTTGGTGCCAATTCTCCTACAACCACATGGATAAAGGTTACCGCAACAAAAGAGATAACAAAGGATATGATATGAGAAACTGATTGAGATAGCTCAAACTTAGTAAAAAGTGGTTCTAATATTGCTACTACCGTTGGCTCCCCTATCCAACCTAACCCTAAAGCAGTCACTGTTATACCCAATTGACATGCTGATAAATATTCATCTAAATGGGTGGTAACTCTTTTTGCTGCTAATGCACCTTTTGCTCCTTCTGTAACTAATTGATCTATTCTTGAACTCCTTACCTTAACAATCGCAAACTCTGTTGCAACGAAAAATCCTGTTAATGCTATTAAAATGACAAATAAAATGATATTAAAAATCTCCAATAACTAGCCTATTAAAGGCTTACACCTCCTGATTTTTTAAAAAAATTTAACTTAACAGAAGCAACAAAGTTTGTATTAAAGAAATACTCTCATGGGATATAGTATTTCTAACTTCGTTTTTTTTATGATTTTGACCTTCAAAAGAGGTTAACACGCCCTTAATTTCTTTGTCCAGACTTTCCAGCATCTTTTTTATATGTTCAATATCAACAGTTTCCATTTTTTTATTAGATAGACTTTCCTTGATTTCTTCTAAAGTCATTTTTTTCTGTTTACATTCTTCTATAAATTTAATCTGTTGTACCGCATGTTCATCATAATAGCGATAATTTGCAGCAGAACGTTCAGCTTGCAGTAGACCAAGGGTTGTATAATAATCGATGGTTCGCTTTGTTACTTCCGTCATTTTTGCTAACTCGCCAATTTTTAGTTTCACATCCCCATGGTTCCCACCCCTAACCGTCACGTTTTAGTTTTACTATTTAATTATATAGGCTTCACTTAGATATACACAAGAAAAAAACTTTCCAACATATTATAACTTCACATAAAAAACAAAAGAAAATCAGCTCTTTTTCCTTTCCCTTTACAAAAAGAAAATAAGCAGCTTTTTGATATATTTTTATAAATAGCTCTTTTCTTACATATCAAGTTATTTAATCCTTAGAAGGGATGCCCTTTCCTAGAGGAGTCTGTATGTATTTATGCTGTGTAATAAAAAAAGATTATCTTTCATAATTTGACGTGCTCACTCCATCCCTTTATAATTAAATTATGTTACTCATTACTTAGTATTTTTTATATTGAGTAACATTAAAGGAGCAGAAAAACATGGAAGTTGTAGAAGCAATTAAAGATATAAAACAGATTAACAGCATGAAACGATATTTAAAAAAGAATTCCGAACGAGACCATCTTTTATTTGTTTTGGGTATAAACACCGGTTTAACTATCACAGAAATATTGGATATTCGTGTAAAGGATCTTGTTAATGGAGAAGTTGTAAAAGATTTTTACACATTAAAAAAAGAAGATAATAAGGAAGAAAAAAAGATTTATTTAAATCAAAAAGTAAAAAAATCCATTCTATATTATGTACAAACTACATGTTTAACCCCCGAGAACTACTTGTTTCACTCTAAAAAAACAGATAATCACTTAAGTAGACAACAAGCATATCGAATCATTCACCAAGCAGCAGAAGCAATTGGCCTCGATGCAAAAATTGGCACTCATTCTATGCGGAAAACATTTGGATATCATGCATATAAACGCGGAGTTGCCGTGTCATTGCTGCAAAAGCATTTTAATCATTCAACAAAGCAAGAAACATATAAATTTTTAGGAATAACAAAAGAGGAATGTACCACACCTCGAATTGATGTGAATTTATAAACCACATCACGGCTTACCCTCGAAGCTACTATTAGCACTTTCTTTGGAAACTTTATTATTGAAAGAAGATTGGGATTATCGCTACTACTATTTGTCTTACCATTATGTCAAAAGGAGAATTCTCTATTATTGTAGCGAATTTTAGCATCACCGTGGATTTGCCTCTAATGCGAGAACCGTTTTCTGCATGATACGTGCATATGCTCGCCAATCTAGGAGCTTGATTAACAAGAAAATTTTCTAAAACTTTAAATTTTTCTCAATAAATTCAAAAATTCAAAGAAAAAAAACGACAAAAAGTGTAATAAAAGATGTTTCTTAATCTTTTTAGTTATTTCTAACATAATTTTAAGGTAAAATAAAGAGAGACAAACATTTGAAGATAAGGGGACATATTGTGGAAATAGTAAACAAACTACTGATGAATAAAAGCTTAAAGCGGGTTGCGATTTTTGGATTGATTATTTTGGGGATATATTTATTAAGAAGCATGATTAACTTAATGTTGTTTACTTTTATCCTCTCCTTTTTAATGGACCGCTTAGAAAAAATCATTTCGAAACAAATCTCCATCAAAAGGAACGTTATAGTAAGTATACTCTATTTAGCGATTATTAGTTTATTATCATATGGCTTCGTGAAATATTTACCAATGCTAATAGAAGAAATCACTTCTTTAATTAGGCAGCTAGTTGACTTTTATACTAGGCCACATGATAATGCTGTTCTCAACTATATTGTAACCGTCATTAAAGAAAGAGAAATTAACAGCTATTTGGAGCAAGGACTTGGTTTTGTTGTCAAATACTTTACGGATATCAGCGCACTCGGTGTACAGTTTTTATTAGCGATTATTTTAAGCTTCTTCTTTTTATTAGAAAAGCCTCGTCTAATTAAATATAAAGAGAATTTCAAAACAAGTAAAATAGCAGCTTTTTATAATGAAATAGAATTTTTCGGAAAAAAATTCGTACTAACCTTTGGAAAAGTTTTAGAAGCTCAATTTATCATTGCATTAGTGAATTGTCTATTAACAACAATTGGTTTATGGATACTTGATTTTCCGCAACTGCTTGGTTTATCTATTTTAGTATTCGTTTTAGGGCTTATTCCAGTAGCAGGTGTCATTATTTCACTTGTTCCCCTGCTAACGATCGGCTACACCATCGGCGGTTATATGTATGTTATCATCATTATTATTTTTGTATGTATCATTCATGCCTTGGAGGCCTATATACTCAACCCGAAATTAATGTCTTCTAAAACCGATCTACCTGTTTTCTTTACATTTATTGTGTTAATTTTTTCCGAGCATTTCTTTGGAGTATGGGGTCTAGTTATTGGAATCCCGGTATTCGTTTTTCTTCTTGATATACTTCAAGTGAAAAGCATCGAACCAATTGAAGAGGAAAAACTTACGAAGAAAAGCACAAACACCTTTGAAAAACACTAAAAAAATACCCCTTTTCCTCTAAAAACACTTTTGTCTTTAGCAGAAAAGGGGGTTTTTTACAAGAGCTAGGTGCTGCTGTAGCCGGATGTGGATACAACCACTAAGTTATCTACATTCCATTTCGCTTATACTTTCCTAGACAAATAAAAAGGTGTACTTTTGATTTTTCAAAAGTACACCTTTTCTTTATAAGGAACAACATAGTTCCAATTAGATTTTCATTATTCCGCCAGTGCTTGCAGATGTTACAAGTTTAGAATAACGAGCTAAATAGCCTGTTTTTACTTTCGGTTCAAAACCTTTCCACTCTGCTTTTCTTTGTTCCCATTCGTCTTCAGGAACGATAGCATCCATTGTGCGGTTTTCAATATCAATAATAATTTTATCTCCGTCTTTTACAAACGCCAGCGGGCCACCTTCTGCTGCTTCTGGTGAAGCATGTCCAATCGATAGACCTCTTGAAGCACCTGAAAAACGACCGTCTGTTACTAAAGCAACCTTCGCTCCAAGACCCATTCCAACAATTTGAGAAGTTGGTGCTAACATTTCCGGCATTCCAGGTCCACCCTTTGGTCCTTCATAACGGATAATTACAACATGCCCTGCTTCTACTCTTCCTTTTGAGATGCCCTCTAATGCCTCTTCTTGTGATTCAAAAACAATAGCAGGACCCTCATGGCGTGTAATGCCTTTTTGCACTCCACCTGTTTTAATAATAGCACCATCTGGAGCCAAGTTTCCGAATAGTACCGCTAATCCACCTTTTTCCGAATGAGGATCTGTAATTGGTCGGATAACATTGGAGTCTTTCACTTCACAACCTGCAATATTTTCACCTAGTGTTTTAGCTGTTACCGTCAATGTATCAAGGTGTAATGCCCCCTCTTTTTTCGATAACTCATTCAAGGCTGCAGATACTCCCCCTGCTTCATGCAAATCTTCAATATGCACATCAGATGCAGGTGCTAGTTTAGAGATATGAGGTACTCTTTTTGCAACTTCGTTAATTCTTTCAAGTGGATAATCTACTCCAGCCTCATTTGCTAATGCAAGCGTGTGAAGCACTGTATTTGTTGATCCACCCAATGCCATATCCAATGCAAAAGCATTGTCAATCGCTTTTTCTGTTACAATATCCCTCGGTTTAATATCTTTTTCTATCAAGGTCATCAACTGTTTTGCAGATTTTTTCACGAATTCTTTTCGTTCTGGAGCAACAGCTAATATTGTTCCGTTTCCTGGTAACGCAAGCCCTAATGCTTCCGCCAAGCAGTTCATGGAATTGGCCGTAAACATACCTGAGCAGGATCCGCAGGTCGGACAGCCAAATTGTTCTAATTCTAGCAATCCTTTATCATCTATTTTTCCAGATTGATATGCTCCTACTCCTTCAAATACAGATGATAACGAGATTTTTTTGCCATCGCTAGTAACACCCGCTTTCATCGGTCCACCACTGACGAATATACTCGGAATATTCAGACGCATAGATGCCATCATCATTCCTGGTGTAATCTTATCGCAGTTCGGGATACAAACCATCCCATCAAACCAATGTGCTGCAACAACCGTTTCAATAGAATCAGCAATAATTTCTCGACTTGGCAGAGAATAACGCATACCAATATGTCCCATAGCAATTCCATCATCAACACCAATTGTATTCATTTCAAATGGAACTCCACCAGCTTCACGAATTGCGTCTTTTACTATTTTTCCAAACTCTTGTAGATGTATGTGTCCTGGCACGATATCTATATATGAATTAACAACCGCAATAAACGGTTTGCCAAAATCCTCTTCTTTTACTCCAGCTGCACGCAATAAACTTCGATGGGGCGCACGATCAAACCCCTTTTTTATCATATTACTTCTTAATCCAGTCACTTTTACCCCTCCATTGTCCAATAAAAACGAAAAATCAGTATATTTAAACTTTTGTATATTGTAACACTATTAATCTAAAAAGTGTAATACTCTTTTTCGTTTTTTTCTCTAGGAGAATAATTTTTCCGGATTATTTTCCAAAATTAACCATTGTTATATTTCCTGACACACAACGTCACAAACACTTGTTTTATAAGATTATTTTTCTATCATATATATATTCTATTAGATAAGAAATCACTTTATCATCTTACTTATATATTATTCCAAAATAACTTCTAACTTTCTTAAGCTAGGGAAGTTGAAAATTTTTGAAATGTGAAGGCTGTCTAACTCCGAGTTACTGGATATACAAGGTGCCCGCGCTTTTAGTCATTTTACTATACGGTTCCTTTTCAAACCTGAATTTACTAGAGATAGTAAATTATTTACTTAAC
This sequence comes from Niallia sp. WK069_GA_01, assembly GCF_983173855.1. Lineage (NCBI taxonomy): Bacteria > Bacillati > Bacillota > Bacilli > Caryophanales > Bacillaceae > Niallia > Niallia sp. WK069_GA_01. Next base: position 4,778,874 of record NZ_OZ470138.1, read on the forward strand.
TGTTCCGAAATAAATTATCTTCTGATAACTCATGCACAGATACTTCTCCAGAAAGTGCCAATGAGAGTTCAAACTCTTTTTTGAAGTTTTCAATAACAGAGATAACCCCTAATTCACCAGAAACACATAATCCATACATGAATGGTCTTCCTATCGCAACCGCATCTGCGCCTAGAGCAAGTGCCTTAAACATATCTGCTCCATTTCGTATGCCACCATCAACCATGATTGGAATTTGTTTATTTACCGCTTTTGCAATGAGCTGCAATGCATCTAAACTAGAAATTGCTCCATCAAGCTGGCGGCCGCCATGATTGGATACGATTATACCATCAAATCCTAATTCAACTGCTTTTTTTGCATCTTTCGGATGAAGAATTCCTTTTAAAATAATGGGCAACGAAGTATGTTCTCTTAAAAAAAGGACATCCTCCCAATTTAAATCAGGATGAAGAATATTACTAAGAATAGCAGCCAAAATATTTTCTTGGCTCCAATCTGGTACACTTTTTTTGAATACTGGATCTTGCCTGTAGTTCGCCTCACCTAAAGATTCCATTAACGGTACAAAACCATTTTTATAGTCGCTTTTTCTCCAACCTAATAAACCTGTATCTACTGTTACCACAATCGCCTTAAAACCAGCCTTTTCTGCTCTTCTTACCATACTTGCAGATACTTCTTTATTTCTCGACCAGTATAATTGAAACCAATTATCCCCATTAGGAGCAGATTCTGCTATTTCTTCTAAGGAATAGGTAGAAACAGTACTTGCTATATAAGGAACTCCTGCACGTGCTGCAGCTCTTGCAGCCGCTTTTTCTCCTTCTTCATCTGCTAGTCCTTGAAACCCTACCGGTGCCAACACCAACGGAAACGATAACTTTTGTTCAAAAAGAGTTGTTTCTGCAGAACTTAACGATACATCCCTTAAAACCCTCGGTAATATAGACCATTTCTGAAACGCTTTTCTATTCCCCTTTAAAGTCTCTTCATCTCCAGATCCGCTTCTTATATAATCAAAAGGGCCTTTTTCTATTATTTCTTTCGCTTTTTCTTCCCATTCTTCTATAAAGATTGGCAAATTTTTTGTTTCCTTATTAATAGAAGTAAATGATTGTGCACTCACTACATTGCCCCCTCTAAATTATTTAACATACTTATATAATACAAGATTTACTTATTTTTTTACAAAGACATATAAAGTCTCGTTTATTTAGTCTTTTAACTTTTTGCTACAACTAGACTAAATATTATAGTAGAATTTAATCTAATTGACCCAAGCGAAAAACTAAATTTTTTTTTGCATTCCCCATAATAATTGTTAAACAAAATAAATCTATACTTTAAAAAATAATGCAATAGTAGCGACTTTACCATGCAAGTATGCTTCTACTTTTAAAACGACCTCCATATATATATAATAAAGATACTACTAGAAAGGATTTTAGATCTAAAGTGAACATGATTAACAAAGTTTTGCTACCATTCATTATCATCATTGCTTTTTTTGTACTTTGGATAAAAAGTGATATTCAGTTTTCTCTCAGCTTTCCCTTTATTCTATTATTAACTGTTCCCCTTTGGATTTATTATCGAGTATCTAGATGTAAACAATATCAAAATAACTTAAGAACAGGGAGAGAAGTATTAGTTAATATCTTTTTTCTGTATCTATTGCTTGTTTTATATGTTACATTAAATCCATTTCATTTTTCGCCGCCTGGAAATAAAGGACATATCAACACGGCTCCCTTTGTACAAATACTTTATCAGTACAAATATAAGCCGCCTATCTTCTGGATGCTTTATGCCATTGGAAATATTCTTATGTTTGTCCCTTTTGGCTTTCTTTTTCCGGCAATCTATAAAAGAAGGTTTAAAATGATTGTTACCATCCTAGTGGCAGCTCTATCTTCCTTAACCATTGAATTAACACAGTATTTATTTACAATCGATCGCGCTGCAGATATTGATGATTTAATTATGAATGTTTTTGGCGCTCTTGTTGGCTACATTCTCTTCAGAATAACCAAAAAAATAACCTATAAAACCAAAATGAGCATTTTCTATATCAAATAAGAAAAATGCATTCGTTGTCCTTGTATCTATTAAGCGAACAATATTGTCATTTAAATAAATATCTACCAATATTAAAACAGACCGGCTTTCAGCCGGTCTATTTTTTCATAAATTGTATAATCAATCATGATTGAGTTCTTCTATAAGGTTATTACTTTTCCCCAATAATTCTAACTTCTGTTTCTAATTCCACATTAAATTTCTCTTTTACCGTTTTTTGCACATGTTTAATTAAAGATAAATAGTCATTTGCTGTTGCATTTTCCACATTTACGATAAAACCAGCATGCTTTGTTGATACTTGGGCTCCACCAACTTTTACACCCTGTAATCCACTATCTTGAATTAGTTTTCCAGCAAAATAATTAGAAGGTCTTTTAAATACACTCCCACAAGAAGGATATTCCAAAGGTTGCTTTGATTCACGCAAAAAAGTTAATTCATTCATCTTTTCTTTAATCGCCACTTCATTACCTTCTGTTAAACAAAAGGTTGCTTCTAAGATAATTGAACCATTTTTTTGAACACTGCTTGTTCTATACCCCAATTCTAACTCTTCTTTTGCTAATACAACCACTTCACCAGATTGCGTTAATATCTTAGCACTCTCTAAAACATCTGCAACTTCTCCGCCGTAAGCACCTGCATTCATATATAATGCACCACCAATTGAACCAGGAATCCCGCAAGCAAACTCTAAACCTGTTAGCTTATGCTCTAGCGCAAATTTTGACGTCTCAATAATGGCAGCACCACACTGAGCAATTATTTTATTACCTTCTAATGTAATATCCGTTAACCCCGTTAAATTAAACACAGCACCTCTTATCCCACCATCTTGAATCAATACATTTGAACCATTTCCTAAGATAGTAATGGGCAGGTTTTGTTTTAATGCATATTGATAAGCATCCTGTATTTGTTGATACGTTTTTGGGAGTAAAAGAAAATCTGCTTTCCCGCCAATTTTTGTATACGTATATTTATTTAAAGGTTCATCTATTTTAACATTCTCTTCTGACAAAACTTGAATAAAGTTCTTAATTATTTTGTTTTTTTCCATCATCTCAACCTTTACCTTTTCTCTTCATATTTCCTTCTATTGTATACCATTATAATAAAGTGGTACGACAAATGTAATCAAATTTATGTGAACTTTTTATATCTGTAACACAATATATGATATTTAACTTTATTCATGCATAAATTGCTGTTTTACATGAAGAAATCATACAAAGACTCTTTCTTACCTGATAAAAAAAGAAGAAATCAACAAACCTACATGCAAACTAAAGAAAACGATAAGAAAATCTTCCTATAAAAATGGTGTATGAACTAGTTATTCCATATAAATTGGCATACCCCCAAATCTCTGAAATAACTTTTTGTAGATTTTATGCTACAGCACTTTAGGACTCTTCACAACAAACAAACTCGCAAATCAACAAACTAGTGATTTACGAGCTGCTATCATAATAAATATTCCTATAAATGACTATTTCGTTCCACCTTCTTCCTCACACCAATCAAAGATACACCTCCCAATTAATTGAATAAATTCTTTTCCCTTTTTATTCGTTGGAAATTGTTCGGTCAATACGGAAACATAAATGGTTTCCTTTTTATAGGTAATGATGGCACAATCATGTTCCACTAGATCTAGTTCTCCGGTTTTGTTGGCAACTTGAATCTCCAGGTTGTTTTTAAGAAAACCAGGTATTTTATCTCGAAATTGTTGTTGTTTTAAGATATCCAAAAGCAACGTGTCTTTGTTTATCTTTTTCAAACAATTTAGTATGTCCAGTGGTGTCGTAACATTGTCTATACCATTTTCTCGTGCTTTTGCGTCCATCATTTTTCTTTTCAATTTGGTTGCAGGCATTCCTATTTTCTCACAACGATCATTAATGTTTTCTTTTCCTACTACATCCATTAAAAAATTGGCTGCCATGTTATCAGAAACAATAATCATTAATGTTGCTAAGTCTTTTATCGTTAACGAGCTATGCTTCGATAACGATTGGACTATTCCTGCTCCCCCTGCCACTTTTAGTTCAGCATTTTTTATTTGTTGCTGCATGTTTATTTGACCTGTTTTTGCCTGCTCAACTACTTCGACTACTATCGGAAGTTTAATAAGACTGGCACTTGGAAACATATCTTGGCTATTATATTCTATTTTTTTATTATTCCATTCAATTGTAATCCCAATATGCCCTTCCTCTTTATACATTCGAATAAGCGTTGCTATATTCTTTTCAAGGGATAAAAAATTCATGCTTCCTGCTTTCCTTTTTTATCCTCTTTGTATAAATGACATGCTACAAAATGATTTGTCCCCACTTCTTGCCATAAAGGTTTTTCTTTTGTACATATATCCATTGCTTTTGGACAGCGTGTTCGAAATACACACCCACTTGGCGGGTTAATCGGACTAGGCAATTCTCCTTCCAGAATAATTCTTTCTCTTTGATCCTCTAAGTCTGGATCTGGAATCGGAATAGCAGAAAGCAATGCCTCTGTATAAGGATGCAGTGGTCTGGCATATAATTCTTGGCTTTTTGTCAGTTCTACTAAATTACCTAAATACATCACACCAATGCGATCACTTATTTGTTTAACCATGGATAAATCATGTGCAATAAAAAGATAGGTTAATCCTTTTTCCTTTTGTAGTTTTTTTAATAAATTTACAACTTGCGCCTGCACAGAGACATCTAATGCTGATATCGGTTCATCTGCTATAATAAATTCCGGATTTAACGCCAAAGCTCTCGCGATGCCTATACGTTGTCTCTGCCCCCCACTAAATTCATGGGGATAACGGTTGGCATGCTCCTTATTTAAGCCAACACTTTCCAATAATTGATAAATTCTTTCGTTTTGGTCTTGTTTACTTTTATATAAATGATGGACTTCCATTGGTTCTGCAATAATTTCTCTAACCGTTGAGCGTGGATTTAATGATGCATATGGATCTTGAAAAATCATTTGCATTTTTTGATAAAATAATGTTTTTTCTTTTTCTCCTAGCGTTTCCATCTTCTTGTTATTATAAGTAATCTCACCTTTTGAACTTTTATACAAACCGATAATGGTTCTCCCAAGAGTAGATTTTCCACATCCTGACTCCCCAACAATACCAAAGGTTTCCCCTTTGTTTATATGAAAGGAGACGTCATTAACGGCCAGTAGTTGTTCATTTCGATCAAGTGTAAACGTTTTTGACACGTTCTCTACCTTTAATAAAACTTGTTGGCTCATTCTCAAATCTCCTTTACTCCCAATATCTTCTTGCTATACACAGCTCTTTTTCATATAAGGTACCCGCCATAGACTGAATCTCAATTGTTTTGCCAGTCTTCGGTGAGTGTAAAAGTTTATTATTTCCATAATAGATACCAACATGGTGAATATTCCCTTTTCCTTCTTCATTTGCAAAAAATAATAAATCTCCAGGTTCGAGTTTATTTAATGGAATGGCTTCTCCACCCTCCGCCTGCTCATGAGCATCTCTGGGAATTGTATATCCGTTTGCTTTACACATCGTATAGCTGAAACCTGAACAGTCATATCCGTAAGCACTCATCCCACCCCATAAATATTCTAAGTGGAGAAATTTTTTTCCTTCTTCAATGATGCTAATTCCATTTCCTTTTCCTAAATGATACTTGGATTGAAAAACATGAATATCCTTATTTTTTATCCACTTTTGATCAGAAGGTGTCTGAACAATCGTCCATTCCTCTTTTTGCTCCATAACTGGAAGTGTAGTTTGATAGGAAATCTCCATTTCTACGTCTAACTGTTTGTTATAAAGAGCCGTTAACGGAACACGAACAACAGCAATTGGATTATTTTCTAATAAAAAGCGATTATTTTGCTTTAGCTGATTGACAGCTATCCATCCAGGATATCCCTCTTTATTTTTAGATGATGCCTGTTCAGGGACTAACACATGAGCCCATCCCTCTTTTACTTCCTGTACATAGACTTCTTGGCCATACAACACTTGCGACTGCACTAAATTCTTTGTACATAATTCCAACTTGTTATCATAATCCAACTGCTTCAACCATTCGGAAACTGCACAAGGATTTTCTAATCCTGGCTGGTCTATGTCTCGTGCTGAGTCATAGGAAGTCCATAACGTAGCAACAGGAACATCTACAATATACACTGTGCTCTTACTCATACGATACTCTTCCTTTCCTCCAATAAAATACTCTTGATTCCTAATCCGCTTCTTTCTGACAAAGTAATCACTCTTCCATCATACTTTATGCCGCCGTCGATGATATCACTTGCCAGCATCAATGGAGCATCAAAATCATAACGGGTAATATTCTTTTTGCTTGCTGCAAAATGCGCGGCTGCTGTGATTCCTAATTTTGTTTCAATCATGCTTCCAACCATACATTCCATGCCGGAAACTTCTGCAAGATGATTGATAATCTGGGCTTGATATATGCCTCCGGATTTCATCAATTTAATATTAATCATATCTGCACTTCTTGTTTTTATAACTTCAAATGCCTGTTTAGGCGTAAATACTGCTTCATCCGCCATAATAATTGTATCTACTGCATCTGTTACTTTTTTTAAACCTTCCATATCATCTGCTTTAACCGGTTGTTCTACTAATTCTATATTCAAACCTAAATCTTCCATTTTGCGAATAGCAGTTATCGCTTCTTTTGGCTTCCAGCCCTGATTTGCGTCTAACCTTATCTTTATGTCCTTACCTATTCTTCTTCTTATTTCTTGAATTCTATTAACATCTGTTTGGATTTCGTCTTTCCCAACTTTTACTTTCAATACATCAAAACCTTTTTCCACATAAGAAACAGCGTCTTCTCCCATTTCTTCTGGACCATTAACACTTACAGTAAAGTCGGTTTCAATTTTTTCCTTATGTCCACCCAAAAACTGATAAAGAGGCATATCGCAATATTGTGCAAAGCAGTCATAAAGCGCCATATCAACAGCTGCTTTCGCACTGGAATTGCCGATAAGTATTGTTTGAATACCTTGTAATAATGACTCTAAACTTAATAAATTTTTTGTTACTAAATACGGTTTAAACACTTGATGTATAGCTGATTCGATGCTATTTAAGCTCTCGCCTGTAATGACTATAGTTGGAGGTGCTTCCCCCCAGCCGGTTATACCATTATCACAGCTGATTTTCACTAGTATAGAATCAGCTATTGTTACCGTTCGTAAGGCTGTCTTAAATGGTTTGATTAACGGAACTGCCACGCGGAATGTTTCTACTTTTATTATTTTCAATATGTATCAATCCTTAGTTTCAATTAATAATCTACTCCTGCTTCCTTAACCCTTATCCCTTTTAACTAATCAATCTATTAAATAAACTTATTGAACACCAGTTTCTAGTATTACTTTTTTTGTACTTGCATATAAATCTGCCTGAACACCTAATGGCACCGCAATATTTGGCGAGCAGTGGCCAATCTTAAATCCTTTTAATGCGGGTTTCCCTTGTTGTGTAATATATGTATCTATTACTTCTTTAAGGGTTAAAGACTTTTCTCTTTTTGACTCGCATTGATGAAAGTCACCAATAATAAAACCTGCAGCATCTCGAAGCTTTCCTGCTGACTGCAATTGATTTAACATCCGATCAATGCTCCTAGGCTCTTCATTCACATCTTCTATTAAAACTATCTTTGACTTTGTATCCACTTCAACAGGGGTTCCGAGTGTACTCGCAATAAGCGATAAATTTCCGCCAATGACCACTCCAGAAGCATTTCCCTCCACAAGGGTTTCTAATGGAGAATATTCCTCTGTATAGCTGATCTTTTGTGGTTCAAATAATTGCCGGAACATAGCATTTGTTGTTTCACAGGAAGAGCTTCCAATATCTGAAGATAGCATTGGTCCATGAAAGGTGCTTAAACCTGTTTTTTTGTATATGGCAAGATGCAAATAGGTAATATCACTATACCCCCAAAACATTTTTGGATTTGAAGCTATTATTGAATAATCTATTTCTTCAGCAATGCGAGCAGTCCCGTATCCTCCACACGCACAAAAAACCCCTTTTATTTCCTTATCTGTAAACGCCCAATGAAAATCTGCCAACCTTTGTTGATCACTGCCCGCTAAATAACCGTATTGATGAAAAAGATGATTGCCAAGCTTTACTTTTAAGCCTAATTTTTCTAAAAAAGCTATTCCTCTTTCTAGATTCTCTTTATTAGGTGGACTCGCAGGAGCTATTACGGCTACTGTGTCCCCTTTTTGTAATCTCATCGCCTTCAATTTTGTATACACCTCCATAGCCAATAATCTTTTTTGTTTTAAACGCTATTCTTCGATAAGTATCTTATAAATATTAAGGAGCTGTCCTAGAATGCAGTAAACTCTTCCACCATATCGCTTTTAGGTGAAAGTCAGCTAATTTCAGACAGCCCCTTTTAACTCTTCCTTATTCTTTACTTCTTATCCGCCCATTTTAACTCTAAATATCCAACAGGATGGCGTACAATTCCTGTTACATCATCATTCTGCATATATACATAGTTATAAAAATGAATAGGGAAAATTGGTGCTTCGTCTAAAAGCAGTTTTTCTGCTTGATACATGATTTCAAATCGTTTTGTTTCATCTGATTCATTTTTTGCTTCTTTAATCAACTGATCATATTTCGCATTAGACCAGCCAGTTCTATTCATTGCTAATCCAGTTTGGAAATTTTCAAGGAAATTAATTGGATCGCCATAATCAGCTAGGAAAGAACTTCTTGATAACTGTAATTTCAGCCCCGTTTGATCTTGAACAAATACATTTGCTTCCATATTTGCAAGCTTTACATCTACCCCTAAATTATCTTTAAACATTTGCTGAAGCGCTTCTGCTATCGCTTTATGTGTATCACTTGTACTATACGTTAATGTCACTTCAGGAAGCTTGTCATATCCCTCCTCTTTCATCCCTTGTTCTAACAGCTTTTTCGCTTCTTCCACATTCGTTTTCAATAAGTCACCACTTTTTTCACGGAAATCATTTCCATCTGCGTCTTTGAATCCGTAAGAAACAAATCCGTAAGCTGGTTTTTCTTTGCTTTTTGTTACATAATCAACAATTTGCTGTTGATCGACTGCTAAAGCAAATGCTTTACGAATATTTTTATTATTAAACGGCTTTTTCGTTACATTAAATCGATAAAAATAAGTTCCTGCTTGATCTTCTATTTTTACTTTGCCATCTTTAAATAGCTGTTCGCTTAAATCCGGTGGTACATCTGAAGTATCCAGCTCGCCATTTTGAAACATCTGATACTCTGTATTAGTGTCGTTAATCATAGCCCAGTGAACTTTATCTAATTTCACTGTACTTGCATCCCAATAATCTTTATTTTTTGTCATTTCAAAATAGTTATCGTGTTCCCAGGCAGTTAAGTTAAATGGACCGTTCCCCACAAAGCTGTCTGCTTCCGAGAACCACTCTGGATTTTCAACTGCCACTTTTTCATTGATTGGAAAAAACGCTGGATTAGAAATAACATTTAAAAAATATGCCTGTGGACTTGTTAGCGTCACTTCGAATGTTTTATCATCTACTGCTTTTAATTTGACATCATCTGCAGACCCTTTTCCATTTGCATAATCTTCTGCTCCATCAATGAAATACCCTAAGAAAGAAGCAGGTGAAGCCGTGTCTGGATTTAACAGCCTTTTCCACGCAAACACAAAATCTCCTGCTGTCACGTCATCTCCATTTGACCATTTAGCTTTATCACGAATATGAAAGGTATATACTTTTCCATCTTCTGAAACATCCCATTTCTCAGCTGCAGCAGCAACTGGTTCGTTGTTTTTGTCTAACCTTACCAGTCCTTCCATTAGATTATTTAATGCACTCCAAGAAACACTGTCGAATCCAATAGGAGGATCAAAAGAAGTCGGCTCTACTTGATTATTTAAATAAAGGACTTTCTCACTGTCTTCGCTTTTCTTATCTGTACCTGCATCGCTGTTTGCCGTACATGCTGATAGTGTAAAAATAAGCATGATTGCTAGAATACTACACCATAATTTTTTCATTGTTCTCCCCCTAAGATATAAGTTTTTACCTAATCTATAAAAATGCTTTTTCTAGAGGCTGTTTTCGTATGAATATTGCTTTTGAATGGGCAGCCTTTTTACTTTCATTAGAATCAGCAACTAGATTACTCGTTTATCTCTCACTTACTAAGCTATTTTTTTATTATCTAGCCAAAACTTTCTGTGCACGCTTATCCTGCAGCCAGCAGTCCACCTCATGATTTTCCTGTATGGATGTTTTCATTGGATATAAACGTTCACATACTTCCATGGCAAAATCACATCTTGCAGCAAACGGACAGCCTGTTGGCGGAGAAAACAAATCCGGTGGAGTGCCGTCTATTGGTACTAACTCCCCATCTTTGTCCAATCTTGGAACAGAACGCAATAACCCTTTTGTGTAAGGGTGCTGTGGATGATAGAAAATATCTCTTCTATCTCCCATTTCTACAATTTTGCCTGCATACATAACAGCAACTCGATCCGCTACTTGAGCAACTACACCTAAATCATGTGTAATAAGAATGATAGAAACTTGAGTTTTTTGTTGAATCTCCCTAAATAAATCTAATATTTGAGCTTGAATCGTTACATCAAGTGCGGTAGTCGGCTCATCTGCAATTAGTACTTCCGGTTCACAAATTAAGGCCATGGCAATTACAATCCGCTGCCTCATCCCTCCACTAAACTGATGGGGATATTGCTTTAATCTCAATTCCGGATTCGGTATTCCGACTAATCGGAGCATTTCTAGCGCTTTTTCTTTTGATTCATGCTTGGTGATCCGTTCATGCTGTCTGATTCCTTCCATAATCTGTTCCCCGACAGTTATGGTTGGATTAAGTGCTGTCATTGGATCTTGAAAAATCATTGAAATATCCGCACCTCTGATTTTTTGCATATCCGCTTCTTTTAATTTTGTTAAATCCTTATTTTTAAAAATAATCGAGCCATCTTTTATTTGACCAGGAGGATTGGGAATTAAACGCATAATACTTTGCGAGGTAACGCTTTTCCCACAGCCTGATTCTCCAACGATGGCTAATGTTTCTCCTTTTTGAAGAGCAAAGGATACTCCCCTTACTGCTTGCACTTCTCCACCATATGTTGTAAATGATACATGAAGATTATTCACTTCCAGTATAGTTGTCATCCGTTACCTCCTTAACCTTGGATCAAGGGCATCTTGCAGGCCATCCCCTAAAACATTAAAAGCAAACATTGTTAATGAGATAAATAGGGTAGGAAAAAACAATCTCCACCAATGACCAGATAATACAGATGACAAACCTTCGTCTGCCATTACACCCCAACTTGTTAATGGCGCTTGGATTCCCAGTCCTAAAAAGCTCAAAAATGCTTCCGCAAATATTGCTGTTGGAATCGTTAAAGTCATTTGTACAATAATTGGCCCCATTGTATTTGGAAGAAGATGTTTTTTTAATATTCTAAATGTTTTTGTTCCAAAAGTTTTCGACGCTAAAATAAATTCATAGTTTTTAATTTGCAGCACCTGCCCTCTGACAATCCTCGCCATTCCAACCCATCCTGTTATAGAAAGGGCGATAATGATGGTTGAAAGTCCTGGTCCTATCACTACCATAATTAAGATGACAATTAAAAGGTATGGCAATCCGTATAGAACCTCTACCACTCTCATCATATAGTGATCGGTTTTCCCTCCCTTATAACCAGAGAAGCCACCATATACAACACCTATAACAAAATCAATTACCGCAGCAATAACTCCTACAAAAATTGATATACGTGCTCCATACCAAGTTCTTGCAAAAACATCTCTGCCTAAATTATCCGTTCCGAACCAATAATCGGAGGAAGGAGGTAGATTTTGATTCATAAGTTTTTGTTCACTAATCGAATGAGGCGAAATGATTGGGCCAATAATAGCCATAATTATTAGACCAATTAAAAAAACAAGTCCACTCATTGCCAGCTTATTTTTCACTAACCTTCTCCATGCATCCTGCCAATACGATAAACTAGGTCTGACAACAGCTTCCGTTTCCCCTGCCTTTTTCTGTAATGGAACAAACCATTCATCAAGAGCATTATCCTGTTGTGTATTTTCAAATAAACGTTCCTTGCGCAAGCCCATCTCCTTATCCCTCCTTCTTATGCAGCTTTATTCTTGGATCTAAGATTCCATATGCTACGTCGACTAGAAACAACATAACAATTAATATCGCACTATAAAAAATCGTAGTACCCATGATTACCGGGTAATCTCGGTTATTGATGCTGTCTACAAAATATTTCCCCATTCCAGGTATGGCAAATATTTTTTCAATAACAAACGTACCTGTTAATATGCTGGCAGCAAGGGCGCCAAGCAATGTTACTACTGGGAGCAGTGCATTTCGTAATGCATGTTTAAAAATTATTTTCAAAGGAGTTAAACCTTTGGCTTTCGCTGTTTTTATGTACTCTTGTGTTAATACCTCCAACATGCTTGTTCTTGTTAATCTCGCTATTATGGCAGTTGGTCCAGTAGCCAATGCGATGATAGGCATCACCATATGCTTCCAGCTTGTCCATGTTGCAGTAGGTAGTATGTTCCAGTTCACTGCAAATTGCTGAATTAACATGGTCGCCAATACAAAATTCGGAATAGAAATACCAATTACCGCCAATGTCATCGCTATGTAATCAACCATTCCGTTATGCTTTAGTGCTGCTATAACTCCGAGCGTGATTCCCGAAATAACAGCAACAATAAGGGCAATTAGTCCAAGCTCTAATGAAACCGGAAATCCCCTGCCGATCATTTCATTAACAGTTTGAGAGGATTTTTTTATCGATATGCCAAAATCAAATGTCGCCACTTGTTTTAAATAAATGCCATATTGAACAATTAGCGGCTTATCCAAGTGATAATATGTTTCTAGATTTTTTTGAATGGTGCTGTTTGTGCTGCGCTCTTCGTTAAAAGGAGATCCTGGAGTAATATGCATTAGAAAAAAAGTAGCTGTAATGATTATCCATAATGTAATAAGCATGGAAAAAAATTTTTTTATATAATAGGACCTCATGATGTATCACACTCCTAACAAAATGTTGTATGCATCGCTAATTCGGTCATAACAAGCATTGCTTGATACGCTTCAAGAATATTTTTTGCTTGATATCGAACAACGGTTGTTCCTGATTCTATTTCTGTCCCAGGCATTAAATTAGCCCATTCCGCTTGACCATGATTGGCAAACTCAATTCGCAGCAATGGATTTTCAGGTGGAACCAGTGGCTGCACTTGATCCCTTTTCTCTAAAGCAAGTTTTGTTTTTTCCTTTAACAGCTCCCCTGCCATTTTAGGTGTTAATGAAAGTGCGCTTGACCGGGAAATACTTTCTTTTACTACCGCTGTTGTAATGTTAGGAATAAGCTCTTCCGCTTCTTTCGCCGCCTGGTCATCTCCAGCAACCATTAAAACAGGAACGCCAAAATAGCCTGCGACAAATGCATTAAACCCTAACTCTCCAACAACCACATCATCTATGTACATATGTCGTACACCGTAAATCATGCTATGTGTCATCACGCCAGGAGTAGAGGCACGAGCATGATATCCTACAAAAATTGCACCGTCATTAGTATCATCCAAACCTTGTACCATAGAATACGGCTTGACATCACCGGTAATTAGCTTCGTTTTGGGATGCAATCTTTCAATAAGCAAATTATTCATTTTACTATGGCTATCATTTACGATTACTTCTTCCATTCCATTGTCAAAAGCACTTGTGACGACATAATTCGCTTCATCTGTCATGATAATTCGGCTGCGGTCATAATTTAATTTGCCTGAATCTACTTGAGTGTGGTCGATTAAACCTGTAATTCCTTCCATATCAACGGATATATATAATTTTTTCACTTCATTAACCTCCTATATATTAGTAATTATTATTATACATCTAGATTGAAAATTCTGTTATTTTATAAGAGAAAGGCAAACGCCTTGTTCAGCTCCGAAGAAAAATGTTCTCTGGCCGGCTAAATGCGCGTAAAAAAAGAAAATCGACTAAATACGCAACATCCTGTATGGCGAAGCTAGACACTTATCAGAATTCAAAAATCTTATACTTTCTTACCTTTTAAATAAAAAAATCCAGTTGACAGAGAATATATTTACTCTCTATCAACTGGATTCTCTCTGCGTATAACAGAAAAAGCAGTTTTCATTTATATTTGTTTATATTTTAGATAAGCATTTTTAAAAGCAACCATTACCGCTTTTTGAGATGAACCAAAATAGCGTGTTTCAATTTCCTTTAATACTAAATCAATATCAAAAATAGAATATCCTATTAAGATAGATTTGATAAAGGCTGAAGTTAAATCGATGGTAGAGGAACACTCAGCATCTACTATCTTATTCGTTGATTTATCAATAATAAGGGCAATAAAAAAACCGTTATATTGCTGCATAATAGCATTATTGGAAGATGTTTTACTCTCACCAATAACATAAACAGTATTAGGATTATACATAAAAGTCCTCCTGCTGCACACGGGTATTATATGAGGTATTTATGGGTTAACATAAATATTCATTATAATGCATATGCCTTATAAAAATTGTAATACAGGCTATTGCTTTTCGCAATCATTTTTTACGTATTTTCTGATTTTTTTAACAATAGATGTTAAATTTTCTAACATACTTTATTTAAATCACTAGTTTGGTAGAAGCTTGCTTGAAAAAATCATATTTTTCTCATCTCTGCACCTTCTGCTACATAAACCATGTTTCTACCGTTCTTTTTAGAAGCATATAAAGCTTGGTCAGCTTTATTAATCAGTTCGTCTACCTTTTCTAATCGGTTAGAACAATCTATAGACGCTACTCCAAAGCTTGCTGTCATCTTTAGTGCTTTATCCCCAGCATAAAACAAGCTTCCTTCAATTGCTGTTCTTAATTCATCAGCAAACATTCCCGCTTGTTCTAATGAAAAATCGGGTAAACAAATGACAAATTCTTCACCCCCATATCTACCAAAAATCCCTTTATTATCAAGGATTTTTTTCCCGACAGATGCAATATGTTTTATGGCTTTATCCCCGCACGCATGCCCATAATGATCATTAATGATTTTGAAATGATCAATATCAAATAAAATAAATGAAACAGGCTGTTGTGATTGTAATGAATTTATAGTCAATTTTTTTGCTTGTTCAGAGAAATAGGTTCGGTTATATATGTTCGTTAATCCATCCGTATATGCAAGCTGCTGTAATTGCTTTTCTAATTTTTTATGCTCTGTAATATCTATTAATACGATGATGCTTCCTACAATTTCCCCTTTACGCTTACTAACAGATGAAATTTTCACTTGAAAATATTTCATCTCATTTAAGTCGGAATATTTTATTTCTGTTATAACTGGAGATCCTTTCAATCGTTCAAGTGAATAAAGTATCTTTTTATCGATGAAGTCTACTTTTTTTATCTCTTGGCTGATATTTAAATAAGGAAATAGTTCTTTTGCCAACGAATTAAATTCTACAACTCGACTGGAAAGATCCAGTACAATAACACCATCTCTCATACTTTCAAAGATATAATCTTTTGCTATCGGATTAACGACTAGCCAATGAGTAGAAATAATTGCCCATAAATACATACTAGACGTAAAAAACATGACAATTGGAACGGGATCTATTCCTTTTGGTGTTATACCTACTAAATAAGAGAGGGATGCCGTTACTGGCAGTATAATCCCTATTATTAGAGTCAATATTTGCTTCCAATGTTTAGATTTTGTTTTCACCCAATACCATACTAGAAGGAGAGCACCAATAAAAAGCGTGCCGAATGTATAGCTGCCGTGCACAATATACCATTGGCCAACTGTTATATTTAACAGTGCGGTTCCCTTCACATAGGTTAGTTCTGTTGCTTTATAAAAAAGATGATGATACTCATTTGTAGCTATCAGGATAAAGGAAAGGGCAGGAATAAGATAAAAGAAACTATAAGTCTTCTTGTTTACAAGCTTCGCTAGTCCAATATATTGTAAAACAAGAATCAGCGTTGCAGGAGCAGAAAAAGGCATTCCAATATACTGAAATACTACCCAAAACATAACACCATCCATTGTGGTACTGGTCAGTTCTAAAGCATGCCCAAAAGAATAAATGGCAGAAAACGCCGATAACCAAACAAAAGTTTTTGTCCCTTCAAAGATATGTCTATTCCAATAGGCAATTATTCCTAAAATAACTTGAAAAACACCTGTTAGAGACATCACAACAATATAAATCATAATAACGTGATCCATTTTTAAGCCTCAATTCACCCATTAATAATTGTTTAAAAGGAAGAATTCTTTCTAATCATCAAGAACTAATTCTCTCTTTCTATTATTATAATAGTGGTTAATCCGGCTTACTAGCAAAAAAGTGATTTTCTTCCTTTTTTCAAGCATTAATGAGCGAAGGAAATTCTTCACTATTTCTTTTCTGCTTGTCGTTAGAAGAAACACTACTGAGTAAATGGATTAGATAATGCCCTATTGTGGAATATAAGGAAAAGAATCTTGATAGGAAGGGAGAAATTCGTGAAGCTTTTTATCTTAAATCTTAGTGCCTTTTTCATTATGGTAGGAGTAAATGCACTAGCCAATCTTATCCCACTGAATGGGCATACAACAGGTGAAATATCCAACAAACTAAATGTACTAATTACTCCAGCACCATATGCGTTTATGATTTGGGGGTTCATTTATGCGATGATAGGGATTTGGCTAGTAAGAGAGATTCCAAGAAACAAGCGGAATTCTCCAGTATATACAAAAACCTCTTTTTTATTTGTGCTAAGTTGTTTATTTAATGCTTGTTGGATTATTGTTTGGCATTATGAACAAATTGCATTATCTGTTATCATTATGATTTTTTTATTTATTGTTTTGCTATTGTTGTATAAAAAGATCAAATTCTATTCTAGGCGTTTTTTTGCTTATTTTGCTTTTTCTGTTTATTTTGGATGGATTAGTGTTGCAAGTCTTGTGAACATTAACTATTACGTTAAGCACCGAGGATGGAATGTTTTTTCTGTTTCGGATACGATATGGACCATTTTTTTATTATGTTTGACTGCAGCTTTTTGCATCTATTTTCGTATTAGGGAAAGGGACTGGCTTTATTCTCTTGTGATCATATGGTCGTTTATTGCGATTGGCATAAAGAATATGGAGCATTTTCCTCTTGTTGCTTATACGGCATATGTATTAGCAGTTGGTTTGTTTATTTTTAATTTCTTTCCTTCATTGGAGAAGAAAAAAGGCGTTGTTCATTTGAAATAGTCCACAGCCTGCATAATACACTTCGCCTTTCTCATAGGAGTCTCCGTGTATGCATGCTGGCTGCTCTGTGCTATAAATAGTGAAAGTTCACAAAAAAACTTACAAAACGAGTCAAAGACTAGTCTTATAAGGTTGTATAGTACCTTCTACTTTGATTGTTTTTTTAGTTTGTTAAATTTTCTGCAGGATGGTGTTGGCTACTTTTTCTGCTGTTGCTTCTCCGTTTGCAATACAAGCGGCGATGCCTACTCCGTAATAGGAGCATCCTGCCAAGAATATATCTGGATAAAAATCCGCCAATTTAGTAGTTAAACATTCAACCGCCTCTTTATGCTGTAAAGAATACACGGGCATTAAGTTATTCCATTTCGTAATCTTATAGCCTGTTGGTTTTGTTTGTATGCCAAGACTTTTTTCGATGTCTTTTCCTGCTACATTCACGAGTTCTTCTTCCGTTAATCCATTAAGATGCTCATAAGCTGGATTCGATTTTTTATAAAATACTCTTAAAAGTAATTGATTATGTTTTGATGTATGTTTCCATTTTCTGCTTGTCCATGTACATGCATTACATGTTAATTCACTATCCTCTGATACAATAAAACCTGTTCCCTCTTTAGGAAGCACTTTATCTGGAACATCATACGTTAAATACATCGTTATGTTAGAGGAATTTTTCAGTTTATTAAAGTCAGAATCTAGCTTATCATGACATAACAGCTGCTGTGACACATCATGTGGTGTTGATAAAATCACAGAATCTGCTTCTATATCTTGATGATTCGAAAAGGTGAGCGTATATTTACGATTTTCTTTTCTTATTTTCGTTGTTTGTACCCCTTTGATAATGGTTACATCTGTTAATACTTCCTCCAAGCGAGTAATAATAGTTGATAATCCATTTTTAAAGGAAATAAATTTTTTATTTGCTGCAGATTGAAAACTGCTTTTATTTTTAGCCAATCCTTGAACAATGCTTCCAAACTCATTTTTATAATCCAATAAAAAGGGAAGTGTCGATGCCATTGTTAATGTATTTAAGCTCCCAGAATAAACACCTGCCAACACTGGGGCAATTTGTTTTTCCACTAACTCTTTTCCAAAGAAATACTCTAAAAATTCACCTATTGATGTTTCTTTTGTAAACTGTTTATTTCGTTTAAAGAGATCTTTTAATGCTTCTATCTTTCCTCTTGCTGAGACAAGCTCACTGGAAAATAAGGAATCCAAACTCATTGGTATTCCAAAAATAGAATCCTTTGGAATTTCTAAAAGCTGATCTTTTGTGTGAATATAAGAGATTCCTGTCGCATTATATACAAGCTCGTCTTCTAATTGAAGCTCCTTCACAAAAGGCAATACATTTTTGTTTCTGGCAACAATCGAATCTGCACCAGTTTCCATAATAAAATCATCTTTTTCAATCGAATGGATTTTTCCGCCTAAAGTTTCTTTTTCCTCTACCAAAAGAAGCTCAACAGGTAAATTATTGGCTTGTTTTAATTTTTGCAAATAATACATAGTAGATAAACCCGTTATTCCTCCACCTACAACAACGATTTTTTTCAATTAAATTCACCTCAAAATTCTGTATATATTAGGGTCATTATCCCATTTTCTATAAAGATTAACAGCTAGTTTTTTGTGTATATTTGTTCACATTTACCTATAATCTGCTACTAACTAAACCTTCGCAGTTACATCTCATTCTATATAAAAATACAACTAGGATTTGAGCAATTAAGAAAGGAGATTCATTTTTCATTTACTTACTTTTTCCAGGGTAGACACCCGCGGAAAAATTTTTGCATCATGACAAAAGAGAAGAAGCAGATTTCTTGAGTTTTATAAGCAGGGAGCAGACGGAATACACGAAGACTCCTGTGAGATTTGCGAGACAGGTGAGACCCCGCAGGAGCATGCTGCGAGGAGGCTCACCGCTCGCCCCACGGAAAGCGAAGTGTATTCCGGCTGCGGACGACGCGCCTCTTTTCAATGTAGCCATCCATACAACCAAATTGCACCATGGCATATGAGAAGAAGCAGATTTCTTGAGTTTTAGTCGGAATACAAAAAAGACGATTAATAAATACCACTTAATTAGACTCTAATAATTATACCCCATTGACGTTCATGAACAAAATACCGAACCCTTTTCCTTCTATATCATTCAAAAAAGCAGCCTATCTGCACGATAAAAGGCTGCTTTTTCCTATCTAACGGAAACACGCTTTACTATTTCTGTAAAGATTGTATCCCAATCCTTTGTCTTTGCCAATTCTATCCTTCTATTCCTCCTTTCTTTATTATCTATGTGCTTCTCCATCGCTTCACAGGCTTGAATAAAAACTTGACTATCACTAGTATCGATTGAACAATATACACCAGCCTCTTTATACGAGTCTGTTGATGGTAAATTCACTCCAACTGCTGCTTTCCCTGCTGCCAAGAACTCAAACAATTTAAGAGGAAAAATAGCTTTATTATAAAGTGATGGCTTATAAGGCATTATCCCTATATCAATTGTATTCATATAGGTTGGGACGATATGAGCTGGAATGCTTCCTGTCCACCATACATTCTTTTCTTGCAATAATTGCTGAAAATCCGCAGAGCCATTTGTTCCATCCGGTCCTACAAATAAAAAAAACCAGTCCTTTTTTTGTTGGGCGACTTTTTTTATCAAGTCAAAATCCAATTTTGGTTTAATTCCACCAATATAACCAAACACTGTGCCTTTTGCATAATCTGGAAGAATAGTGTTCGCTTTTTCGTTTATTTGAAAAGAGGCAAACTCCACTCCATTTTCATATGTATACACATTGTCCCGCTTGCTTTCTGGCACTCGTTCTTGTATTTGATTAAATAAATAAAGCGAAGTACAAGTTATATGTTTTGCCTGTTGAATAATTTTTTCTTCGCTGCGATAAATTAATTTTTGTCTTACAGCCATTAAAAATGATTGAGTTCCACTAATTGGTTGTGCCCACAAATCACTGCAATCATAGATGATATTATCCCATGAAAAACGTTCAGAAAGATTCGCATAAGCAGGATAGGTATACCAAAGCACTAGTTGACATCCTTGCTTCCTTTTTTCTAAATAAGCAACGAGAGTATCCAGTTTTTTTTGATAAAAAAACGCAAGAAACCGACTGAAACGAAAGAGTTTATTTTTTCCTGCATCTGTTAGTGGCCATTGTGTCAGACCATTTAGCAGCTTTTTTGGCTTGCGTTTATCTTTTGAAGATGGATATAACCAAATAACTTCTTCCGTGTCTTGCTGTTTCTGCAGGTACTCCGCAAGACGATGTCTGCGATAGCGCAGCGAATCTCTTGTCCATTCTCCAGTTGCTACAACTACATGAATTGTTTTCATCCCTATACCCCTTCTTTATAGTCTTTTGCGGACGGCATGAAAGGCATAGTGGGAAAAACACCATGTTGCTTCTAATAGATTCAATTTTTCCACTTGACGATAAACATACCAAGTTTTTTGAGCTGCCCTCCACTTATTGCCGGAGATGGATAGATTCCCAACTCGATATTCTGCCAATACTTCACTTATACCAAATGCCTTATATCCTTTTTTTAAGATGCCTAACCATGTTGCCAGGTCTTGCCGTGTTCGTATATTCGGCATTTTTATGGGTCCAGTTTGCTTTCGATCGACAACAACGGTTAAACAGCCAACAATCGTGTTTTTTAACATATCTTGATAAGAAACCATCTTTGGTGCACACACTGTTTTTCCTAAAGGAACCCCCTCAGCCGAGATATACTCATATGCTGTAAACGTAAAGGCATGCTGGTGCTCCTTCATAAAAGTGAGCTGAACCGCTAATTTATTTTGCTTCCATTTATCGTCACTGTCTAAAAAGGCAATATATCTTCCTTTGGCATGCAGCAATGCCTTGTTTCTGGCAACTGCTGCTCCTCCATTTTCTATTTCACAGAAAACTTGGATTCGCTTTTCTTTCATTGCAAGCATTTGCAGCAACCTTTGTGTTCCATCTGTCGAGCAGTCATCCACAATAATCAATTCCCAGTTTTCATACGTTTGTTCTAAAATGGATTGAATACTTTCCTGGATAGAATCTCGGCTATTATAAGAAGGCATAATGATTGACACTAATTCATTATCATACTTCATCAGCGAGACACCTCTCTAACGGAATTACTCGTCTTCCTTATCGGTACAATCACCCAAATAAAGCTAAAAGTGATTCCTAACAAAGCTCCTAACACGCCTCTATCCTTTGCAGATAATGTCCTGCCTTCCTCTAACAGCGTTACATCTTTTACTATCGAAGCAGGCATAATAGATAGTTTGGTATTTTGCAGTTCATATAAAAAGCGCTGCTTGTCAACAGCTGTATCAGAGCTTGCTTTGATTTGTCCTAAAGCATTAATGTTTTCTTGAATAATGGATTCCTTTTCAGAAAAATGCTCTTTATCTGCTGTTAAGAAAGCAGTAACAATCTTTGTTAAGTCTGCTAATGATTCATCTTTGCTAGAATTTGTATACGATAAATGAACAACACTATTTGCCCCTGCGGTGACTAAGAGGGAAGTGTTTTTTGTTTCAAACCAATTATCTTCTATATATTGATTATAAAAAGCTTTATTCGTTATCATCTGTATAACATTCCCTACCTGATTAAAAGAAGCATTTTCATAGCTTCCCAACTCTATATCCGCTTCTGCAGTAAAACTTTTATGTTCTTTTCCAAAAGGGAGAATTGCCCCAATCAGACTACATATAAAAATGAATCCTACACATACCCATATTCTCTTTTTTATACGTTCGGCTACCTTAACCATTATTTCCGTCATAATAGAACATACTCCTTTGTTTCTTTTTTGAGTACCGCTATGGTAGAAAGCGCAAATCCTAGAAATACCCAATGAAAATAAAGGTTGCTGACAGAACTTGGACTGATGCTGGAAAGGAGAAACGCAATCTGAGCAGTTAAGCATGCCTCTATTAACATTTTGTGTGTTGGCTTACGGACAATCTCATGTAGTTTATAAAAAGAAACGCAGATATAGAAAATCAAACTGATATAGCCCAAAAAGATAAAGATTCCGAAATTACCGATAATTTCCGCAAACCAGTTATGCACCTGCCACACATTCCCAGTAGGAAATATCGGATATTTTTCCAAATAATAAGGGATATTTCCTGCCCCTACTCCTAAACCATATGTATCTAGCACATAATAAAAAGTATTTTTCAATAGATTTACTCTCGCAAGATTAGATGGCAAAGTCTCTGTCCTTGTATAACCCGCTGACATAATTGCCCATTCATTCATTTTATTTATCACTTCTGGAATAATGATAAGCAGTCCAAGAAGAAAAAAAATGGCAGACAAAATCAGCGTTATTTTTTTTATTCTTTTGTTTAACAGTAAAAATAAATAAATCAGGATGCCTGTAATAACGGCTAACAAACTAGCCCGGGAATCTGTTAAATAAATGATATAAACAGAAATACAACCCAGCAGGAAGGAACCTCTTCTGATCCAAACATTTTGTGTATTTCTTGCAGCAGCCATATACAAAAAGAAGGAAATACTTAAAAAGACAGCAAAATCATTTTGATTAAAAAATACGGCTGTTGGGTAAGCAAGCTTATAGTCGGGTGCGCCATAAAGGCTAGAGCTTGACAGTTGAATTTTCATAAAATGATTAATCAATCCCAGAGCCAATAAAACTGCTGTCATGCTCAGCCATATCCCGTAAAAAATAAGCAGATAGGATACTTTTGTAAAAAGCATGTTCGCTAAATATACAAACAGCATGCCAATCCCTAGCAGCATCATATACTTTACTGCATCCAATACAGATTTCGCCCAAAGAATCGAAATGATTCCATACGAAAACCATAAAAATAAAAATAACCAAACACCCTTCAATGGAAACTGCTGAAAATTTTTCACTAGTTTCTTTTCCTTAATACCATATACAAGATAAAAAACTGCCGTTATGATCAACATGATTCGATAAAAAAACAATGTAAAAAAATCAATATTTATACTAAAAATAGATTGGTTAAGAAAAGTGGCTGCCACTAATACATACATCATGCCTCTTATCTGCTCTTCTGCTGTAAATATTTCTTGTAAAAAGGCAATTGCCAGCAATGCAATCCATAAGGCTGAAAAACAAAACAACCATGTAAACTCCACGTGAAATAATACAACGGAACAGGCAACAATAAGAAACAGAAGGATGGCTGCACCTATTGTTTGGCGAACCAATTGATTACTTTCCATGTGTTTCAAATCCTTCCATCCATTACTTTAGGGCTTGCAGCCTATTGTTGGAATAGATAAGCGTTTCCTTCAAACCAGCTTCTATATTCGTTTGAGGAGTCCAGTTTAATATCGTTTTTGTTTGTTGATTGCATAATACGCTGTGTCTAATATCTCCTGCCCGTTCTGTTTCATACGTTGTGTCCAGCTCATCTGCAAGTGCAGCGCTTTTCATTTTAACCAAAAGCTCATTGATGGTAATAACTGTGTTGGATGACACATTCACACAAATATTTTCTACAGCTTGCAACGCCTTCACATTAGCAGCTGCCACATCTTTTACATAAATAAAATCCCTTGTTTGCTCCCCATCTCCATAAATGGTGAGCTGTTTATTTTCACTTATCCGTTCTGCAAAAATAGAAACAACTCCACCTTCTCCCTTTGCATCCTGTCTTGGACCATAAACATTACTGTAGCGGAGTATACTAAAGGGCAGCTGATATAACTTATTAGCAAGTTTTAAGTATTGTTCCACTGTCAATTTTGTCAACCCATAAGGAGATTCCGGAATAGTTGGATGTTCCGTTGTAACCGGCAAAAACATCGGATTGCCATAAACAGCAGCAGATGAAGCAAATACGAACTTTTGAACAGATGCTTTTATAGCTGCTTTCATCACATGCAGAGATCCTTTTACATTTACATTTTCATCGTGTAAAATATTGTGCACCGATTCCGCAACACTTACTTGTGCCGCTTGATGAATAATATAATCTGGTTCTAATGAAGCAATAAAATCAATAATGTTCGGATTGGTAATATCGGATTGATATATCTCAACGGGAAGATGAGCAATATTTCTGTAATGTCCGGTAGAAAAATTATCAATAACAATAACTTTATACCCCTCCGCAAGAAGCTCTTCTGCTATATGGGAGCCTATAAAACCTGATCCACCTGTTACGATCACTTTTTTCATTCTTCATCCTCCTAAAATCTTTTGTTATTTTTTCTTATAAAGGTTGTTCAAAAAGTCCGGTAAAAATGACACGTCGAATTTCTTCGTTGGTTTGCTTTTCCGCTTCTCACGTATTAACTAGAGGTTCTTCCACTAAAAACGCTCACGTCCTGTGAGCAACGTGGAAGTCATCACATCCTGTGAAAGGGTGATGCTAAAGGTGAAACCGCCTCGAACTTCTTGGTCCTTTTTATCCTCCTTTTTGAACACGCACTTATAACACTTATCTAAGCAGCGTTGAATAATGATGTTTTAAGCGATTTGCATTTTTATCTGCTTCATAATATTGATGCACATAATCGTATAAGCCCTCACATATAGCATGAATATCATATTGACCTTCTAAATACTCATTTAATCGTTTTGCCAGACTTTGAACAGATTTAGGTTCAATTAATACATCCCTAAACTTACCAAATAGATCTGGGACTCCTCCAACACTTGTGCAAACTACAGGTATCTTTAATGAAATTGCCTCTATTACAACGGTCGGCATTCCTTCCGTATAAGAAGGTAAAGCAAATATCTCACTAGCAAGCAAGTAATCTACGACTAAATCATTTTGAATTTGACCTAATAAGAATAGACGATGATTATATTCAGGGTGCTTTTGTAATAATTCTTTAGCAGGTCCATCTCCTATATAATAGATGACGACATCTTTAGGCAGATTTTCCAAACTTTCTGCGAGTTCAAATATTCCTTTTTCTTTTATTAATCTGCCAACAAAGGTAATAATTCTTTTATCTTCCGGCAGACTCAGGCGTTTTTTTATACTATCTTTCGATGATGAAGACATTTTAAATTTGGATAAATCAATGCCGATAGGAAGGACGATGCTTTTTTTACCTGTTTTTTCTTTTGCTGCATCCGCTAAATGCTGGCCTACTGCAATCACCTGATCAGCCGAAGCAACAGCTTGTTGAAATATCTTTTTTGCACTATTACTAAAAGTCGGATAAACGTGAACATCACTTCCATGTAAGGTTAAAACCCATGATCTTTTCAATTTTTCCGCTACTATTTTGCAAGCACCACCAGATGGCATTGCAAAATGAGCATGGATAAAATCAAATTTCAGTTTTTCAGCTTCAATTATATGTAAGAGCGTATTTGCAATTCTTTTATGTGGCTGGGACCATCTAAGCTGCCCTGGATATGCTCTGTACTTTGGTTTATATACGGTTATGCCATTGCGTTTATACACTTCTGGGCAGCCTGACTGTTGATATTTCTTTTTTATTAGACGAATAATAGGAGGGTTGCATGGTACAGGACAAATCACCGTAACCTCTACACCTAATTTTTTTAAAGCAAGAACTTGAGTCTCATGAAATACTCCGCTTCCAGGCTCAGCTTCACTAGGATAAACACTTGTAATCCATAAAACGTTCATGATCATCTTCCTTTTAATTAATATGGCAATCTTTTAAATGCTTGTTCAAAATAGAGGATAAAAGGACCGAGAAGTTCGAGGCGGTTTACTCCTGAGCATCACCCTTTCACAGGATGATGACTTCCACGTTGCTCACAGGACGTGAGTGTTTTTAGTGGAAGAACCTCTAGTTAATACGTGAGAAACGGAAAAGCAGACCAACGAAGAAATTCGACGTGTCATTTTTACCGGACTTTTTGAACAACCTCTTTAAGTAAATATTTCTTCAAAAGCAAGATATACACAAGGGCACTTGCCGCAACAGATAGTGATAAAACGAAAATAGTGCCGTTATGATAAAAACTGGTGATCCATTTCACTAGATAAGCAATACAAGCAATTACGATTGCCAATAAGAACGGGACTGCAACAGCGTTAACATACTCCCCCCATCGCAAGTGGATTAAATACGCTAACAACCATCTTCCCATTAGAAAATTAACAAAACTTACAACAGCATATGTCCATGCCACCACTTCTAATTGATTGGTTAATACTGCTGTAAATAGAGCAAATCCATATAAAAACATAACGGCAGTATCCCAATAAAATGCGATATTTGCTTTTCCTTTCGCCAATATTACACTGCCATTCGGGTTACTTAAAACTCGAAAAATGCCAACAATTAGCATGATTTTTAAAATTGGAACAGCATCCATCCACTCTTTTCCAAAGAAAGTTGCAATAAACAAATCTGCTACTGCAAATAAACCGATTAATAATGGGAAGGAAAGAAGCGCCAATAATTTTGTCATATATAAAAATCCGTCTACTAACAGTTTTTTTTCATGCTGTACTTTTGAAAAAACTGGAAAGGCTACCCTTGTTACAATCGGATTAATCTTCAGCACGGGAACTGTTACAATTTGATACACTAAGTTATAAATTCCTAATGCTTCCATCCCCATAAATTTCCCTATCAATAACACATCCATATTGCTGCCGATTCTATTAACCATTCTTGACAACAGCTGATACAGGCCAAAGGAAAAAAATTCTTTGCAGCACTTTATGTCAAAAACAAAGCTTGGTTTCCATATCTTTCGGTAGAAGCAATAGTACAATATTCCTTTTAAACTATATAAAACAACTTGGGAAAGTACAAAAGCCATAATAGGTGCGACTATATGTGTAAATAACAACAGTAACAGCAATAAAAAACTACTAATTGCTGATATCGTTTCCAGTTTTCCTATTAGTTGAAAAGACAGTTTTTTTTGCATTAAATACTGTGCCTGCTGGCCAATTGGTGCAATTAAAAACATAAAAGAAAGAAGCCTAACAGCAGGAATTAAAGCATCCTCATGAAAAAAGCTTGCGAAAATTCTACTGCCCAACTGCAAAACAATAAACAACAGAACGCCTAACAGCAAATTCAGCCAAAATAGTGTGGACAATTGCCTGTGGGATGCCTGTTCTTTTTGAATAATGGCAGATCCTAATCCAAGATCCAATATGATTTGGGAAAAAATAATAATGGTTGTAAGCATACCGACCAAACCAAATTCATGTATCGTTAAGGTATTGCCAAGCAGCCAAAATTGAACAATTTGAATTAGTGTAATAATAATGGTAGACAGGCTGGTCCACTTTGCACCTTTCTTAATTTCCGATTTAATGGAAAGCAATTAACGTGCACCTTCTCCTGTTAAAATAACCTTTACTGTTTTTAACAATATTTTTAGTTCCAATTTAAAGGTTAACGTTTTGATATATTCCAAATCATATGTCAGCTTTTCTTTTGGTGTAATATCATATCCACCATTTACTTGAGCCAATCCCGTTAATCCTGGTTTTACGATTAGTCGGTTGGAAAACCCAGCTATTTCCCTATCAAACTTCGCTGTAAAACAAGGTCTCTCTGGTCTAGGACCGATAATCGACATTTCCCCTCTTAATACGGATAAAAGTTGGGGAAGTTCATCAATCCGCGTCTTCCGAATGAAAGCACCTACCTTTGTAACCCGTGGATCATTTGTTTCTGCCCATTTGGCACCATCTTTTTCTGCATCTATTCTCATTGAACGCAATTTAATCAAATGAAAATACTGTCCTCCCTTTCCAACTCTTTGCTGTATATAAAAAGGGGATCCAGGTGTTTCTATCCTAATTAATGCTGCAAATACTACAATGATCGGCATGGAAACCAAAATTCCGATAGTAGCTAAAATGAAATCCAGTGCTCGTTTTACATACAAATAATATTCAACTTGTTTAGGTAAGGCTATTTTAGAACCCTGTACGATTGAATAATCATGAAAGATATTAATACTCTTTTCTGCACGCATAATGCTCACCTCGTAGATTGATAAATGACAAGTTCTTTGTATTCAGTATAGGACGAGATTATGTAGCTACTATTTATGAAATATAAAGGAATGGTAAATGTTTGTAAAAAATCATTGATTGAATGTAAATCTGTATTATTTCTACTTTTGAAAGGTGTTACAGCTAAATGGAGCTAGACAGACTTCACATTTCAGAAAAAACTTATCGTTTCTTACCTAAAAAAAAGCCTTCTACTAGAGAAGGGCTTAAAAGTTTTCTATTAATAGCGAGAATGATTTGCGTTTTTTAGGGATACCTTGAAAAGTGGTTTTGCTCCTCTCGAATAGTCCGCAGGCGGTGAATTCGTTTTACTTAAGATAATAAGCTGCTAACCTTTTTCTCCGTTTAATTTATCTTTAAATTCCCAAAATCCAGGAACGTTATTCACATCGTACATATATAAACAATTTATTACGAATAGTTTCAGTTCTTGGGATAAGTCCTCTCTCTCATGGAAGGTTGTATTGGCAGCTGCTTTTTTCATTTTTGGTTCGAATAGTTGAAGCACTTCTTCCATTGCTTGCCCATCTGTTTTTGATTGCTTCACTAAAGAATATAATGTTCCCATATTAGCTATGCTCCTTTCCTTTTAAGTGATCTTTTTCCAAAATGAATTGTTGAAGGTTTTCTAGCTTTTTATCAATTTTCACTAGTAGGTATAATGATAAACAAATCGGAAAACCAAAATTACTAACAACGGTTATCCACTGTATTAACTCTGTTATATTCATCATGCATCTTCTCCTTCATTTTTAAGTAAGAATTGATGAATCCGTTTTAAAGCTGTTTTATGTGTTTTCGATATATATTGCTGCGACTTATTTAGTTGTAGTGCTATATCTGTGTCCTTGCATTTTTGTACATATGCATAATAAAGAATATTTTGTTGCGCATTCGTTAAAGACTGAATAGCTTTATACAACAATGGATCCTCCACGTACTCTGCTACATTCTCCCGTAAGCCTCTTTTTTCCACATATCGTTCTATTTCTGACTCTTTGTCATCTAATTGATCTTTATACGTACTATTTCCATCGATTTCTTTTTCTGCATCTAATAACAACGGATATCTCGACTTGTATACGTTTTGTTTATGATGAAAATTTACCGCCTTAAAATAAATTGATTTAGATAGATAGGACGTAAAACGGATGGTAAAATAATGTTTTTTAAAAGCTATATCCACCTTGTCCTTATTCGTTTTTGTTGGATGATTAATAGCATCTACTAAAAGTTGATAATGATGTTCTATTTTTAAAAATTCCTGTACGATTTCATTTTCAAAAAGACGGCTATTTTCTTCCCTGAATTTTTTAAATACCTTTGTTTCTGCTCCTGCTTTTCTTTTATTCATTAACAAAACTCCTCTTATAAGGAACGTATGTTCTGTTTTAGTTTCTAAAAAAAGAACTAATCAATGTATAATTAGTCCCGCTTATTGTTCATTATACCATATATACCCTTCTCTTTCCCTTTGTATCTACCATTTTATTTCCTCCTCTCTATTATATAAAGACAAGTTTATCAAGAAAATAACAACCTAAAGGAGAAATATTTTACACTTAAACTACAGGCTTGCTTCAACACATTGGATTCATTAGTTGGTTCCGGCATCGATACCCCCCAAGTACTTATCCTTTTCTTGTTAACCAGCAATGCTTTAAAATATACTAAAATCCCTTTTTATAGGAGGAAATCATGAAAAATCCCTTTATTCCCTTCAGTGTAGCAATGGTTACTCCTTTTTCATCTAACGGAGAAATTGATTTAGATGGTGTTACAGATTTACTAAACTATTATAAAAACCAAGAAGTTCCAGCATTACTTATCAGCGGTTCAACAGGGGAACAGCATTCTATGACTATCCAAGAACGAAGCGACTTCTTTTCGGCAGTGAAAAAAAGCTGCAAAGCAAGAAATGCGTCTTTATGGCGGTGTAGCTGCTGTTCAAACAAAGGATGCCGTTTCACTCGCTCTTGCTGCTGAATAATTGGTAATGAAACTATTGAGATAATACTGTTCCCTCTTTTTAACAACCCTTTCAAACCAATAAAATGAATGTATATTTTTTATCATTCTAGCATAAGGAAAGCAAAAAAGGCGAAAACCGTGTGGTGTCGCTTTCTTGAATGTACCATTTTAACCAAAATCATATATTGAAAATAATAATTAATTACCTTATCATTAAGCTTACTCGAATTTAGATTTGGTCATAATAAAACAGATATCACGAGTAAAATGATATCTGTTAAGAAAATTATCAATATCCTGTGTGTTCATTAATATCACTAATACAATATATATCATTCTCCTCTAAGCTTTCTATTGGAACATTATTACTCATAACAAATCAATGCTCCTTATAAATTACTTGTTATATCTTTAGTTTGGTACTGAGACTACCTTCAAGTTTGTCGTAATATTTTTTTCTTCATCGACGTTCTCATACACAATACAAAATGAAGCGAATTTACCTACCTCAGGTATTATAGGTAATGAAAGTAACACACCTTTTCTTTCAACAGGATCATATTTAATCCCTAATTTTTCAATAGTAGAAATGAAAGCTTGGAAATTTACTGGATCCCAATGACTGGGTGAATGATACTGTGCCACTGTTCTTTCAGGATAGTCACTTGTTTTGACAACTCTTTTAGCAATTGAGTCATAGATATGTAATGACCCTCCCACTCTAGCATTCATTTCAGTAAATATCACTTTACCTGATTCATCGATTAGAGCATCTGCAGAAAGATATCCTCGATATCCAATCTGATTATAAAAATAAGCTAGCTTTTTTCCATAAGTAAGTAACTGAGATAATGATTTTTCTGGAATTCCTCGTAATGGAGCAATTTCCTGTACTAATCTTTGATTTGTGTAACCTAATCGACCGGAACCCGTATTATGGACACCGGAATCATCAGAGAAGAATTCTGCATATATTGTTTGTGAGTTTGGTATATATTCTTCAATAACAACAGGTCTTTTTCCCTGAACAGAAGCCCAATCCCAACGTTTATTTAAATAGTTTTCAATTGTTTTTTCTTCCGAGGATAATCGATATAAGTTTCTCGCTCCCACATGGTTAGTATCTAAATTAAAATCATTTATAACTAACTCATTCCCCACACCTGCACCATTATGTGCTTGTTTAACCATTACGGCACCCTTTTTTTTCAATAGCGATTTTAAAGCTATGTGAGCATCTTCTATTACATGACAAACTTCTCCACGCGCAATTGGAATTCCTGCTGTCGTTGCAAACACACGAAAATACGCTTTATTATTTACCAACTCAACACCATTTTGAGATATAAAATCTATTCCTATCAAGCGATCTTCTAAATTTAATTTTTCAGCAAATCTAGCTATCGCTGGAGATGGCCATAATGGAAATATATATTTTACTTTTTCAAAATTAAACGTTAATTTGTCTATGAACTTATCATCAGTTAAACTGTATGGATCAAAATGTTTACCATTATATCTATTATTAGGCGGAACAAAAACTTGTAATGATTCAAAATTAACACCTGTTAAAGAAGTAACATACTTCAAATAATCTATATTTGGTTCATCGGGTAATATTATTACATCTCCATCCTCAGCAAACCAAATAGCTCTATGCGAAAAAATTCGATCATCACTGCTCATTTTTAAAATTGAATGTTCGATATGATTCCCAATTATTATTTTCACTTAGTATAATCCTCCAAACCACCTTCTCTAACTGTATCAAGAGTGAAGCAATGGAAACCTCCTCCAAAAAGTCTTCTATGGCGATGTCTTACTGGTATAACATTGAATTTTTCATTCTCCAACGTTCTTATTAACTCTACACAATCTTCATTAACTAGTACCGTTTCTGAGTTGATAGATAATACATTTAGGTCAATGTATGGACTAGTCAGCAATAAATCACCATCATCATATACTGGAAAATTACCTTTTTTGGGTTCAGGGGGAACTATCACTTTCCATTTATTAAATGGTTCAGGTAACATATCTCTTATCCCTTCATGTCTAGCTAGAAAAACTCCAGGACGCAAAGCTAATAACATACTATCAATATGGTTATCACTCATTCTATAAATGCGGTGAATTCTGAATCTATTATTAAAATGTCTTTCTAACCAATCACATGCCAAAGCGTGATTTTCATTTGAAATATTAACAATAATGTCTTTGCCTAGTCTTAAACATTGTGCCCCATCTAACATCATCTCAAAACCTACATCAAATGGAGATGGAGTTTGATTTTCAATTACCTCAGTTGGTCCGCCAAGAGTGGTCTCTAAATCACGTGCGTATGATTGATCAAAAGACATATCTGTTAAAATAGGTCTAGGCATAGTTGTCCAAATAGCACCTTGCTTAAAATAATTCATAAAAATAGGAGCCAATAATCTAGTCTCCAAATAACGTGATCTTATAGCTGGAGGTGTTTCAATGATTTCATCTCCCAGAATTAATGTATTATCACGTACATTTAAAGCTGGTACAGGAGCACTTTCCCAACCAAAACCACCTATATTGTTAACGTTATATGGTAAATTAATTGGTCTGTGTACACGAACACCCTGAGATTCCAATATTTCAACTAAGTTTTCTACATCTTCATTCAGTTCATCAACATACTTCTTTTTTATATTAAATTTTAAGCTGTTTTTTTCAAGAAGATTAGAGCTATTTAATCGGGGGTACGCCCAATCAGATTTAAATAAATTCTCATGAAAGAATATATCAAAAGAAAGATCCCTCTCATGTGATATATAATTAAAAGCAGATCCGACAATAATTTCTTTAAGAGAAGACCAATCATCATAACTGTTTAATTTCATCAAAATACCCTCCTGATTATTTTTTCTGAATAATCAGATATAGTCAAAAAAATTTAACTATATCTGATTCATGCTTAATATTAATTCTAGTGATCATATGTCATGACCTGGTCACCTCCTTTAATGAAGACGATAATATTACTTGTCTAAAAAAGTAACAGGCAATTTGTCTATACAACGAACAGTAGCCGTTTTTCTTCTAGTAGGTGTTCTCACCAACTTGAGGCTATTTGAGCTATATAATAAAGATAAGACTAGTTCACGCACTGCTAGTTTTCCAAATATAGTTCCTACACAACTGTGTGGTCCCCACCCAAATCCTAAATGTTTATTTTTTTTTCTATCAAGAATTATTTCATCTGGATTAGGAAAGGCTTCTGGATCTCTATTAGCAGCAGCAAGTAATGTTAATACGATGTCCCCTTCTTTAATTACCGTATCTCTAAGCGTAAGTGTTTGAGTAGCAAAACGACTTGTTCCTTGAGCAGGGCCATCAAAACGAATTAACTCATCTATTCCAGAATCAATTAAATCTTCATTTTTAAATTGTTCTAGTACACTAGGGTTATCTAATAAAGTTAATAAAACATTTCCAAAGATAGCGTATAAAGTTCCAAAACTTGCATTAAACATAGTTCCAGTAGTATTTCTTATATAATGCATTGGAACATTAGCCTTTTGGCTATTTTTCTTTATATAAGGTAATATCCCTGTATTCCCTTCTGAAGCAAACCACGTATCGGCAAGTCCATTAAGTTTTTCTCTTGCTTTTTGACCAGGTTCAAAGTTCTCAGGCGATAGTCCTGAATCCATTTGAAGTGCAATTGCGTCAGATATTTCGACATACAAGTCTAAGTCTGGCTCTTCAACGCCTAACAATATGGATGTAAGGGTAAGAGATAAAGGCGCAGAAACCTCTTTCATCCAATCAAATTCTGTTTCCCTATAATTTTTTTTGAATTGTTCTTCTATGACACTACGAACTCTATAACGTATGTCTTCAATGTCTTGTGAATTAAATGCTCGCATCATAAGAGATTTCAGGGACACATTTTCCGGCGGATCTAATGATTGCAGATTTTGTTTAACTTTAGGTACTTCTCCTCTAGTCCTTGCAAACAAATTTGAATTTCGTAAAACATACATACAATCATCGTGACGAGTTAACACCCATGATTTCATTTGTTCATGCCAAAAAATAGGAAATTCTTCTCTTAGTTTTTTATATATTGGATAAGGATTTAAAAGTGTATCAGGTTCTAAAGGATTATAATGGGGTTTTACATCACTAATCATTAAATAACCTCTTTTCCATCTGTATTTTTTCAATATATTATAATATTAGACAAAAAAAACCATAATCCTTTTTAAATGTTTAAATTTTTAGAATTATCACTTTTATAAAGCCGAATATACATCAACGCACTGATAATGGCAAAAAATAGAATTATACCAAAAATTCCAATAGGATTAATCCATTCTGATAAAAACACAGTTAAAGGAGCAAAAAACCTTCCAATTGTAAATTGTAAATTAGAGGCTCCCATATACATTCCTCTTGCATCTTTTGGAGCATAGTCACTAACAAAATTTTCTAATACTGGAGCTCTAACAATTTCACCGAAGGTAAAAATAATAGTCAATAAAAATAACAACCAAATATTCTCCGTTAAACCAACTAGAAAAATTCCTCCTCCAGCTAAAATAGAAGAAAGAATAAAAACATTACGATCTTCCCAATTTTTCAGCCATTTTGTTACTGGAATAACAAATAAAACAAATAAAAGACCATTTAAACCAAGTATCCACCCAAAAATTTCATTACTATTAAGCATATAGGTCCAGTTATGCCAATTAATAAGATTTTGAGCTGGGACATAATTTATTACATAAATTGATAAATAGAGATCCAACTGCATAGTAGTAATTACAGCGAAAACTCCTCCCAAAATATATAATATAAAAACTCTATCTAATAAAATGCCGCCATACCCTTTCCACTCACTTCTTAAAATATTTGGAATAGAAGTCATTTTAAATTCTTTCTTTGTAAAATTAGGAAGAGATTCGTGAACCTTTATATAGATAGCTATTGAATATAAAAACATCACTAATGTACATACCCATAGTAATTGACTCCTATATTGAAAAAAGAATATTGCTCCTAGAGATGGACCTAAAACTGCACCAATATTCTTAGCAGTGATAAAGGTTGCAAATATTTTTTTCCTTTCTTTTTCCAATGCTAGATCAGCAACCATAGCTGAACTTGCTGGTCTATATAAAGCCCCTCCCAAACTAATACCTAAAAACGCTATATAATCTATCCAGTAGTTAATTGATAATGAAAATAACACAAACATAATTGTTTGTATTAGGGAACCTAACAACATAGTATAGCGTCTTCCTAATTTATCAGATAAATTTCCTCCTACAATATTTCCTATAATGCTAAAAAGCGGTGGAATTGTCATTAACAGCCCAGCAACATGATTCCCTAAAGATTTACTAAAATAAATAGCAATAAACGGAAAATACATCCAATAAAGTAAGTTAAATAAAGTTTCTCCGCATAATCTGATTTTCAAATTAATGTCCCATTGACTTATTTTCATGTTATCCATTCCCCCTAATATTTGTAATAACATAATTATTTCATCGGTATAGATAACCATATATTGTTTTTTTAAAAAAAAATAGACTTTTATATATTTTTTTTATATACTAATAATATGAAGATTCAGTTATAAGACTGTTAAATTTGTGTGGTCTAACAAAAGAACACACGTTCGTATAAAATATAAGCAAAGGGACCTTCAAAATTTAAAGGTCCCTTTGCTTATATTTTATTTGCTTTTCTTTTAAAAGAAAGATACATAAGTTATTTAAAAAGACATGTAAATAACTTCATACTTATCACCTTCGTTTTAATAGTACTTTAATGTACTATTAAATAACTAAATAGGATATTTATAAAAAAAACACGAAAGAAACCTTTTTTGGTAGAATTTATTTCCTTTCTTTCTTCTAATGATTTTTTTAAGACAACATTAACTGCTCGTCTCTTTTATTTAATTTCTTCTTCAATGTATTTATCTTGCTCATTTTTT
The DNA here is from genome assembly GCF_983173855.1 of Niallia sp. WK069_GA_01. Taxonomy (NCBI): domain Bacteria; kingdom Bacillati; phylum Bacillota; class Bacilli; order Caryophanales; family Bacillaceae; genus Niallia; species Niallia sp. WK069_GA_01. The sequence continues at coordinate 4,815,351 of NZ_OZ470138.1, forward strand.
TGTTCTTGTAGATTCTTGACCATCTTTCACTGTAATTTCTTGTGGGTTTAATTGCTAGGATGAAGCTGCTAACAAAATGATAAAAATTAAGCCTATAGGAAATGCTATTATCAACTTAGGAGCCTTGCGGACGATCAAGTATTTATTTTCCTTAAAAGGGATAAACGCAGGAATCTGTCGCAATCCTCTGTCCACTTTAAATGAATCAGAAAAGGAAGCTGCAACAGCGATTCTCGAAGCATTTGAATGATGAAAAGCTTTAGATTAATTGAATGCTACTACGGGTATATAGAGGAAGATAGTACAATGAAGCATTAAGGCTGCTGAAGGACAAACTTTATTTTTATGTACTTGATAATTGGTTTTCTCACAATTGAAAACCGTACTAAGGAGACGATAATGGATGAAAATTACGTATCATGGACAATCAACAATCGAAATTTTCACAAATGGAAAATCCCTTATTATTGATCCGTTTATTAGCGGCAACCCATCTGCAAAAACTAAAATAGAAACGATTAAAACAGATGCTGTACTTTTAACACATGCACATCAGGATCATATTCTGGACGCCGCTCCAATTGCTAAAGCTAATAATGCACCTGTCATATCTAATCCTGAGCTTGCTGCCTATATGTCCTGGCAAGGTGTAAAAACTATTGGCATGAATATTGGCGGTACCCTTGATTTGGAATTTGCAACCGCAAAAATGACACATGCTTTTCATAGTTCTGGAATTATTGACGAAAAAAATCACCACATCTTATACGGTGGAATGCCTAGCGGTTATATTATTGAAGCAGAGGAATTGACCGTTCTTCATGCAGGAGATACAGGACTTTTTAGTGATATGAAGATGATTGGTGCTCGCCATTCTATTGATATCGCGTTCCTTCCAATTGGCGATCATTACACAATGGGGCCAAAAGATGCTGTTCAAGCTGCCGAATGGTATAATGCAAAACTTGTTGTTCCGATCCATTACAATACTTTTCCTGCTATTCAACAAGATGGACAAGCTTTTATACGAGAATTAAAGGAAAACCGGATAAATGGAAAAGTATTAGACATTGGCGAATCGATTAGCTTATAAAAACAGGACTTCCATACAGTCAGAAAGATTGGCTGAGGAAGTCCTATTTCATTTACCTTTTTATTTTGCTGCATTCTCTTCCCACGAAGCAATTTCTTTTACTCGTGCTTCCACTTGTTCACCTGTTAGATTATGTGCTTTTATATATAAATTCCTTGGATGCGTGCGGCATTCATGACTGCAGCTTCTCATATATTTTTCTTCATTTTCTGGCGTACAAAGCATTTTTCTGTTGCACTCTGGATTTGCACAGTTTACATAGCGTTCACAAGGCTCTCCAGAAAAAATATCTCTTCCAACAACAACATGCTCTACTCGATTGACTGGTACACTGATTCGCTGATCAAATACATAACATTGTCCATCCCAAAGCTTTCCTTGAACTTCTGGATCTTTTCCATATGTCACAATGCCTCCATCCAGCTGTGACACATCTTCAAATCCCTCTCTTACTAGCCAGCCGGAGAATTTTTCACAGCGTACTCCACCAGTACAGTATGTTAAGATTTTCTTTCCTTCCAAGAGATTTTTATTTTCTTGGATCCATTGTGGCAATTCACGAAAATTCTCAATCTCTGGTTTAATCGCACCCCTGAAATGCCCTAAATCAAATTCATAATCATTGCGAGCATCGATTACAACAGTATCTGGAGATTGCAATTGCTCAAAAAATTCTGATGGTTTTAAGTGTTTTCCTGTTAACTCGAGTGGGTTCACATCTTCTTCTAAACTTAAATTAACAAGCTCTTTCTTATATCGAACATGCATTTTTTTAAAAGCATGGCCGGTTGCCTCATCTATTTTAAAAACAGTATCCACAAACCTCGGATCATTTCGAAATGCTTCCATATACTTTTCTGTCTGTTCATACGTTCCAGAAACTGTCCCATTAATCCCTTCTTCTGAAACTAATATTCTTCCCAATAAACCAAGCTCTTTACAGAAAGCTAAGTGCTCCATCGTAAATTCTTCTGGGTTTTTAATGGTTACATATTTATAATAAAGCAAGACTCTATATGCTTCGTTCATTATTTCAACATCCTGTTCTCAACATTTTATTGTATTCTTCCTATTAATAATACAACAAAAGTGTTAATAGGAAAAACCCATTGCTTTTATTTACAGAATACACCAAAAAGGAGACCCTTTTAGGTCCCCTCTTTACACTTTATATTAATTCTTTCTCTATATCTTCTTTATCTGCAATAAGCTCATTATAAAATGTAGCTAAAGAAGTGCTCATATATGGAACTAACCATAAAAAGCCTATTCCTATTGTAATTAGGCCTAATATTCCCCAACCGATAAAACTTAAGTTCAAAAGAAAATATTTCCACCTATAACCATACATTCTTTTTCTGCTCTCCGTAATTGCCTCAAGAACAGAGTATTCTGGATGATCCTTTAATAGAAAAAATGTTTGAGAATAAGCAATACCTTTTATAATTGCAGGAATAATGAATAATAATAACCATAAGAATAAAAATATTCCTTGTAAGATTGATGCCCATATCAACTTTAAGGCTTTTTTTATATCTGTATAGATGATAAATACATTCTCTATTTTTGGAAGTTCTTCTCTAACTACAGCTAAATAAAACCAAGTTACTGCTATGCTTAATGGCATTAGGATAAGACTGATTATCCAACTAGCAAAACTAGCTCCTATTGGGGTTTCATCTTGTAAAATCCAATTGGAAAATCCTCCACTTAGCGGTACCTCTACTATCATTGGCAAAATAGCATTTATTAAAAAAACAATAAAAGTTAATAATACCCCTTTTCCCCAATTACCGCTTAAATGTAATCTAGCTTCTCTTTTTATTTCTGAAATACGCAAATCTTAACTCCTCCTTTAAAGTTAGATCATACCATAACAAGAGAATTTTGTTAATTACACATTTACAAAACCCTGTATGGTCTGGATGTAAAGATTGTCTCTGTTCCATTTTATTGTCGATGTGCTGTAATTATTCTATGGAGAAATTAAATTCTTTTGCAAGATCAACCGCTTTTCCATCAACTGTAAATGTCTTTATAATACGGTATTTTCCATTTGTAAAATCATAATCAAACGTATCAAGATCTACTTTTTGCTTATAACATTCATTCGCTTTTAAGATGATGGCTATTTCAATAAAGGCCGCACTGGATTGAAACGGAATTTTTCTCCATACCCCATTCTCGTTTTTTTCTAGTTCGTACGGCATGCCGAATGTTACTCCTTCTCCCTTTTGATAACATATTTCCAGTTCTATTTCCTGCTTGCTTCTATAAGTATCTTTATCTACCTTTAGTGATAGAACGTAATCATTTGTACTTTTGGTTGATTCTAACTCCCCATAGCTTGACTCTTCTCCATCCTGCTTTTTCTCTTCACAACCAGCTAGAAATAAAGCCAATACAATAGATAAAACTCCATGTAAATATTTATTCATCTGTATAAATCCCCTCCACCTATATTTATGATTAGACGAGTAAAAGGTCAGGAAGTTGCAAGACTGAATATAGATGGAGAATTTTTTTCGATCAATCAAATTACACAATAAAAGCAGGAAACGGAATGTTCACTGCTTCAAGTATCATGTATTTATTTTTTTCTGCTACATATGCAGTGGATTATTTTCTCTTTTTTTCCGAAATGTATTTTTTTTAAAATAGGAAAATAAATAACAGCCTGCAATTACCACGATACTTCCGATTGCTTGCATCCAAGTCATTTTCTCTCCTAAAAATATATATGCAAGAATAGCAGTAAATATCGGGTTAAAATTCAAAAAAAGCCCGCTCGTTGTAGCACCAATTTTCTGTACGCCGATATTCCAAAGAACCATGCATATAACCGTTGAGATACCTGTAGCCAAGATTGCTTGAATAAAGGAAGCGTTTATATTCTTTACAGTAAAGGTGTTCCAATTAAACGGAAGAAGAACGAGTACACCAAATAAGCCGGAATAAAAGGTAGATAGTAATGGGCTAAGTTTTTTTCCCATTGCCCATTTGCTGCATACAGAATAAATTCCCCAAATGCATACAGCGAAGATCATAAACAGATCTCCCGTATTTAATTGTAATGTTAGTAATAACTGCATATTTCCTCTAGTCAGCACTAAAACTACACCTAAAAAAGACAGAATCATAGCAGCTATTTGAAGCTTATTTATTTTTTCTTTTAAAAATAAATAGGAACAAACAGCAATCGTTATGGTATTTAATGTGGAGATTAAGCCAACATTTGTTGCAGATGTTTTATGTAATGCTACAAACTGTAATAAATTAAAAATAACAACACCTGTTAATCCCATTAAAAACAAAGGAAAAACGGTTCCTTTTGGCGGCAATAATTTTTTTTCTTTCCACAAAACCAATGGAAAAAGACATACAACTGCAATAATCCACCTTAAATTCGTCAGCGTCATTGGCGATGCATGGCCAACAAGGGACTTTCCAAGTACAAAATTCCCCCCAAACAATAAACTTGTTACAAGTAAAAATAAATATGGCATATGATTCGCTCCCTTGAACAGAAAACCTATCATGCAGGCTACATGTATTATGGCAACTTATTAATTATTATCTTATCACTTTCCACTGTCAAAATATATGAAAGTCTATTCTAAAAAAAAAGGTCCTTACACGCTCAATGAGTCCGCAGCCAAAATACACTTCGCTTTTCATGGGACTCATCTACGAGCCTCCTTGGAGCCAAAACTCATGTGGAATCTCGCCTTTCCCATTAATCCCATAGGAGTCTCCGTGTATTCTGACTGCTTTCTATAAAACAATATGGAAACTACTTCTTTTCATGCGCCCAATGCAAATTTAGTTGCGTGAGTGCCTGCTTAAATATCGACAGAAAAGTACGAAAAAACATAATAAACTTTTAAATTGACCAAAGCTTTTATCCTTGTTACTATTTCTCCTAATCACATACAAAGAAAAACAGACATACGTTGGAATGATACGATTCAATACCTTACATTAAAGCGTAGATTACACCCTTTTCACCATAAAAAAATGTTCTGTACAATCAACACAACTATAAAAACGTTTTTTCCTTTAATGGAGGGGAAACGTTTTTTATTTAAAATTTCTATTAAAAATATTGTCATTTTACTTCATGCGTATGTGAACATAATCAATTATTTAAGGAGGTCATACCATTTGCAACAGAAATTATCATTTTCATCTTACTTAGTTATTGGAACTATGTTGTTCGGCTTATTTTTTGGTGCGGGAAACTTAATTTTCCCTGCTCAATTAGGACAAGAATCAGGAACTCATCTTTGGATTGCGCTAATAGGGTTTTTAGTTACTGGAATTGGATTGCCTTTTTTAGGTATTTTAGCAATGGGGATTTCAGGAAGCAGTAAATTACAAGATTTAGCAAGTCGTGTTCATCCTGTGTATGGTGTCATTTTTACTATGGCTCTATATCTAACCATTGGTCCTTTTTTTGCCTTGCCGAGAACAGGCACTGTTTCTTATGAAATAGGAATCTCTCCTTTTCTTGACCCATCTCATCAAAAAATGGGATTAGCTATTTTTACTACATTATATTTTTTAGCGGTATTATGGTTTTCATTAAATCCAGCAAAAATCATTGTATGGGTAGGAAAAGTTTTAACCCCTATCTTCTTAGTGTTTCTTAGTACTCTTATCGTAACTGCATTCATTCATCCAGTCGGTACACTAGGCGAACCACAGGGTGTTTATGCCGAGCAAGCCTTCTTTAAAGGATTCACCGAGGGCTACAATACGATGGACGCTCTTGCTTCACTTGTCTTTGGGATTATTGTTGTCCAAGCAGTAAAAGGTTATGGAGTTACTAAACCTGCACAAATTGTCGCAGCTACTTCTAAAGCCGGGTTGATAGGTGTTCTGCTTATGGGTGTTATTTATACAAGTGTTGCTTATATAGGAGCAACGACAACAGGAACATTCGGTTTATTAGAAAATGGAGGGCAAGTATTTTCCCACTTGTCTGATCATTATTTTGGATCTTTTGGAAGCATTATGCTTGCCATTATTGTTATTCTTGCTTGTTTAAAAACAGGCATCGGCTTAACAACTGCTTGTGCAGAATACTTTCATCAGTTATTTCCGCGGATCTCCTATCAAATATTTGTTATCCTATTCTGTATCTTTTCAGGTATAGTTGCCAACGTCGGATTAACAAATATGATTAAATTGGCAGTACCTGTATTAGTAATGTTATATCCGCTTGCCATTACATTAATGTTTCTTGCATTTTTATCTCCATTATTTAATCATCGCCGTGTCGTCTATGTTATAACAACATTGTTTACAGCTGTGATGAGTATTATTGATGGGTTGAGCGCAGCAGCTGTTAAACTGGAAACAAAAGCGTTATCGTTTATCGATCCAGTTGTATCCTTTTTAAACCAAAACTTGCCTTTATATAGTGAAGGTCTTGGTTGGGTACTGCCAAGCTTAGCAGGACTTTTGCTTGGTTGGATTATCAGTATTTTTACAAAGGGAAACGTAGATTTACAAAGTATAAAGAAATAAAGCGTTTTTAATTAATGTGATCACTGGGATGTTTGATAGTCGATATCTTGACTATTAAACATCCCTTTAATGGTATTTTTTCTTATCCTATTCAAAAAAGAGGACGTTATTTCCTATTTCATTAGAGCTCACTATTTTTATTCCGGGTGGCTACTCTAACCAACTATTATAAATCTTTCTATCTACACCGATTTTTGCTTGTTTTGTTATTTTCATACCATAATAGTGCTTTTCTTTCCATTTCAGCTGCCATATCATGCTTCCCACACATATATGCATCTATATTATAAGGAAAGGCTAAAGCAAGCTCTTCTTTTAAAAGGCCGTAACGAGATGCATCATCACGGTGTGTCTGCAAATAATCCCGAAAAGCTAAATGTCTTTTAATCTCTTTGCTTCCATCTTCATATACATGGACATGATGTGTACGACACTCTCCACCCTTTTGAAAAAGCGCACGTCCCGGTATTCCATTTTCTCCTTTTGCTTCATAACCGATTGCTGTCATCTCGTGATTAAACGCTGCTACTCTGTTGATATCTTTTACAATCGGCATTATATCAATGATTGGTTTTGCTTTTAACCCTGGAACAGAGGTGCTCCCAATATGATGAATAGTCAATAACTGTTTACCGAATATTCTCTTCAGCTTATTACTTTCTTCCTTAAAAAGCCTCTTCCAGTCTTTTTTGTATTCCACTACTTCTACTTTTCGCATATATTTTCCTCCTATCTTTCAGAGGTGTCCTCTGTTTAGTTTAAATAGTTAATTTCTCCGTGCCAAAAAAAATTCCTTTTTAGAAAGATTCATGATAAACTTTTTTAATATTCATTGGACGTTACTGATGTAGGAGAAAAACCTACAATACTTTTTTATGAGGTGAAAAAAATTGTTAGCAAAGATTAAAAAAGATTGGTTTTCCAACACGCGTGCAGATATACTCTCAGGTATGGTCGTGTCGCTGGCATTAATGCCAGAAGTGATTGCCTTCTCTATTATTGCGGGAGTGGAACCAATCATTGGATTGTATACATCTATTTGTATTGCTATTATCATTTCATTTGCCGGAGGAAGACCTGCTATGATTTCTGCAGCTGCTGGGTCAATGGCTTTAGTTATGGGTCCTTTAGTCAGAGAGCATGGTTTAGATTATTTGTTTGCTGCAACCATACTAACCGGAATGATTCAAGTGGTTTTTGGTGTATGCAAAATCGCTAATCTAATGAAGTTTATCCCACGTGCAGTCATGATGGGGTTTGTAAATGCATTGGCAATATTAATATTTATAGCACAAATCCCTAATTTTTGGAACATTTCCAATACTACCTACTTATTCGTTATTATTACTTTACTAATTGTCTATATTTTACCAAGATTTATAAAAAGCATTCCCGCTCCATTAATTGCCATTATTATCTTAACAGCAGCAAGCCTCTTTGGTAATGTTCAGATTGGTACGGTAGGAGATCTAGGTGCCATCACGAAAACATTGCCATCTTTTTTGATTCCGGACATTCCTTTTTCACTTGAAACACTAGCGATTATCTTTCCATACTCTCTTGCACTTGCTTTAGTTGGTTTATTAGAATCTCTTTTAACTGCAACAATTGTGGATGATGCCACAGGAACTGGCAGCAATAAAAACAAAGAGGCTCGGGGACAAGGAATTGCTAATATTATTACTGGTTTCTTTGGTGGTATGGCCGGATGTGCCATGATCGGCCAAACAGCTATCAATTTAAAATCTGGAGGACGCACAAGACTCTCTACCTTTGTTTCTGGGGTATTTTTACTAATTTTAATTCTTTTACTAGGAGAATTAGTCGCTAAAATTCCAATGCCTGTTCTCGCCGGAATTATGATTGTCGTTTCTATCAGCACCTTCGACTGGTCCACTTTTTCTTATTTAAAAAAGGCGCCAAAAACAGATATCACTGTTATGCTCCTAACAGTTTGTATTATCGTGGCAACAAATGATTTATCAAAAGGGGTTATTGCAGGGGTCATTTTAAGTGCTATATTTTTTGTTGCAAAAATCTCTAAAGTTAAAGTAAAAAACCAAAATAATCACATATATATCGTAGAAGGACAGCTCTTTTTTGCATCTACAGAAGATTTTATTTCTTCCTTTAACTTTCACGTTGAAAACAACACGATTAAAATTGATTTTTCCAAAGCCCGTGTTTGGGATGATTCCGCAGTCGGCGCTCTTGACAAAGTAATACAGAAATACCAAGAAAACCAAAATACTGTTTTTATCCACGGTCTTGATGCAAACAGCCAAAAACTTGTTGACAAGCTTGCTGTTTTTCAAGGCGAACAAGAAAAAGTATCAAGTAATTAAAGACTATAGCATCTTCTCACTGTCAATAAACCATCCAATTATTCGTTATCAATTGGATGGTTTATTTAAATAAGGGAATGACAGGCTGATTGTCATGCTCTCTTCCTACTTGTCTTTCTTATCTATGTCCACCATAAAAAGCTGTTTTTATTCCTTTTACTCCTGTCTTCACTTTAAACAATCCTCCAGAGAGCGGATACTTTTCTACTTGTTCTTCATCCATGCCCGACCTTGCTGTTGTAATATACAACTCATCTAAACCATCCCCTCCAAATGTGCAGGAAGTTGCATTTAATACTGGGAGGTTTATTTCTTTTAACTTCATCCCTAAATTAGGATCCCATCTTGAAACTTTGGAACCTCCCCAATGGGCAATCCACAGCATGCCCTCTGCATCAATCGTCATCCCATCAGGAAATCCTACTTCTTCTGTAAAATTAATTACTTCAACTGCTGTTCCTATTTCTCCTGTATCTAAATGATATCTATAACGAACTACTTTCTTCATAGGTGTGTCAATATGATACATATAATTATTATCAGGAGACCAGGCTAAACCATTGGAGATGCTTACTCTGTCCAATTTTTTCGTTAGGGTTCCATCCCCATCTAAACAATACAATGCACCTTCACCATCTTTATCATTTAAATTCATGGAACCGGCCCAAAACCGCCCATTCGCATCGCACTTGCCATCATTAAAACGATTTTCAGGCAAATGCCATTCTGGATCAACTATATTCTCCACATCCCCTGTTTCCAAATCTAAATAGCAGAAGCCTTTATCTGTTGCCAGTATCGCTTCCCCTGGTTTAACGCACGGTACGATTGCCGTAATCTGTTGTTCAAATTCAACTTGTCTATTCTCTCCATTTACAGGATCGAAGAAAAATACTTTTTTCCCTTCTATATCTACCCAGTGGAGGGTACCTGTTCTGTGATCCCAACAAGGCCCTTCACCTATAATTGCCTTTGCGTCCACAACTAATTCTACTTTACCAGCCATATAACTTCCTCTTTTCTCTCTATATTTTGTATTTACTATATAAATAGCCTTTAAGGAAAAAAGAAAAACCTTTCGCCTTGGAGGAGAAAGGAAAACAAATGTTATACTGTTTTGGCTGACTGAATCTCATTCCCTCTAATACTAGCAGCATCCAATGCTTCTTTTACAAAAGTAGCTATTTCTTCTTCCTCTTCTTTGTCTGGAGCCATTTCAATTCTAAGTAGATTTGTCGCAATAGTTGCCCCCTTGCTTGTTAAAACTGGCTTTAATCGATCCAATGCTCCGCAGAAATCATCATAGCTTGTATCACCTGAACCAAATAAAGCAAAAGTATTATCCCACTGTGTTTCTCCCATCTCCTCCACAAAATCTAAACATTCATCTGGGAAATCACCATCCCCCCATGTGTACATGCCTAAAAAAATAAGATCATATTCCTTTAATTCCTCAACATGATTTATATCTGGGATTTCTTTTAATACCGGTGTAAAACCACTCTTTACTAAACACTCTGCTATACAATCAGCAATAGCCTCTGTATTGCCAGACATTGTTGCATAAAAAACTCCTATTTTCACAAAAACTTCTCCTTCCTAACTAATGAATTTTTTGTTCTGTCTTTGTTTTTAATGCTATCCATTTACTTTCCTCCGCCCCTGCAAGCATTAATTCGTCATAAGCATAAGCTGCTCGGTAACAATGACCGCGAATTGTTTCCATTGGAATTAATTCTTCTTTCCTAACATCGCAATAATATATAGTTGAGTAGCCATTAACTCCTTTGCTGGAGCATACATATAAATTCCCTTTCGAAAAAAAGATATCTAAAAAGGCATTCTCTTTCATTGGTGAATGCAGGTTTTTCCATTGTATCAATTGATTATTTCTGTTCATATAAACTTCTATACAACCGTTGTTAGAGGAGCATGCCCCTTTTGCAATACACATTATTTCTTTATCCACATAAATAGCAGAAATCATCATTGATTGTTCTTCTTTTATTCTTGTTAATGTCTTCGTTAACAAGCAATATTTCCACAATCCTCCACATTCTTTATGTATTTGTGTTCCTATATAAATAGCATTCTCAAAAATAGATAAGGAACGAATAATAGGTTTGGACTGTAGCTTTTTAAATGGCTTAATAACTATCCAGTTTTTGCCGAAATTTTCAGAAAATAAAAGTTGAGATCCTGAGTGGGTAACAATTAGCCCATGATTATTGCCTGCTATATCCCATAACCTTTGAACAGTCGGAAAAGTCGCTTCAGTCCATATTTGTTTTTTAAGATTATATCGAATGATTTTCCCATTGTCTCCAACACCAAAAAGGTAGTCTCCAATTATACGAAAGTGAAAAATAGAAAAGGAAAGAGGGTATTCAAATTTCCATACTCCATTTATAAAGGAATAAATACCTTCCTCCCTAATGGATAGAAAAAAACAATGCGGCGACGTACAAACAACTGCAGTAGCACCTTTATTGAACATTAGATATTTCCTTCATCTTTGCCCATTCATATAAGGAGCTAGCAAATTGTTCACATGCTGCCACTTCTTCCTCTGTATCTGGACTGAGTTCTACCTTTAACAATTGCTCAAAAACATCTAGTCCTCTCTCCTTTAACTTTTCAGCAAGCAGTTCAACTGCCTTGCAATACTCCGGATAATCCGTATCACCAGAACCAAAACAAGCAGCAGGAATACCTGGAAAAGTTACTGCATCCAATTCATCATAAAAATCTTCTACCTCATAAGGTAAATCTCCATCTCCCCATGTATAACTACCTAATAAAATTAAGTCATATTGACCTAAGGACGCAGCCTCGATTGTATCTATTTCCATTGAGTCTACAGTGCATTCTTTTCCTTCTAATGTAGTTTTGATGATTACCATTATTTCTTCTGTATTTCCTGACATACTAGCAAAACCAATTAACACTTTCATAAAAACACCTCATTAATTGAGAATTAATTTCATTTATATTTAGAACTATAAGTGATAACGATTATCATTGTCAATTATTTTTTTATAATTATCTCTTTTTTATTTTATGATTAGAGTCAATTTCATAATTTCAACTTTTAAAAAATCAAAAAGCGGAATTACCGGGAGCGCCAAAGCCTTTTTTCAGGGTAACTTATTATATTATTATTTAGATCCTTTATATGCAATACAAAAAAGGAATAGCATCGCGCCATTCCCTTTGAGTGTAAAGAATCTCCACTTGTATCTCTATGTATTTAATTGATAAAAAAAATTCTTTAAATCAGCTACTTCTACTGCCTTTTTTGTTTCACTTGTAAACATTCGAACATAATCTAATAAATCCTGCCCTTGCTGTTTGTTTATCAGGATTCCTTCCTTTTGCAGAAAATAAGCAATGGATGTAAAACCAGAATGCTTACCTAAAATAAAATCATGTGTTCTCCCCACTTCTACCGGATCAAAAGTTTGGTAGGTAGCACTATGTTTAAGCAGCCCATCCACATGTATTCCTGATTCATGAGTAAAAACCTTTGCTCCTATAATAGGCTTATCATCAGAAATCCCCCTGCCAGATGCTCCGCTCACCATATCTGCCATTTGATGAAAATGAGTAGTATTTACTTTCAATTTCCCATTATAAAGATGCCGCCACCCCATTGCTACCTCTTCAAAAGATGCATTACCTGCCCGCTCCCCAATTCCTGATATAGTAGTGCTCGCCCATTTTGCCCCAGCAAAAAGAGCAGAAAGGGTATTGGCAGTTGCTAAACCAAAATCATTATGACAATGTATCTCCAGTTCAATATCCGCTGGGCATTCTTTAATTATTTTTTGTATATTGATCTGAGTTGTTATTGGGTTCAATACCGATACTGTATCGGCATAACGGAAACGTGTTACCCCTTCCTTATATAAGGCATGTATTAACTCAATTAAAAAAGAAAGGCTTGCCCGTGAAGCATCTTCAAAACCGACCGAAACATACAAATCAAATGATTGTGCATAAGCAACTGCATGTTGAATGAGCATCATGATATCTTGCCTGTTTAATCGTAATTTGTGGTACATCTGAATATCAGAGGTCGGAATAGAGATATGAGTCCAATTTACTCCTGCTTGTATAGAGGCATCAATATCTTGTTTCACTGCTCGATTCCATGTAATTAATTGCATCGGCAAGTTCATATCAACAATAGAATGAATAACAGCTTGTTCTTCTTTTCCCATTGCAGGTATTCCAACCTCCGCCTGTTCAACTCCTGCCTCAGCTAATAAAGTTGCTATCTTTCTCTTCTCGTCGGCAGTAAAAACAACACCAGCAGCCTGTTCTCCATCTCTTAATGTTGTATCACAAAATTGAATATACTCCACTTATTCTCCCCCCTTTCTGTTGTATGCAAATTTAAAAGCACACTGTCGAGCAACTAGAGCAATCGGAAATTGCGTTCATAATAAAAAGTCCAGCTTTACCATCCTGTTCCGTATAAAATATAGTCATTTCCTCTAATAGTTTACTAGAATCACTATCTACAAATATCTTCAGTCCCTCTTGTTGAATTATTTGATCAGTAGGTAAACCATTATTTTCCCAGTAGATTTGTAAATCTACTTTGTCCATTGAAGACCTCGCAGTTATTCGCAGTCCCATATTACATTTATCCTGCTGTTCCATAAGCTCCAGTACCTTCTTTGCTGCATCTTCGGTAATTTGCATTATTGACCATCCCCTCTGTTCTTTATTTGATCAAATGCATAAAACGTTCCGTTATTTTGATAAAATGTTGGGAAAAATTTCTGCCTTAATGGTGTTGGTTTTACAAATTCACGATATGCTCTAATAAGCAAGGCTCTTTGCACATTCCAAACTTCTTTATCCGTAGAATCAGCCTCTAGGTATCCCTTTTCTTGCAAATAGGTTCGAAACGTTTTAAGAATATACATACGAGATACATTTAGAATTTCTGGATGGTATGGTACATGAAAAAATTCAAAAAAGTCTTCTGCATCATATAGTTCCTTTAATGGATTTTTCATGCCTTCACTTCCTCCCTTTTTTCTGAACAATGTTTACATGAAGGGTTTCGTTTTAATGAAAAAACACTGGAATGAAACTGCAATGAATCGAATCGAAATAATTTATTGTAATAGGCTTCCCCTATTCCAGTTACAACTTTTGTTACCTCTATCGCAGCTAAACAACCTGCGATTCCTGATGTTGCTCCTAATACTGGAAAACCTAGCGGCTCCCAACTTTTATCTCTTTCTGGAAAAATACAAGCTAAACAAGCTGTTTCATTCGGCTTAATGGTAGTCAGAGAAATTTCAAACCCGGACATTGCTGCTTCTACCATTGGTTTACCTATATCTATACAAAGCTTGTTTAAGGCATATCTCTCAGGGAAATCATAACGAGCGTCCACTACAATATCTGCTGCTTCTACTAATGAATAAGAAGATTGATAAGTAATTTTTTGCGAATACGCTTCAATTTCGACTTCTGGATTAATTCGTTTTAAGTTCTCAATTGCACATGGAATACGTTCTGATCCTATTTTTGTACTATCCATTAATATTTGCCGATTTAAGTCAGGGGGTACAATATTTCCCTCATGGGCAATTATTAACTTCCCAATTCCTGCAGCCGCCAAATAAATAGCTGTCGTTCCTCCTAATCCGCCGATTCCAGCTATGAATACAGTAGCTTTCTTTAACTTTTGCTGCCCTTCTTTTCCTAAAAGCTTTAATTGTCTGCTATATCGAGAATATACATCTTTATTCTCATTTTGATGAAGTATCGAGTTCATTTTCACTCATCCCCATTCTTTTAAAAAGTATGTTCAGCTCTAGTATTCATTGCCTTTGATAACCACAATGGAGGATTTGTTTGCAGCATCAAAAGTAGTCGATCTAATTGTTCATATATAGGTGTTCCTTCCTTCACTTTCACAGGCATGATTTTACTTCTTGTAACACGTGCAGCTGCAGTAGGACCAATTTGATTTATAAATAACAGCGTACAATCAATCACTAGGTTCAATCGTTCTTCTATTCGATTGCTTTCATTATTATCTTCTTTATCGCTTATCACCCTTGTTGCCAGCTTTTGATATTTCTCCGTTGTAATTTCATAAACATCAAATGCTTCACAATGGCCGAAATGTGTATCAACATGCACTCCATCTTCTGTAGCAAATGCCACTTTAATCATTTTTTTCCACATCCTTTTCTATTCTATTAAATTTGCTAGCTTAATAACCGTTTCTGCTGTACCTCGATATCCAACATTCGTTGTTAATGCACTGCCTATTTGATGGAAAATAGGAAATCCCATCTGCATAAAAGGAATATTCATTCGACTGGCTCCCTGTTCTCCATGAGAATTGCTAATCCATAAATCGGCGTCTTTTGCCATCGTTTCTAAATCATCTAAATCTCCTATGGTTATCTCTTCCTCTATTTTAGAAAGCAACCGTGTAGAAAATGTGGTAACCAATCCGGAGAATGCTACTCCCAATTCCTTACATATACTTATCATGGAATAAAGATGATCCGGCTCCAATGCTACGACTATTTTTTTTCCTAAAAAATTAAAATGAGCATCTAATAAACAATCGACTAAATTATCTCTTTCCCAACGATAAAATGGAGAAACAGACTGCCCACTAAATGTTTGTAAAAAGGAAAAAAACTCATCATTAGCCTCTAATCCAGATAAACTAGGAAACACTCGATAAGGGATACCAGCTGACTCTTCTAATATTTGTGCTGCTTGCTCCATGCTTGCTCCTACTGCTATTGTAAATTCTGAAGATAGCAGCTGCTGTAATTGTTCTAAAGAGACTCCTCCTTGAGAAAGTGGAGAATATCCTTTTGAAAGAGTACCTGCAAGAGATGTTGATAAGTCTGGAGCAGTTATAACATCTAACCCAAAAGAAACAAGGATTCTCTTTATTTCCATTACATCCCCCGGCGTCAAATGGGAACCTGGAATAAAATTTATTTGATTTTTTGTTTTTTTTACGGATTGCCCATCCGATGTATACAATAATAATTGCTTTAACATTGCTTCTACTGTTAATCGGTAGCCTGACTCTAAAGATCCTTCAAAATCTGGTAACGCAACGGGAAATATAAAGCAGTTTGATTTATTTAAACTTTTTAAATAGCTTTTTATATTTCCCTTTATATCATCACCAGCGATTTCTGTTAATCCTGTACTTAAAACTGATACAATAGATGGTTGGTGTTTTTCTAACACAACGTCTAGTGCCTCTATCATGCTTTGTTCTGCACCAAAAATAATATTCATTTCTTGTAAAGCTGTAGTTTGAATTGCAATCGGCTCCCGATAATGCTGAGTCATTAGAGCTTTTATAAAAGCGGTACATCCTTGTGAGCCGTGAACAATTGGAATAGCTCGGAAGAATCCTTGTAAAGCCAATACTCCACCTAAGGTTTGACTGACTTTTAATGGATTAATGGCTAATTTCTTTTCCTTTTTATAAATAACCATTCCTCTAAAGCTCCTTCCATGGCGCCTGAATCTTAATTTTCTCCCAGATAGGATTTTCAATCGTATAAACAAGCTGTTCTGCCAGTCTCTTTAATCCAGCATATCCTGCATAAGCATGATGCCTCTCTTGATTAATATCAATAAATGGAATTTGTTCCTTTAAAGCAACATACATATTTCGTCCGCCAGCAATGATTATATCCGCTTTTTCTTTTCGAAATGTTTGTAAAATTCTTTTTGCTCCACCAGACTCTATTAATTCCACATTATTTCCAACACGTTGTTTAATTCTTGCAATATCTTCATTTGTACTTTTATTTGTACCAACGCCCACTACATCCAATCCAAGCTCCTGTAGTGCAGTAATGATAGACCAGCTCTTTACACCACCCGTATAAAGAATGGCACGCTTCCCTTTCAACTTATTCCGATAAAAAACAAGCTCTTCATTAAGTTTTTCTTCTTCCTTCTTTGTAAAGTGGTGAACACGATATATTAGTTCTCTATCGTTTAATAAGTAAGCGATAGTTTTTAATGATAACGTTGTTTCTTTCGCTCCATAGAAAGATCCTTCAAAATAAGGAATTTCATATTTTTCTTCCATTTTCCTAGCCATATTTATCAATGCACGGCTGCATACAACCATATTTACCTTTGCTCTGTGTGCCCAACGAATTTCATTATATCTCCCATCACCAGTAATTCTTGATAATAGTTTTATACCTACTTGATCAAATAATGCTTTTATATCCCACATTTCGCCAGCTATATTGTATTCACCTATTAAATTAATGTCCCATTTCGTTTCTATAGGGGGCATTCCTGTTCCAATTACATAATCCAATAGAGCCTCGCCAGCTAATCTATTCCCAAGATTTTTACTTCCAATAAAACCCGGGCTATTAACTGGAATAACAGAAGTACCTAATTTTTCTGTTTCACTCCGACAAATAGCATCTAAGTCGACTCCAATTAACGCTGTAATACAAGTGGAGTAAACAAAAACAGCTGGTGGGTTAAATCTCTTAACAATCTCTTGAATGGACTCTCTTAAGTTCTTTTCTCCTCCAAAGATTATATGCTGTTCATTTAAATCAGTTGTTAAGCCGTATTGATATAAATGAGATCCAGAGCTTAGGCTTCCTCTCGCCTCCCAGCTATTTCCTCCACAAGCAATTGGACCATGAACGAGATGCGCTGCATCAGTAATTGGTAAAAGAGTAATTTGCGCTCCATCAAAAGAACAACCTCCAGCTGCTTCACCTGGTTTAGGTTTTGCACAGCCTTTTCGATCTATATTTGACGCATTGTGATCACATGCAGGTTCTTGCAATGCTTCTACCACATAACTTTTCACATCTCCACCCACCTTTATAAACTAATAGTCAGTGAAGAGCTTGCAGCTTCCCCACTGACTACATATTTTCATCCATTTCTATGCTACTTCATTTCGCTTATCTAACAGCGTCAAAGCTATGATCAGGAGCTTCATCATCTAATTGCTGTAATAGCGTATTTACTATTAAAGTTAGTAAATTTAATGTACCTTGGTATCCAATAATCGGATAACGATGCATATGATGACGATCAAAAATCGGAAATCCTACGCGAACCAAAGGAATATTAGCATCTTTTGCACAATATTTCATATGTGTACTGCCGATTGCAAAATCAACTGGTTCTGTCAATAATAAAGAACGCATATGCCATAAATCTTTTCCGAGATGAATTTTCCCTTCTATTCCATAAGGGCTTGTTTTTAGAAGAGCTTCTGCTTCTTCAGCAAATTTTTTGTCTCCGTTTGTGCAAACAATATGCACTGGTTCAATTCCAATTTCTAGACAAAAGGAGATTAAACCTAATAATAAATCTGGGTCCCCAGCTAACGCCACTCTCTTTCCATGTAAATATGGATGTGAATCTGTTAATGCATCTACCACCCTGCCTCGTTCATCTTTTAACGCTTGCGGAATGGATTTCCCAGTTACTTCCTTAATATTTTTCAGTAATTGATCTGTATTTTTTATACCAATAGGAGTAGACATTTCCATCGTATCTTGCTTCCACTTTTTACTAATATATTTAACTGTTTTTTTCGTGGAATACTTTTGCAAAAGTAGAGTAGCATTAGCATTAGGCGCTTGTGCTACATCTTCTAATTTTGTTCCTCCATAATAGTAATTGTATTCTCCATTTGCCGGGGAATCTAAATTGCCACTATGATCACCTAAAATAGTATAATCAACATTCATGATAGAAAGAATTCTTTTTAGCTCTGCAAAGTTTCCTGTATAGGTATCAAAACCAGCAATAATGTTCAACTTATCATTTGGTTCTTTATAAGATAAATCCCCATTTTTTTCTGAAAGATACGATAGTATGGAACGCATCATTGCATCATATCCAGTTAGATGTGATCCAACAAAACTCGGAGTATTTGCATAAGGAACAGGAAAATCCTGACCAATTGCTCCGTCTATACGAGCATTTTCAATAAAGGCGCCTAAGTCATCTCCAATAACTTCTGCCATACAAGTAGTACTTACTGCCACCATTTTTGGTTTATATAATGCAGTACTGTTTTCTAATCCTTCTATTAAATTTCTCATCCCACCAAATACTGCTCCATCTTCCGTCATAGACGATGATACTGCAGGTACTGGTTCTTTAAAGTGACGAGCAAAATGACTGCGAAAATATGCTACACAACCTTGTGAACCATGTACAAATGGAAGTGTTCCTTCAAACCCCAATCCGGCAAGGACCGCCCCTAAGGGTTGGCATGCTTTAGCAGGATTTATTGTAGCTGCCTCCCGATTAAAGTTCTTTTCTTTGTATTCTTCCGTTTTTAAAAAATCAATCGTTTCATCTACCTCTTGGGCTGAACAAGCAAGCTCAAAAACTTTTTTTCCTTCTGCTTGCTTTACATATTTTTCTGATTGAAATAATGTATTATGATCTTTTATTTCCACTTTTTTCGTCATCTTTTCCCCCCCTTTTCCATTTAAAATGGTGCTTCCATTAAGTCCCAAACTGGACTGTTAATCGCTGTATCCATATCTTGAGCAAATACCTTAAAACCATCAAAGCCATGATACGGACCACTATAATCCCATGAATGCATTTGTCTAAATGGAACACCCAATTTGTGATAGACATATTTTTCTTTAACTCCTGCACCCATTAAATCAATATCTAATTTATTAGATAAAAACTCTACATCAAATGCACCTGGATCGTCATAAAGAATCGTTCCTGCTTTTAGCTCAGTAATTGTTTTTTCATAATCATCCTTATGGGCAAATTCATATCCAGTAGCAACAATTTCCATTCCAAGATCTTCATATGCACCAATTGTATGTCTAGCACGTAATCCTCCAATAATGAGCATTACCTTTTTTCCTTCTAATCGAGGACGATACTTTTGGACAATCTCATCCACTTCTGCTTGATATGCAGCGATTACTCTTTCCGCATTCATCTGAATGGTTTCATCAAAGTGAGCGGCAATAGCACGTAAACTTTCAATTGTTTTCGTTGGACCAAAGAAATTATATTCCATCCAAGGAATGCCATATTCCGCTTCCATTGTTTTCGCCATATAGTTCATAGACCGATAACAATGGATTAAATTTAATTTTGATTTATGTGTAATACCTAATTCGTTAATAGATCCATCCCCGGACCATTGAGCAATAACTCTTAAACCGATTTCTTCTAATAAAATACGTGATGCCCATGCGTCTCCACCAATATTATAATCGCCAATAATTGCGACATCGTATGGTCCACATTCTTCAAGCTCACGAGTTCCCATTACATGGTCACGTATGGTATCATTAGCAATATGGTGACCTAAAGACTGGCTGACTCCCCGGAATCCTTCGCAACGAACCGGTATAACAGGAATGCCAAGCTCTTTGGTCATTTTTTTCCCAACAGCTTCTATATCATCTCCAATAAGTCCCACTGGACACTCTGATTGGATAGATATCCCTTTTGCTAACGGGAACATTTCTTTAACTTCTTTACATAAAGTTTCTAACTTTTTATCTCCACCGAAGACAATATCGCGCTCTTGGAAATCACTTGTCACCTGCATAGCAGTGAAATTATTGACACCCAACGTTCCATTTGCATAGTTTCTTCTTGTTCCCCAGCTATATTGTCCACAACCGACTGGACCATGGCTTATGTGAATCATATCTTTAATTGGACCCCAAACAACCCCTTTAGATCCTGCATAAGCACAACCGCGAATTGTCATAACCCCTGGACGTGATTTTATATTAGATTTAACAGAACACTTTCCACTTTCTATATTTTCTTCTTCTACTACTTCGAAATGTTTCTTTTTAAATTTCTTCGTTCTTTCTGGATATACCTCAAGCAATTCCTCAATAATTTGCTGTTTATCTGTAATTTCTTTTGTACTCAATTCATATCACCTCCATTTTGGATAATATAATTTATTTAGCAGTCGCTTCTGTTTCTTCTAGTTTTTTAATTTGAGCATTATCATCTTCAATAACTCCAAATTCCATTAATAATTCTTCTAGTTCTTCCATTTCAATTGGAGTCGGCACAGTTAACATTTTGTTTTCAAGAATTTTTTGAGCCAACATTTCGTACTCTTTAGCTTGTGGATCTTCTGGTTTATATTGAGCAACCGTTTGTTTACGTAGCTCAGCATGCTGTACTACATTATTTCTTGGTACATAATGAATCATTTGTGTATTTAATCGACGTGCTAGTTCGGAAATAAGCTCTGCTTCTCGGTCTGTATTACGACTGTTACAAATTAAGCCACCTAAACGAACTCCGCCGCTATTTGCATATTTTAAAATTCCGCGGGCAATATTGTTTGCAGCATACATCGCCATCATTTCACCTGAACACACAATGTAGATTTCTTCTGCCTTTTTTTCACGAATTGGCATCGCAAATCCTCCACAAACAACATCCCCTAATACATCATAAGAAACAAAATCCAATCCTTCATATGCACCCTCTTCTTCAAGAAAGTTAATAGAAGTAATAATCCCACGACCAGCACAGCCTACTCCCGGTTCTGGTCCACCTGATTCAACACATAAAATGTCTCCATACCCAGTGTCTAATACATCATCTAACTCTAAATCTTCAACTGTTCCCATTTTAGCAGCTAGTTCTAATACGGTACTTTGTGCTTTTGTATTTAGAATTAAACGTGTTGAATCTGCTTTCGGATCACAACCTACAATCATGATTTTTTGACCGAATTTTGTAGCTAATTGAGCTAATGTATTTTGAGAAGTAGTTGATTTTCCAATTCCACCTTTACCATAAAAAGCTATTTGACGCATTGTTTTTCCCCCTCGAGTTTTTTGAATTTTTAGATATTTTTAACTGAAAATTGGTTCAGTAACATTCATATATCTGTAAAACTTACTGCTTTCATACAGAAGTTCTTCAATATTTCCAGACTTTACAAATGGAACAATTCCTCTATCTAATAAATATTTTTTCGGTGTTTCACCGATGCCAGAACTTAATAACATATGACAATCTTTTAAAATTTCAGCCGTTTCTGCCAAAATAGGACCTTTTCCTGTCCCGCAATTAACTTTTCCCACACAATACGATTGAACTTTTCTTACACCTACAAAATTAATAGACTCATTTTGAACATCAAAAATTAAAAATTCCTTTGCATGACCAAAATGCAAATTTACTCTTGCGTTTCCACGAGTAGTGACTGCAATCTTTATTACAGGTGAATTAGTTGCTGCGTCATTTCTTATTTTGGCTGCTTTTTCTTGTTTTTTCTTCTTGTTTTGCTTCACTTTCATTTCAAGATCATCTTGAAATTGCTTTCTAGCTTCTCCATCATAACGAATAGGAAGGTCCATTATGTTTTCTTTAGAAAACTCTGCACTTCTATCTTCCCCTAATAAACCGATAGCATCAGCCCGGCATTGTCTACAATGCTTCATCATTTTTAAACTTCCTGAGCACTTTTCCTGAACTTGCTGTACTTCTTTAGCAGTTGGGTTTCTCATTCCATTTTTTTCAAAAACAGTGTCTGGAGTAACAATTAAAGGCATAATGTTATGAACAAAAGCCCCTCTTTCCTTGATAGCCTTTGATATTTCTTCAATGTGTTGATCATTTACACCTGGAATCAAAACAGTATTTACCTTGCATAAGATTCCTCGTTCTGTTAAAGCTTCCAATCCTTTTAGCTGATTATTGATTAGAATTTCCGCTGCTTCTAAGCCTTTGTACCTTTTTCCCTCATAGAATATCCATGAATAAACATGCTGCCCAATTAATGGATTTACTGCATTGATTGTAATCGTAACATGATCAATATTTAATGCATGAATCGTATCCACAAATTCCAATAAACGTAATCCATTTGTACTTAAACATAATTTAAGGTCAGGAGCTTGTTCTGATACTCCACGAAACGTCTCGAAAGTTTTTTCTGGATTTGCTAAAGGATCTCCAGGGCCGGCAATACCAATTACCGATGTTTGCTGTATCTCTCCAGCAACAATTAAGACTTTTTTTACCGCTTCTTCTGGTTTTAATACTTCGCTTACTACCCCTGGTCTGCTTTCGTTTGCACAATCAAATTTACGACTACAATAATTACATTGAATATTGCAGGCAGGTGCAACAGGCACATGCATACGTGCAAAATAGTGATGAGCATCCTCACTATAGCAAGGGTGACGGGCAATTCGATCTTCTAGTTCTTGATTAATCGTCTTCACACTCTCTCCCTCCCTGAAAATAAGGTTTTTTTCTACACACGAATGCATTTTTTACAATTCAACTATTTTTTTATCCCAATCACGCTCCCACATTTCTTATTTGCTAGGAGGTTTCCAATACGACAAGATTGTTAATGTCATTATTTGGAATTCATAGTTGTTACCCTGATAATATTTTTTGTAATTTTTTAAATCAACACAATTGTCAGATAAATTAACATACTTTTTTTATGAAACCGCTTTTTAATAGCTTTTTTATTCATTAAATTGTAACAATTAAGACTTTTATAGGTAAAAATATCTATTTTTATATTCTGCTAAAAAAATAAATATGAATTAATCACGGTTAAATATAAAATCAGTATTTTTCAACTGGACTTTTTGAAAAATGGAGAAAACATAGAGGAGAAAACCATCGGGGATATTTCTCAATTTATTTGCCACCAGCCTGTTTATTGTTCTGCCAATGGCAAAAGATTGAATAAAACATTTTAAAACTACTGTTAGTCTATGCTTATTACTTAACTTACAAATAATTGCTCACTATCAACAATTTTTCCTTTTTTTATATGAAATATATGATCTCCTAATTTTTTTGCCTCTTCGTAATCATGCGTAACCATGACGATAGGAATTTTCCAACTATCATGAAGCCTTAAAAGTTCCATATGACAGTCATCTTTTGTTTCTTGATCCAAACTCGAAAATGGTTCATCAAGCAAAAGGATTTTTGGTTCTGTTGCTAAAGCTCTTGCCAATGCCACGCGCTGCTTTTCACCGCCTGAAATTTGTTTTGGATATTTTTTAAGCAAATGTCCAATTCCGATTACTTGAATAAGATGATCCATAAGCTCTTGACTTTTCATGCCATACTGAATATTTTTTTCAACCGTCAAATGTGGAAATAGTGCAAAATCCTGAAATAAATATCCAATATTTCTTTTTTGTATCTTTAATGGCTTCGCATTTGTCTGAAAAAAAATGTGTTCATTTAGTTTTATATGTCCTTCATCTGGATGATCCAAGCCTGCAATGCAATTTAGAACCGTTGTTTTTCCTGCTCCAGACTGACCAAACAAAATAATAATGTCATTTTTTGCTTCTAATTCAACTGCTAAAGTAAAATGCGGGAGTTGTTTTTTTATTTGCACAGATAGCATCAAGCATGTCACTCCTTCCCTCACTATTCACTTTTATACTTTAACATATTGCGCTTGCTCCACCAGTTTAACCAAATAATCGCTGCAAATCCAAGTATGATTAAAATGACTACCCAATAATTTGCCATATCTGAATTCCCTGATTGAACGGCAAAATAGATAGTGAGTGGAATAGTGTCTGTTTTTCCAGGAATAAATCCAGCAATCATTAAAGTTGCTCCAAACTCTCCTAAAGATCTTGCAAAAGTTAATACAAGTCCTGCTAATAACCCTGGCCATGCAAGTGGAAAAGAGAGTGTCCAAAAAACTCTCCATCTCGACGCCCCCATTGTTAAGGCTGCATTTTCTAAATTTTTATCATAGTTTTGAAAAGCAGCCGAAGCGCTTTGATACATTAAGGGAAACGCAACTACTATTGATGCAATAACGGCCCCAATCCATGTAAATACAATCTGAAAATCAAACCATTGCAGAAGCAGTTTGCCAACCATTCCATTTTTACCAAAAATATAAAGAATCGTGAATCCAACAACGGTTGGCGGAAGTACCATTGGCAATAATATAACTGCTTCGATGATGCTTTTCCCAAAAAAATCTTTTTGTGCAATGACCTTTGCTAAAATAATTCCTACTACAAAAACAATACAAGTAGCAATACTCGCAATTTTCAATGACAAAAATAGTGGTGTATAATCCATATATGTTATTAACTCCCTTTAAGTAAACTATTTATTATTAGAATTTTCAGATTACTAAAGGCGCCTTTTCATGTGTTCCTATAAGCAATTTTCTATTTTTCAAATCCATATTTACTTAAAATTTCTTGCGCCTCATCTGTTAATAAAAAGCTAACAAACTCTGCAGCTTCATCTGGATTTTTTGAATCAGCAAGGACTGCTGCCGGATAAATAATTGGTGTATGCCATGCAGGGTCTGCTTCTGCAAGTATTTTCACTTTATCTGATAAAACAGCATCACTTGAATAAACAAAACCAATATCTGTATTACCTGACTCTACATAAGTTAATGTTTGTACAACATCACTGCCATACACAAAGTGACTCTCTAACTCTTTCCATTTGTTGATTTTTTCAAGTGATTCTTTTGTGTAAGCTCCAGCTGGTACACTTTTTGGATCACCGATTGCAACTTGTCCTATTGTGGATGCACTTAAATCCGTAAATGATTTAATATCTATATCGCTATCTTTTCCAGCTATTAAAACAAGCTGATTACCTGAAAAGTCTTTTCTTGTATCCTCTTGAATTAATTTGCTATCAGCTAGTGTATTCATCCATTTTTGATCTGCTGATAAAAAAACATCTGCTGGTGCTCCTTGTTGAATTTGTTGTGCCAAATTTCCTGAACTGCCAAAGTTATTGGTAAATTTCACTGATGGATGTAATTTTTGAAAAGCTTTCTGTAAGTCTCCCATTGCATCTGTTAAACTAGCAGCAGCAGAAATATTTAATTCTACAGCTTCTTTTGTTGCATCTTTGTTTGCATCTTTCGTTGTTTGTTTTTCATTTGCACCACAAGCTGCTAAAAGCAAAAGGGCGAAGCTAAATAAAAATACTAATATACGTTTTCTTTTCATCTCTTTTTCCTCCTAAATATTATTAATTATAATTAAATATAACTAAACATAACAATAAAAAATATAAAAGTTTTAATAAAATACAATTAGTTATGTTTAGTTATAATTAGTTAAGGTGATTATAAGTGTGATTTCAAAGTAAGTAAATGCTAAAATGAAAAAAAATTCAAAAAATTCTGGGGGATTAATCTATGAACCACAATGAATCCTTTACCACTGAAGAGATTGCAGATATTTTAAAAGTTTCTAAACTAACCGTTTATGACCTGATAAAAAAGGGGGAAATAAAAGCATTTCGAGTTGGCAGGCAAATGAGAATAGACGCTGTCGACTTAGAAAATTTTAAAAATAATGCAAAAGAAATACTAGTTCATCCAAAAGAGAAGCTAAAAACACATACAGATACTGATAATACTTCTAAAACCCATCAACCCGTTTCTAACCATCGGTCTATTATCATTAGTGGACAAGACAGTTCTTTAGATATCCTCGCCAAACATTTTGAACTGAAAGGAAACACATATAGACCACTCCGCTCTTATATAGGCAGTTTAAATGGTTTATTAGCTATGTATAAAGGAGAAGCTGATATTGTGAGTACACACTTATTCGACGGAGATACAAACACTTACAATATTCCGTATATAAGAAAGCTATTTGTTAGTCACTCCTTTATTGTTATGCGTTACATTACAAGACAAGCTGGCTTATATATCGAAAATGGAAATCCTAAAAATATTAACGGTTGGTCTGATTTACAGCGTCATGATATAAAAATGATAAATAGAGAAATCGGTTCTGGAGCACGTATTTTACTTGATGAGCAATTAAGGCTTCATCGGATAAAAAAAGAAAACGTAAATGGCTATAATCATGAATGCACAAGCCACTATAGTGTAGCTGCAGGTATAAGCCAAGGAAAAGCTGATATTGGGGTAGGAATTGAAAGAACTTCCCAATCTGCTGGAATTGATTTTATTCCCATGATAAAAGAACGTTATGATTTAGTCATTCTTAACTCTGATAAAAATAAAGAGCTTATTCAGCTGATAAAAGAATTATTAACATCTAATGAGCTTAAAAACGAACTAAAAGCTATAGGATATGACGTTGAAGAAACAGGAAAGATTATTCACGAACAATAAAAATTAACAAGCTGACTCTGGTGATAATCATCTAAAATAAGAAGTCAGCTTTTTTATGTTCGATTTATCGTCACTTTCTAGCTGAATTCTTAAAAACACCCTCTAGAATATGGAAAGTTACGATATTTGTCACAGCTAAGTGGCTATTTATCTATTAGAATAAAAATTATGAACAGTTTTTTAAATTTTCTGTCATTTGCTGAAAATTTAAACTTTTCTTTATTGTTCAATAACGTGTTGAAAATTTTGCTATGAGGGGGGAGTTCAATTGTCTATATTACCGACTAAAAATGAACTCGGCTTTTTTGAAATTCGATTAGAATCAATAGGTGGATTAGGTGCAAACCTTGCAGGAAAGATGTTAGCTGAATCCGGTGTACTCGGTCTTGGTTTAAATGGGGCGAATTTTTCCTCATATGGATCTGAAAAAAAAGGATCTCCGGTAAAAAGTTTTATTCGTTTCTGTGATCCAGAAACAGAAATTCGGGCACACAGCCCAATCGAAGAACCTCATGTTATCGGTATTTTCCATGAGGCTTTATACAAATCCGTAAATGTTACAAGCGGCTTCAATCCTAATGGCGTCATCTTGGTGAACTCAACTAGAGACTTTGATGCCGTAAAAAAAGATCTCCATTTAGAGTATGGAAAACTTGCTATTGTTGATGCACTGCAAATTGCAGTAAAGGAAAAAACAAAGGTTAATACCGCAATGCTTGGAGCATTATTTCGGATTTGTGATTTCCTTGATCCTGAGGCAATGAGAAATGTAATTAGAAAAACCTTTGAAAAGAAGTACCCTCACCTTGTAGAATCAAACATTCGAACATTTGATAGAGGGTATAACGAAGTAAAATTTCAATCTTATGAAACTCCTCCAGATGCTCACTCATTATTATTTTCACGTCCACGCTCATCACTTGGATATGATACGCAGCCAATTGGCGGTGTTATAACCGCACAAGGAAACAGTCTGCTGAAAGATTTAAGTGGTTCTCGGCAAGGTTTTTTACCCAAATTCGATAAAGAAAGCTGTATAAGCTGTGCTTCCTGTGATGCGGTTTGTCCAGACCTTTGCTTTGTTTGGGATAAAAGAGTAAATAAAAAAGGACGAACAATAATGTCTCTTGCTGGAATCGATTACCAATATTGCAAAGGTTGTTTAAAATGTCTGGAAGCATGCCCAACTAGTGCACTCAGCTCGGTTCGTGAAACTGATGGCTTTGCAGAAACAAATCAAGTAAAGCAGAAATTTCCTTATATAACTTCTGGAGGTGTCTTATAATGTCCATTTTAGAGAATGATTTGCTCGTTAAAAATGCACCCGTACAAGTAACAACATTTGAATCTGGAAATGAAATGGCTGCAATGGCGGCTGCTCAAATCAACTATCATATTATGGGTTATTTTCCTATAACTCCTTCAACAGAGGTTGCTCAATATTTGGATCAAATGAAAACACGCGGAGAACATGATATTAAGCTGATCCCCGCTGATGGGGAGCATGGTTCTGCTGGAATATGCTATGGAGCCGCTGCTACAGGCGCTCGTGTTATTAACGCAACAAGTGCTAACGGCTTTATGTATATGTTAGAACAAATGCCTGTTCAATCAGGCACACGTTTTCCAATGGTATTAAACCTTGTGACACGTGCTATCAGCGGACCACTAGATATTCGCGGAGATCATTCCGATTTATACTATGCTTTAAATACTGGCTGGGTAATTATTACAGCAAGAACACCTCAAGCAGTTTATGACTTGAACATTATGGCATTAAAAATTGCAGAACATGCAAAAGTCCGTTTACCGGTTATTGTAGCGTACGATGGATTTTTCACTTCTCATCAGAAAAGAAAAGTAAATTATTTTGAAGATAAAAAAGTAGTACAAGACTTTGTTGGTCCTTGTCCAACCGATTATCCGGCGATCCGTGATGTGAAAAAACCGGTAACAATCGGCGCTCATATGAATGGAGACGACTTGCTGAATAACCATTTCCAACAATCAGAAGCAATTTATCAGGCAAAAGAGGTTTTTGCAGAGATTTCCAAAGAATTTGAAAAGATATCTGGTCGTTCTTATCCAATATTAGACCTGTATATGATGGAAGATGCGGACGTTGCTTTATTCCTTCTGAATTCAGCTGCTGAGACAGCTAAAGATGTGGTGGATCGCTTACGTAAAAAAGGCATTAAAGCAGGTGTAATCAGTCCCAATATTATCCGTCCTTTTCCATCTGAGGAAATTAGAAACGCATTAAGCAATGTAAAAGCTTTATTAGTAGGGGAACGTGCGGATTCATATGGTGGCAATGGACCAAATTTAACGCATGAAGTGAAATCTGCTATTCAAGAAGATAAAAACAATAAAACAATCGTACTAAGCAGAGTATTTGGTTTAGGCGGAAAAGACTTTTATGCAGATGATGCAGAGAAATTTTTTCAAATGACATTAGAAGCTTTAGATAATGGGTTTGCCGAGAAACCTTTTGATTATTACGGTCATTATATAGGAAAACCTAAAAATGATTTAACTCCTGTCATTGAACCACAATATGGGGACGTCTATAACACAGGGTTAATTCAAGTTACACCTGATGAAGAAAGTGATCAATTAAAAGTAAAAATACCACCATTACGCTCTCTTGCAGCAAAACCAAAAAGGCTTGCTCCAGGACATGGTGCATGCCCAGGATGCGGGATTTTAACTGGTTTAGAATTATTCTTTAAAGGTATTGAAGGAGATGTGGTTGTTTTATTTCAAACAGGCTGTGCCTATGTAGTAACTACTGCCTATCCACATACTTCACATAAACAAACAATGATTCATAATCTATTCCAAAATGGTCCAGCAACTCTTTCTGGAACAGTGGAGGCCTTTTTAGAACTGCAGCGTCGTGGAGAAATAGAAATACAAGAAAACACCACTTTTGTTATGATAACAGGGGATGGCGGTATGGATATTGGAATGGGGTCTGCTATTGGAACAGCATTAAGAAATCACAATTTAATTATGCTTGAATATGACAATGAAGGTTATATGAATACCGGCTCGCAAATGTCTTATTCTACTCCAATTGGCCATATGACAAGCACAAGTGGTGTTGGACGTGCTCAAAAAGGAAAAGCGTTCCATCACAAAGACACTGCTCAAATAATGGCTGCAACCAACATTCCATACGTGTTTACTGCATCAGAAGCTTTTCCACAAGATTTAATTAAAAAAGCAGCTAAAGCACAATGGTATGCACAAAATGTTGGAACCGTGTATGGAAAATTACTTGTAACTTGTCCTCTAAACTGGAAATCAGAGGATCGTTTCGGAACAAAAATAGTAGAAGCAGCTGTAAACTCTTGTTTCTTCCCTCTATATGAAGTGGAAAATGGAATGACTACCATTACTTATGATCCAGAGGCAAAAGAGAAAAGAGTACCTTTAACAGAATGGCTAAAATTTATGGGAAAAACAAAACATCTATTAAAAGAAGAAAATAGCGAAATGTTAAATGATTTTAATAAAGAAGTAGAAAAAAGATGGAATAAGTTAAAAATCAAACATGAAAATCCATTATTATAAAATGTATCTTCCTTCTTTTCACGTAAGGCAAGGGTAATCACTCCCTTGCCTTTTTTATGAGCTCTATAATAAAACGAAATCCCTCTTCTTGTAGATAGAAAACTATATGACCTTTGGTCCTGCTATCACTAAATTCTTTTCATACATATATAATAGAAGAAACTCGGATTTTTTATTGTTAGCTACTCTAACCTATTCATCCCCCTTTCTCTTTTATAAATAAATTCTTATTTTTTTATTCATGAAGTAACCTTCTCTTCGCATACCTATATAATGTGACGCATCCTCTTTAAATGAACACTTGTTGGATAATAATTTAGAATAAAATTCACTATTATGTGATTTCAGTTGAGATGTAATCAATTATTAGAAGAATTTGAGGTGGCAATTTGAGTAATAAAGAAGCTCTCGAAAAGGAAATAGACAAAAGAAAACAGGAATTAATCAAGGAACAACATATAGATGGTTCGTGGAGGTTTCGATTTCAAGGGAGTTTAATAACAGACGCCTTTTTTATTATTACTTGTAGAGCATTAGATTATTCGGAAGAGGAAGAAAACATAAGGCTGTTAGTCAATAGTTTAAAAGCTTCTCAAGATAATAATGGTTATTGGAAAGCTTATTTTGATGAGCCAAATGGGAATTTATCTGCTACTATTATTGCTTATACCGCCCTATTATATTCTGGTTATGTTGATAAAAGCGATGAAAAAATGGAAAAAGCGAAAGCCTTTATTCTTGCTAATGGCGGGTTAGCAAAAGCCCATTTTATGATTCGCTGGATGCTCTCCGTCAACGGCATCTATCCTTGGTCTAATATGATTTATATTCCGATGACATTTTTACTTCTCCCAACTTATCAACCTATTAACTTTTTTCAATTTAGCGCATATGCCCGCATCCATTTTATTCCCATGTTAATTGCATCTAATAAAAAATTTTCCGTTCACTATGAACCTATGGCTGATATGAATGATTTATTTGACAGGAATATCCCACTCTATCCTTCCTTTTCAGCATTAGATGATACTCGCTCGCCATTATCATTTATTTGGAAAGAGATAAAGAAAATGGGGGAGTATCCAGCGTATTTGCATAATCTCGGATATGCATATGCGGAAAAATATATACTGGATCGCCTGGAAAAAGACGGTACTCTCTACAGTTATGCTAGTGCAACATTTTTTATGATATATGGGTTGCTTGCACTTGGCTATAAAAAGAATTCAGTTGTTATCCGAAAAGCAATGTATGGGCTCTCTTCCCTTATTAATAAAAAAGGAGACTATGCACATTTAGAAAATTCTACTTCAACTGTATGGGATACCGGATTAATCTGTTATAGCTTACAAGAAGCTGGAATGTCAATCGATACAACAACTATAAATCGTTCTTTATCTTATCTGTTAACAAAACAGCATACTAAAAAAGGAGATTGGGTTATTCATAATCCGCATATAAAACCAGGAGGCTGGGGATTTTCCGATATTAATACCAATAATCCAGATAATGATGATACCGCCGTTGTTCTGCGTGCCTTAACAGAAAAAGCTACTAGAGATAACAGCATTTATCAATCCTATCAACGCGGTATGAATTTTTTATTGTCTATGCAGAATAGAGATGGCGGCTGGGGTGCTTTTGAAAAAAATACAAACAGGGAGATTCTCCGACATATTCCAATTGAAAATGCAAAAGATGCAGCAGTTGACCCGTCCACAGCAGATTTAACGGGGCGCATATTAGAATACTTAGGTAATTTTGCTGGATTAACTAAATCACACATCCCTATTAACAGGGGGATCGAGTGGTTATTAGAACAGCAGCAAAAAGATGGTTCTTGGTATGGACGATGGGGTGTCTGTTATATATATGGGACATGGGCAGCAGTAACTGGACTACGAGCAGTTGGTGTGAAGCAAACTGATTCTTGCATTATTCAGGCTATTCAATGGTTAAAAGCAACGCAAAGGCAAGATGGTGGTTGGGGAGAATCTTGTCAAAGCTGCGTGAAACTTCAATATATCCCGTTATCTTTTAGTACTGAATCTCAAACTGCTTGGGCAATTGATGCTTTGATTGCAGCTGGGGAGGCACAAAGTGAAAGTGTTTCAAAAGGGATTTCTTTTCTTTTACATGGAACGAGAAATTCTAAAAGTTTCCATTATCCGACTGGAATCGGTCTTCCAGGTCAATTCTATATCCACTACCACAGCTATAATAAAGTATTTCCTTTGTTGGCATTTGCACATTATTTAAAGAGCTTTTCTAATTAATCTATTAATTTAATGGGTATTCCAGTATTACCATACTAGTTAGTTTCCTTCTTTGATAAAGGTTACCCTGAAAAGTGGTTTTTGGCTCTCTTGAATAGTCAGCAGTCAGAATACACTTCGCTTTCCTTGGGCTACGCTTGAGCCTCCTTGGAGCTTTGCTCCTGTGGGATATCGACTATCCCGCAAATCCCACGGGAGTTTTCGTATATTCCATCTGCTCTGCTTTAAACTTAGTTCATAAAACAGAATAGAATGCTGCTTCTTTTCATGGTCATAGTACCAATTTGTTTGTATAGAGTGCTTAGTCTGATAAGCCCTGTTCATAAATGATGCTATCTTTTGAGAGCTTTTTATATTCTTTATGTGTTATGAATAGCTTTTGTTTCTTCCTTCGTTTTTCCAATAATAAATGTTAGCGGCAGTAAAATAAGGCTAAGCAACATTAACAACATAAATACATATCCATTATTATTTGTTGCATCACGGATGATTCCAGATATTATAGGCAGAGTTCCACCTAAGATATATCCTCCTGCTTGCATCATTGCCGTCCATGCACTTGCATCTTCTGCCGTATCTGTCTCATTTAATGGAAACATTAAGGATAATGGGAAAAGTCCTCCTATCCCGATGCCAATTAGAATGGAAGGAAGCCAAGGAGTGGTTAAAGAGAATGCCATAAGGAATAAACCGATAAAGGTAGCTAAAATACTAACAAATAAAAACATATTTCTTCCTTGTAAATAATCTACTATAATAGGAACAATAAAGCTGCATGTCATTTGAATAAAGGAAAAAACCGTAATAAGCGTACCTGCCTCCTTAATAGTAAAACCACTATTTTGAGCTGCTGGAGCAAGCCAAGTAGTAGCAGAATAAAAAATACCTGACTGAATACCAAAAAAGATGGTAATGGCCCATGCCTTTTTTGTTTTTAATGGCAGCTTCACTAAAGTAGTGCTGCCCTTCGACGTCGTCTTTTTCACTCCCTTAATTATGGCAGACCAACAAAATAATGCGAATATTGCTACTCCTCCCCAAATAGCGAGAGCAAGATTCCATGAATTAAAAGCATGCTGAAATTGCACGGTTAATCCAGCACTTACAGATGCACCTAACCCCATACCAACTGAATAAATACCAATCATTAAGCCAATTTTTGATGGAAATTGCTTTTTGATAAACCCCGATAACAGTGGACCTGCAAGTGCAATGCCGATGCCAATTAATAAGGAAGTTAAAAGGAGAAGCCAAGTGAAATAAGCAACACCTCTTATAAAAGTTGCCGTCCCTATTAATAAAATACACCCTGCAATCGCCTTTTCTGTTCCCCATTTTCTTGTCACATAGCCCGTAAATAAAGCAAATACTCCCATGCACAAAACTGGGATTGATGTTAAAAAGCTGACAGTGAAATTGCTTAATTGCAAATCATGACGAATCGTTTCTAATACAGGAGAAATAGAGGTAATTCCTATTCTCAAGTTTAAAGAAACAGCAAAAAAAGCTACTATATATATAAATATGTCCTTCTTTTGTTTCAATGTTTATACACTTCTTTCTATTAATAGCTTCTAAGGGTTGTTCAAAAAGTTCGGTAAAAGTGACATGTTGATGAACTTAACAAGGCTAACATCAACCATTAAATCTTCCCATAATAATAGTATTATAGTATTTACCGTCTGAGAGAATTTTGTCTTTTTTTAATATACCTTCTATTTCAAATCCAAATTTCTGATAAAGTTCAATGGCTTTAGTATTCGTTTCTAAAACATTTAAGGTGATTTTTTTAATGTCGTTGGAATCAGAGTCTGCCCAAGAGATAGATTCTCTCAATAGATTTCCTCCTATACCGTATCCCCAATATTCTTTTAATATGCAAATTCCAAATTCTACTTTATGAGAAAATCTATTCAAGCTATTTCCTTCACATCTTGAAAACCCTACAATCTTTTCATTAACTACCGCTACTAAAAATAAATTCCTGCTATTTTCGGTATCTGTTTTAATAATCCGTTCAAAACCAGGAATATCTATGAAAGCTTCCCCTTTTTCTCTATCTAAATTTTCCGTTTCTCCATCAATCTGCAGTCTTATTTGCGATAAATCTTTTGCATCCATTTTCATTGCAGTTCTGATTATAAGCTTATGCTCATTCACAAAACATTCCTGTTTAATCTTCTTCATCACATACTCCTTTCCTTTATATTAAGCGGATGAAACACACGAGAAATCTGAAGTTCCCTTATAGAAGGAAGCTAGTTCTCCCTTGCTAAATATACATTTACTTCTGATAACCTTAGTCTATCATAGGTTGCAACCGTTTCGAATAAACATCTATTTCATTTAGAATATTTTCTATAAGAATGTTGTTTTTAGGTAGGTGTTGTCATAACGTGAAAACGTTAGAGTCGGCTAAAAAAGGATTTTCGGAAGCTTATAATGAAAAATTAGAAGAAAATGATAACAATCTGTTCTATTTTTTCCATATTAGATTATACTATTGGGCAGAGGTGAAAAAAATGTACAAATTATTATCGCATAATGATTTAGATGGCATCGGTTGTGGAATTTTAGCCAAACTCGCTTTTGGGGAAAAGGTGGAAGTTCGTTATAATTCTATTTCCAGTTTAAATCAAGAAGTAGAAAAGTTCCTTCAACAGGACGGAGAGCATCCTTTTTTATTCATAACAGATTTATCTGTTAACGAAGAAAATACGAAAAGATTAGATACCTTTTATAAAAAAGGCGGCAAGGTACAATTAATTGATCACCATAAAACAGCGTTTCATTTAAATGATCATGAATGGGGCTATGTATCGGTGGAAGATGCTGAAGGAAAGTTAACATCAGCTACTTCTTTATTATACGAATATCTTGTTCAGCATGAACATCTTTCTCCAACGGATAGTATTTCTGAGTTTGTGGAACTCGTCAGACAATATGACACTTGGGAATGGGAAAAAAATAACAATCAACAAGCCAAAAAATTAAATGCTCTCTTCTTCCTTATCTCGAT
Organism: Niallia sp. WK069_GA_01; assembly: GCF_983173855.1. Taxonomy (NCBI): domain Bacteria; kingdom Bacillati; phylum Bacillota; class Bacilli; order Caryophanales; family Bacillaceae; genus Niallia; species Niallia sp. WK069_GA_01. The sequence goes on from NZ_OZ470138.1 coordinate 4,851,367, forward strand.
GGGAGAATTTGAGGAAAAAATGATAACTAGACTTCAGAATAATGATCATTTCTTTTTTGATGATCTTGAAGGAAAAATATTGGAAATGGAAGACAATAAAATTGAAAGGTATATTCGCCGCAAAAGACGGGAACTTGTTCAGGCAAAAATCGATGGATACTTTGCAGGTATTGTCTATGCGGAATCTTATCATTCCGAACTTGGTAATGAACTCGGCAAAGATTATCCTCATTTAGATTATATCGCAATCCTTAATATTGGCGGAAAAAGAATGGGTTTCCGTACCATTCATGATCATGTTGATGTTTCCAAGGTTGCCGGGCATTACGGCGGCGGCGGGCACGCTAAAGCATCTGGCTGTTCCTTAACTCCAGAAGCATACAAAAAATTTGTAACAGATACATTCCCGCTTGATTCATTAAGAGAGGATGCTCGAAAAAACACATTCAATATTAAGGAATCTCCTTTAGGTTCTTTATATGAAAATAAAGGGGAAGAGACCTTCTTTCTTTATCCTTTAACGAATAAAGAATGGGCAATTGATTATAAAAGGCAACAGCTTCCTGAAACATTCTCTTCCTTCACAGAAGGAGAAAGCTTCATTAAAAGAAATTATGCTGCATGGCTGGCAAGAGATTATAAATTTACAAGCTATTTAATTTCCTATGTAAAAAATAAAAAATAGTATGAATGCTTTTCAACCCAACTACATGTTCTGATGGGATAGAAAACTACCTTACACAGGTGATTTTTCTTATTAATAGCACCGATTTCGCTATCAAATTAACATTAAAAATGAAGTTGGGACATAAGTATTCCAGCCGAAAATAAACCCGAACAATGATACGAAGATGTAAAAAATATTTCGTATCATTGTTCGGGTTATTTATTCTTGTAAAAAAGAAGGTTTGTGGATATCACCCGCAGCCTGAATACACTTCGCTTTCCGTGGGGCTCGGCTTTAGCCGCTTCGGCCCCTTGGCCTGCAGGGTCTCAGCTGTCTCGCTAATCCCACCGGAGTCTTCGTGTATTCAGGCTGCTCCATTTTCCAATCTATTTCATTTTTTTCTTGGTAAAAGAATTGGTTTTTTGAAAATAGTCTTTAAAAATGAAATGGAACAACATAGTTTTTATACTTAACTATATTAAATAAATAAATAAATAACCAGTTTAGGGAAGTAACCATTTAAATACTACATTAGAGCTTGTTCATCTTTACCTATTATCTATTTAGTTATGTCTCAGCCTCATTTTATGATTTATTTTCAATAAAATCGTTTAGAGAAAAGGATGGTAAAACAGAAAATAACCTATTAAAGTGACAACGATTATGGTTACTAAATAAATCAGTTTATTATTTACTTTTTTATAGAACCAATAGCCTACTATTATTAAACTAATGGAATCAAAAATGACTTGAAACAAAAAGGTATGGTTGTTATATAAATAGATAATAACGCCAATTGTTTCCGCAGCTAATCCGCTTACTGGAAGTGCGTACAAAAAGTTACTCATTTTGTTCTCTTTGTTCCAAAAATAAAGTACATAACTAATAGCACTACATACTAAGGCAAAAACATTATACAGTATAAACAGATTCCATTGAATTCCTTCATTGTAAAACATAGGAACGAACAAGCCAAATAGATATTTCAAAAAGTAAAAACTAAAATTCATACCGAATAGGTACAATAGAACATTAATAGCAGCATTTTTATTTGAAGAACTATAATATATAATTAATGTCACTGTTAGCATCCAAAAGCCAAATAAAGTGGCTATTGAGCTAAAACTCCATAAGTCATCATTTGGGGAAAAATCAGATAATCTAGTTATAATACCCCCAACTAATCCAAATCCAACATAAAGTAAGTAAGATTTAAAATGGACTTGGATACCTTTGTTATGTACTTCTAATGCCATTCAAACTCTCCTTCTTGATATGTAGTAAAATTACAAACAATTTACTATTTCTTTTATAAATTATTTTAACACAATTTTCCATTATCCATTTTTAAAAAATAAGTTCGCTTCATATGAAGCGAACTACCTCAGATAAATTATATCCTTTAAATCAAACTTTTCATCTATAATTCCCAATCATTGTGCAGGCGTCTCCATTATTCTGTTAGATTTAAAGAAGAAATAAATCCATATACGAATTATGCCTCCCATTTGATTGTGATTTAATGTTTTCTCCTCATCAACCGAACCCGTTACTTTTCAACAGCCGTCTCTATTATTAAAAGTTAATCATCGCTCCTCTTTCATCAAAAACAGAGGATGGATTCCAAGCCACTTCCCATACATTATTTTCAGGATCAGCAAAGTAGGCAGTACGCCCACCCCAAAAAGCCTCACTTGGTTCTCTTAATACTTTTCCTCCAATTAATTTTACTTCCTCTATAACAGCATCTACTTGTTCAGATGTATCCACATTAATTGCCAACGTTATATTTTTATATCCTGTTTTCGGTGAAGCGAACTCAACTCCAGCATCTTTCTCTAGTTCTTCTAAAGGAAAAAGCGTCAGCATCACTCCAGCGGTTTTGAAAACCGCATATTGATCAGAACTGATTTCTGTTTCTTCCCATCCTAACTTCCGATAAAATTCGCGCAATAAAGGCAATTGAACTGCCCCTAATGTGATTAAAGATATTCTTTGTGGAATCATCAACTTTCCTCCTGATAAAATTTTTTTTAGTTGCTTGGTAATACACCCTTTCAAGTTATCATAAAAGGGTATAAATAATTTATTATTCTATCTAATCATCTTGATTCCCCGTTATTTTTTTAAGAAATTCTAGTTTACTTTTTGCATTATCACTTGTAATTATATCAACATCACTATCAATATTCTGAATTACTTTCTCCCCATTTATGGCCTTCCAAGCATTTACTGCACTAATATAGCCCATATCATAAGGATTTTGAGAAATAGTAGATTTCAAGATGCCCTTTTCAATTAATTGGACCATTTTTATAATGCCATCTGCTCCAACAACAGGTATATTTATTTTTTTTTCTTGGAGAATCTTCATTACTTCAAGAGCCATAATATCGTCTGTTGCAAATATTCCCTTTAATTTAGGATTCTTTTGCAAAACGCTTGTAAGCATTGGTCTTATTTCAGTCAATTCGGATTGCTCCCTAATTATTGTCTGAACACCAGCATCTGTTAACGTTTCATTTGCTCCATCGATTCGATCTCTGCCGACATGATCAATAGATTTCCAGCCTAAAAGTAATATTTCATCATTCGGTTGTACCATAGATGACAATAACTCCCCTGCTTTTACACCTAATGTACTATTATTTGTGCCGATAAAAGAAGTCTTATCGAATTCTTCCATATCTGTATCAACAAGTAACACAGGAATATTTTCACTATTATACTCCTTTAATATAGATATGGAAGCCTCGGGGTTCTCTGGTGAAAATATTAACGCATCCGGTTTTTCCTCTAATACTCGCTTTAATATAGTTAGCTGCATTTCCTTCGTATTGTCCGTAGCCAATATGCTTCCCTCTATACCATAGTGATCAAAGGCATTTTGGAAACCAGTAATCATCATTTTCCAGTAATCTGGTTTTGTCGCTTTTAAAACTACCATTATTTTTGGTTTTTTTTCATACTTTTCTTTTATCATATAACCTAATATTCCACTAGAAAAAACGATACACACCATTAGGATGAGCCATTTTTTTCTCAATTAATAATCTCCTATCCTCGATATTTGTAATTATACTATTTTAAAATAAATAGAAAAGGTTGTTCCTTTATTACTTGAATTGATTTTAATTGTTGCTTGATGACGATCTGCAATGCTATAGCAGACAGCTAATCCTAACCCTGTTCCATTTTCCTTCGTTGTAAAGAAAGGTGTTCCCAACTTTTCTAAAATCTCTTCCTTAATTCCTTCTCCACTGTCTTTGATTTGTAAAACAACATGTTCATCTTGCTCATATGTTTTTATAAGAAGAAGACCTTCATGAATCATAGATTCAAGTCCGTTTAATGCAATATTTAACAAAAGCTGACGAATTTCTTTTTCATCTAAGTAAAGCATTGGACATGTTTCTAATTCCAGCACCACTCTTTTTCCAGCTAAAAGGGCTTCTGCATTTAAGAGTGGGAAGATAATTTCAATAATTCCATTAAGCGAATGGTATTTTTTATCGCTTGTCTTGTTTTTCGCTAACGTTAAAAATTCTTTTATGATTTTATTTGCCCTATCTAATTCATCGATCATTAAATCCATATGGTCCACTGTTAGCATCTGCTTATCCATCTTTCCCATTTGCAAAAAACCGTGCACCGTTGTCATTGGGTTTCGAATTTCATGAGCAATCCCTGCCGCCATTTCCCCTACTAAATTTAACTGATCCAATTTATACATTTCTTTTTCCATAAGTGTTCTTTCTGTAATATCATTTAATACAAGGAGCACACAATTTCTATTTTCAATCATTATTGTTTCTGTGGACAATAAGGCATCTCTTATTAAGCCGGATTTCGTATGATAGGTTACTTTCTTATTATTCATTGGAGTATTCCATTCATACTCTGTAACGCTTACATATTGCCCATTTTCTTTCTCTTTAAAGATTCTTCCTGAATGATCATCGCCTTTCCACTCCTCCATTTCATACCCCATGCTATTTATCCAATTATTATTGACGGCAATAAATCTTCCTTCTTGTATCGAGCGAATGGCCATTAAACATGGGCTTGCCTCAAAAATCTGCCGAAAGCGTCCTTCAGATAATAGCAGATCGTCCATTACCTTGTTCCGCTCTTCCATTTCCTGTTTTAACTTCTTATTAACCAATAATAAGTCCCTTGTTCTCTCTTCCACTACTTGTTCTAATTTATCTATTTGCAGCTTTCTGATCTGCTCTATTTCTTTACGTTCTGTAATATCACGAATGGTGCATACAAAAATATGATATTTCTCTAACATAACATCACCGATATGAATATCTGCCGGAAACACGCTATCATCTTTTCGTTTTACAACACCTTCACTAATTTTTCCAATACAATGAAAGAAAGAATCCATCATAGAAGTCGTTTTCTTTTCGTCCTTTCCAATTGAACACAGAAGAGAATCTATCTGTTTTCCTATTAATTCTGCTTCGGTATAGCCTAGTATTTTCTCCCCCATTGGATTAACAGATAATATAATACCATCTTCATTAAACGTAATAATAATATCCAGCAATGTATCTTGTATAACCTTTGTTAGTGCCTCTTGTTTAGATAAATCTAATTTTGTAAGATTCAGCTCTAAATTTATCTTTTCTCTTTCGAGGGTGCGATTCTTTTCCATCTCTTTAAGATTTTCTGTATGACGTTCGTATATACTTACAAATTGTTCAACCTTATTCTTTAGTACCTCTGGATTAAATGGCTTTACAATATAATCAATTGCTCCTACTTCATACCCTTCGATAATATGGTTTATGTCGTTACTTATCGCCGTAAGGAAAATAATTGGAATATCCATTGATCGCTTTCGTTTTTTTATCAACTTTGCTGTTTCAAAACCGCTTAATCCTGGCATTTGTACATCAAGAAGGATTACCGCAAAATCGTGTTGCAAGATACATTTTAATGCGTCTTCTCCTGTTTTTGCACTGACTAAATGATATTTCGGAGAACTCAATACCGCTTTTAACGCAATCAGGTTTTCTTGAAGATCATCTACCATTAAAATATTTATGGCCTCTGGTCTTTTCGGTTCATTTGATTTCACAGTATTTTTTTTCTTAAGAATTATATTCTTCATAATGTCCGGCATATTCTGTAAACCGGACCTCCTCTCTCTTGCCCAATCCAAGAAAACCTGATGGAATGAAGCGATTTTATAATAGACCCATAACCTCGAATTTGCAGCAGCTAAATTAAAAACATACACGGCTTCGGCTTTTCTTCAGTTGACGCCATTCAAAAAAGAAAACACCTAACTTCTATACAGCCATACTTGTATTAAAGAATATAGCTGCTCTAAGTTTATTGGTTTTCTTATATAATCAGATGCACCAGCGTCTATACATTGTTCTCGATTATGCTTCATTGCTTTAGCAGTCAAGGCAATAATTGGAATACTTTGAAACTTTGGCATACTTCTGATTTTTGATATCGCCTCCAATCCATCCATTTCCGGCATCATAATATCCATTAAGACAAGATCTATATCATCATGTTCTATTAATTTCGCAATTCCTTCTTTTCCATTCTCTGCGAATAATACGTCTATCTCATACTCTTCTAATGCCGCCGTTAATGAGAAAATATTTCTCATGTCATCATCAACTATTAAAATTTTCTTTCCCTTAAAGGAGGATTCGCTTTGTAAATCTGTTCTACCAACATTTAAACTTTTCTTTCCATCAATCACGTTCTCTTGACCTGTTGCAGATCTTCTTTCTAACAAAACGGGATTCTCTATTTTCTTTTTTTGCTTATATGGCAAATAAAGTGTAAAGGAACTTCCTACTCCTACCTCACTTTTCAGCCTAATTTTGCCCCCCAACAAGCTAGAGATCTGTTTACTTATCGAAAGACCTAGGCCAGTCCCTCCATATTTACGGCTAGTTGTTCCATCTGCTTGATGAAAAGCTTCAAATATAAGCTCTTGTTTATCCAGTGCAATGCCTATTCCAGTATCTGAAACAGTAAACAAGATTACTGAATCTTCATGTAACAATGGGCCAGATTCAAACTTGGATTCCGTTTCAAGTTGTATAAATAATTTCACGCTCCCCTTATTTGTAAATTTAAAGGCGTTAGCTAATAAATTGGTTAAAATCTGTTTTAAGCGATGTACATCTGTGTATATGGATAGTGGTAAATCTTCACTTGCAATCACTTTAAAATGAAGGCCTTTTTTATCAGCCAAGTGTTGAAAATATTTTTCTGCAAATATGCGAATATCTTCAAGCATTACATCCTCTTCCACAATATCCATTTTCCCTGTTTCTATCTTTGCCAAATCTAAAATTTCATTTATTACATGCAGCAAGTCATTGCCTGATGTGTTTATTGTCTGCAAGTATTCTAATTGCGTTGCTGTTAAGTTATCATTCCTCTTTTCTACTAACATCTGTGCAAGTATCAACATACTATTAAGTGGTGTACGAAGTTCATGAGACATATTTGCGAGAAATTCTGTTTTATATTGAGAACTAATGACAAGTTGCTGTGCCTTTTCTTCTAATATCACGCTAAGTTTTTTCAACTCTTCATTTTTTTGCTCAGAGGATTTATATTGTGCTTCCAATTCTTCATTGATCGCTATCAGTTCTTCTTGTTGTACTTGCAGCTCTTCTGACTGGCTCTGCAGTTCTTCTGTGAGCATCTGTGAATCTTCTAGCAATCTTTTCACCTGCATCCGATTCTTCATACTATTGATGGCTATTCCTAAATGTCCAATTACAGTAATTAGTAACTTTTGCTGCATAGGACTGAATAATTTAAGAGAAGCAAACTCTATTACCGCAAGCACTTCTCCTTCATATTCGATTGGCAGAATATAAATATTTTTAGGCATGGATTCTCCTACGCCTGTCTCTATTTTCACATAATCATTGGGAATCTTTGTTATATATATTGGCTTATTATCTAAAGCACATTGCCCTACTAGCTTTTCTCCAAGTAAAAAGCTTTGTTTTCCTTTTTTGTTTATAAATCCATATGAAGCAATTTCATCTAAAGTCTGCTGTTCTTCCAGACCTGCTTTGATATAGAATACTCCATACTGTGCCTCGATTGCTGGGGCAATATGGGCAATAAATAAATTTGCCAACGACTTAAAGTCATCAGCGCATGGATAAGTAGACGTAATATCTGCAATTTTTGAATCAAGCCAGCTCTGTTCCTCTGCTTTTTTCTTTAGCACCGCTTCATGCTTTGAATGCTCTTCTAATGCTAATGCCATTTCATTATAGGCTTCCGCAATTTTCCCTATTTCATCTTTTGCCGTTACTAGTATTCTCGGGAATTGCGTTCCATGATGATAGGCAACACTTGACATGACAGAAGATACCCGATTAAGATTTTGGGTTATTCCTTTTATAATCCAGACTGCTATGGCCACACTAATGAAAATTCCTATAAAAACATAAATATAAATCATTTTCACTGCCATCGTATATGTTTCTTTTGTACGGAAAAGTTCATCCTTCATTTCTTGTTCCTGTAACGTATATAGTAGATTAATAATTTGTAATAGCCGTTCCTTTTCTTGATTAGCAGAAATATTGGAAGAATCCAATTCACTATTCTCATCTCTTTGATACTCTGTTACAATTTCTTCAGCTCCGAGGAGTAAACTTTGATAAAAAAATGTGAAAGATGTTAAAGTAACTTATTCACATGTAAAAATTTACCATTGTCATTTTCGTCCTTTTTACCAAAAAAGACAAGCCAATTTCGTCATTTCCATTGTGAAATTGTGGATAACTACTTTTCTCTTTCCCAACACCACATCCTTTTGTTATAATTATGGCACTAGGTAAATCTAATTTGCATTGGTTTTCCCAGTTGTACTATATCCTCGTTTGTTAGTGTTTGCCCGCGCAAGGCTTCTAACAGTCGCGAGGATATTTCTTTTACCGTTTTTTTGACGCGCTTCAATGCTTTCGACCCTTGCTCATGAAGCACCATTATGATTTCTGTAATCTGGGCCAATAAATAATGATTTTTCATGGCATTGTAATTTTTACTGCTTGCGTGTTGAATGTGATAGCGTAGGTTTTTTTGTCTGTTAAATCCCTCGTTTTCTATTTTCCAACGGCTTCGTCCAGTGTTAACGAGCCTTTTGGCATTCTTTTTTGTGATTTTTATGTTGGTAAGGAAAAGAAACTTTTGTTTTCCCTTTTTCGTCTCCATTTCGTATTCCAGCACACTTTGTTGATGTTCCCTATAAACAATTCCGTTCACCCAAGTAATTCTTCCTTGTTGGCTATCTTCATTTATATTCAAGACATTGTCTTCCATATTTTTTAATACCTGAAACTCACTGGCAATACTTTTGATGCGATCTTCCTTGAATCGAAATAAATAGTTCCACTTATATTTCTTGCATTGGTTAAAGACCTTTTCACACGCATAAAGACTATCGGCAATGATACAGATGGGCAGCCGTTTGAATGTGTCTTTAAGTCTTGTAGCCAATCGATAAAAAGCATTTAGTTCACAATCTTGTTTCTCCACGTCTTCCGATTCATTTTCAATAAATTCTGAGTCAACACTCAGCACCATATCTCCAACAACCAATTTAGCTTCTAGGACGTGATGCATATAGATGGTCTTTGTTTTTTCTTCACCCGTTTCCTTATCCTTTTCCTTGTAATTTCGTCTCAAGCAGTGGTCACAATGCTTTTCATTAAACGTGAAAATGCCTGTACCATCAATGATAACGCCCCAATATTTCCCCTCAATCCGATAAGAATCAAAGCACCTCTTTTTCAATAATTCTTTGATCATGTACGTTCGGATATGTTCAAGTTCTGCTGGTTTCAACCGAGAAAGAAAATTATTGATTGTGTCATAGTGGGGTAATTCTTCCAAATGTTCAATCCCTAAAATTTTTCCTATATTTTCAATGCACTCGTCCTTGTTGAATTCATTCGTCATTTCACGCATGCTTTTTAGATTACAGGTGTTTTTTAAAATAACCATCATCAAAAGGACTTCTGGGTCATAAATGGTATAGCCCTGGTGTCTTGGATCCTTTACTTTTTTAAGCAACTTATTAAAATCTTTAAAAAAGTGTTTCTGCGTTTTCAGAAACTCGAATAAAAAGTTTATCCCTTTTTCTTTATCACGTTTGTCTTTTCTAGTTATCATAAAAAAAATCCTCCCAAATATCAATATAATAGGGTTTTGTATATCCTAATTATCCTATATTTGGCGAGTGTTAGGTGGAATTATCTCGAAAAACTTTTACTCTTCAGAGCTGCAATTTCTTGTCCATTTTGTTCAAAAGTCTTATAAATGGTGAAAAATTTCATGAGCAATTCTTGAGATTGTTTTCGCTTATCCATTTCTTTAAGCATTTCAATGGATGAATTTATAATTATTTTTGATTCTTCCCAATCATTTAATGTATTGGCTACTATTTTTGAAGATGGGTTAGTTGATATTTCAATTACTTCTCTGCTCATATTATTCACTTCATTTTTTATTGTGGCAGTAATTTTGATTCTTTCTGATAACTCATTTACAAGAACATGCATATTATCATTTTGTTGTTTCAACATGTTCATCAGTATCGCTATAAGAATCATGAGTAAAATAAAAATGATTCCTAGGCCACCATAGAGCTTTGTTCGAAATTTCATTTATCCCGCCCTTCCATCCTTTGAAGATGCTAATTATTAAAACTTTTGAATAAGAATAGTAGTTTTGACTTATTAATCAACGTATTACTTTTCCAAGTTCGAACTTTTTAGAAGATGGTTCAGTAAGATTGTCTTATCAAAATTATATTACAAGAAATACTATTCATACAATATTATGTTAATAAATGAAGCAACAATAACTGTGTTATTTTAAGCTACCCTGAAAAGTTGCTTTCGCTCTTTCAATGAGTCCTCAGCAGGTATACACTTTGCTATCTTCTGAGCATGCTCCTGCGGCGGGTCTCGCCTCGCAGATCCCAGAGTATTCTGACTGCTCCCTGCTTCTTTTCATTTGCCATGTTGTTTGCATGGTTGTCTACCTTGAAAATAGGCTCTCATACTTAGTAATTGTTTCTTCTTTTTCATTGCTGCTAGAATGCCAACTGTTGCGACTTTTTCCCAGTTTCTTCTGCTTCTCTTATTATTCTTATATTTGTATCTTATACTGAATTTAAGGAATTCCTTTTATAAAAATTTTAAAAAATGGGGGCTTTACTATGAAAAAGAACTCTGTTGTTATTGCAGGGGGAGGAAGTACTTATACTGCTGGAATCGTGATGATGCTTATTGAAAATCAAGATAAATTTCCATTAAGAAAATTAAAATTTTATGATAATAATAGAGAACGTCAAGATATTATCGCGAAAGCTTGTGAAATTATTATAAAAGAACGTGCTCCTCAAATAGATTTTGTAGCAACGGTTGATCCAGAAGAGGCTTTTACAGATATTGATTATGTAATGGCACATATTCGTGTGGGTGGACTTGCCATGAGAGAACAAGATGAAAAAATCCCTTTAAAAAATGGAGTTGTTGGTCAAGAAACTTGTGGCCCTGGCGGTATTGCCTATGGAATGCGCTCCATTCCTGGAGTAATAGAATTAATTGATTATATGGAAAAATATTCTCCTAACGCATGGATGCTTAATTATTCTAATCCAGCTTCTATCGTAGCAGAGGCAACCCGTATTATGCGTCCTACAGCAAAAATCATTAATATATGTGATATGCCTGTCGCAATAAAAAAATCAATGGCAAATATTTTAGGATTAACATCTGAAAACGAAATAATAGAAAGATACTATGGTCTAAATCACTTTGGCTGGTGGACAGAAATTTATGATAAAGAAGGCAATGACTTAATGCCTAAGCTAAAAGAACATGTAAAGCAATGGGGATATGGTGCCAAAAATGATGGAGTTAATAATCCTTTGCTACAGGAATCCAGTTGGATGGATACGTTCACAAAGGCGAAAGATCTTTATGCTGTTGATCCTGATACACTACCTAATACTTATTTAAAGTATTATCTATTTGCTGATTATGTAGTAGCACATGCGAATCCAAATGTAACAAGAGCGAATGAAGTAATGAATCATCGTGAAAAACATGTTTTTGCTGAATGTAAACGCATTGCAAATGAAGGAACTGCAGCAGGAACAAGTATTGAGGCAGGAGAACATGCAGAATTCATTGTACAACTTGCAGGTGCCCTTTCCTATAATACGTATGAACGAATGCTGCTAATTGTTCCAAATAATGGGTCCATTAAAAATATTGATTCGACTGCAATGGTTGAAATTCCTTGTTTAGTAAGTAAAAGTGGAGTAGAGCCCTTGGCGATAGGAGAAATTCCTACTTTTCAAAAAGGATTAATGGAACAACAAATTGCAGTAGAAAAATTAGTTGTTCAAGCATACTTGGAAAAATCCTATCAAAAGCTATGGCAGGCTCTCACATTATCTAAAACAGTGCCAAGTGCAAAAGTGGCAAAAGATATTCTAGATGAACTAATCCAAGCAAACAAAGACTATTGGCCAATACTTCACTAATGGATTTTCTTTTATGAATATCTTTAAACTTGCAATACAGGATAAATGAACCTAATTTTGTTACACTTAATAGAGGGTTGATTTCATCCTCTATTTTTTGCTTATTTGGAGGGAGTTCATATGAACCTAGAAGAAATAATCAATAAAAACTATGAATATTTAAGCAATACGGATTTCACTATAGCCCAATATGTACTGGCACACAAAGAAGAAATAGGTACAATGGGGATTACCCAGTTGGCCAAACATAGTCTGGCATCCAAGTCCTCTGTTTTACGATTTACACAGAAACTAGGATTTAGTGGTTATAGCGAATTTAAAAACTTTGTTAAATTTCACCATACTGATACGGCAGTTGAACGTCATGATTTATTTAAGCAAGTAATAACAGATGCTACTAAAACACTTGAATACTTAAAGGACGCCGATTTAGAGCCAATTTATGAAGCAATCGAGGCTTGTGAAAATATTTATGTGATTTCAACAGGTATCGCTCAAAGAAATCAAGCAGCTGAATTACAGCGTTTATTCCTTTTAATAGGAAAACCAGTTCAGATTATTCCTGGCATGGTATATGCAAATGAATACCGTCTTATTATAGAAAAATTGACAAGCAATGATTTAATCATTCTTTTTTCTCTGTCTGGAGAAAACCCGAATTTACAAGGGTTGTTGGATATTCCCATTGTAAAAGGAGCAAAGATTATATCGGTTACTAATTTTAAAAGCAATTGGTTATCTGGTCATGCACATTACTGCTTATACGCATCTAGTACCTTCCATTCTGATCCTAAAAATTGGTGGGTTCAATCTGCCGCTTCCTTTTTTCTAGTAGTAGAAGCATTAGCATTCGGTTACATAGAATATGTGAATAAAAGAAAGTAATACAACCTTAGCATATTCCCCCCTTTTCTACATTCTAAAAAAAGAATGAGGGCACATCCTATCCATACACAAGGAAACTTAGAAGCTTTTTAGAAGGGTTGAAAAAGAATTTCGAAGAGTTTCCGAATTTTTATATTTTTCATCAATAATTTCTTGAAGCAATTCCCTTTTGTGTTTAGCTGGAAATTCCAACTGCTTTATTGTTTGTCTTGCTTCATTTAAAAAATCTACATATCGTTCAAAATCATCATCATAGGTAGAGGACCATTCATCTCTGATTTTTTTTGCGAGCATCGGACTTGCACCATTAGTTGAAACTGCAAGCATTAGCTTTCCCTTTTGCAGACTTGCTGGCACATGACAATTTCCTTCTGTAGTAGAAGAAGCAATATTAACAAGCTTTGTTTTCTCTAATTTCGCAGCAATCTTTTTGTTTATGTGTTCATCATTTGTCGCCGCGATGACATAAAAGGCAAACGTAAAATCCTCATCTACAGCTTTCCTTTTGACGATTTTAACTTCCCCCTCTGCCCCTAGCTTCTCTAACTCGGAACAAACTTCAGGACTGATAATCGTAATATTTGCTTTCTCCTTTAATAAAGCAGACGTTTTTCGCAGAGCTACTTTTCCTCCCCCTACAATCACACACTCTTTGTTTTTCATATTAACCATTAATGCATACATAATTATCTTCCTCTATCACTTCCGTTAGTCTCTCCTTTAAAATATCAGCGATAAAAGGATGATAACCTAGATAAGAAGCTAGTTCATACTGTTTTGTTCCATCCGTATATTGCTGCATTGTTTTGGTCATTGAATTTATTAATATCCCTGTAAATAATAAATACGGAATAACCAATATATTCGAATAAACAGAAGACTTCGCAAATTCCAGCCCTTCGATAAAACTAGGATTTGCAGCGGTTAAATAATAATCCTTTACATGGACGCCTGAAAGTCTTTTTTCTGCTAAAGCAGCAATATTTCCTAAATCCAGCTTTACATCTGGATCACTGCTTCCCCTACCTACTAACAATACAAATAAATCCTTCTTTTTAGACAAAGGAGACTCTTTTATTTTTTCCAAAACTATTTCAACCATCTTGTCATGAACACCAATTGGCTTTCCATAACGAATTTCCGTTTTTGGATATTGTTCCGCAAGCTTCTCTAATATTTCTGGTATATCCTTTTTGGCATGAGCTGCAGTTAAAAGCAAAACAGGTATAACATAAACAGACGTTGCTCCTCTTTCTATACATCGTTGAAAGGCTTGTTCAATTGTCGGTTCTGCCAATTCTAAAAAAGAATATTCTTGTATCATCGAGTCTTGCTGGTCCATACATTGCTTTACAAAAGAAATAGCTTGATCGCAAGCATCCTTTATTCTGCTTCCATGGCATATATATAAAACAGCCTCCATTATAAAACTACCTCAGTTGGTAATTTTTCAAGATATGCCTCTTCAAACCAGCTGATTTTTTCTCTCATCTTCACTACCTCTCCCACTATAATCATACAAGGATTATCTATTTTTCCATTTGCCGCATCTTCCACTACTTCACCAAGAGTGGTCACAACGGTTTTTTGGATGCTTGTCGTACCCCAATTAATTAAGGCAACAGGTGTAGATGCTTTTTTTCCATGCAAAAGCAATTTTTCTCGAATAGAAGGAAGGTTTTTTACCCCCATATAAATAGCTAAGGTATCAATATGGCATAAAGCTTCCCATTTAATATGGTCTTCTTGTCCATTTTTTATATGACCAGTGACAAAAGCGAAGGAAGAACCATAATCCCTGTGTGTAACAGGTATGCCAGCATAACTTGGTGCTGCTATACCAGCAGTTATGCCAGGAACTATTTCAAAAGGAATCCCGTTTTTAGCTAACGCTTCCGCTTCCTCTCCCCCTCTGCCAAATACAAATGGATCTCCGCCTTTTAATCTTGTTACAATCTTTCCTTTCTGAGCATGCTTCACAAGACAATGATTAATTACCTCTTGTTTCATGATATGGTGGTTTGGAAGCTTACCACAGTAAATAAGTTCTGCCTTTGGTTTGGCATATGCTAATAAATCTTTGTTTACGAGGCGGTCATAAAGAATAACATCAGCGCTTTTTATACATTTTAACCCCTTCACTGTTATTAAATCAGGGTCTCCGGGACCAGCTCCAACCAAATACACGATTCCCATCTATCTCACCTTCCCTCTCTTGTTGTTTTCCTTTTAAACAAGCAATATATAATGATTCATACTATGAATATATAAGAGGTTGTTCAAAAAGTCAGGTAAAAATGACACATTGAATTTCTTCGTTGGTTTGCTTTTCCGCCTCGAACTTCTCGGTCCTTTTTGAACACGCACTATAAGAATTTTTAAAAGGAAGAAAGAACTGTTTTATCAAAAGAGGCTATTATCTTCTCTTCTAATTGTTCTAAAAACAGTTCTTCTCTTTCCCCTATACTCACAAACACATTATTTACTTATTTTTAATTAAGCAGTAATATAGTAGTCCTTTTCTTTCAAATATTGGACAATTTGTTCTACACAATCTTCAATCGATTTTTTCTCTGTATCGATTACGATCTCAGGCTGTTTCGGCTTTTCGTATGGAGAACTTATCCCTGTAAAGTCCTTAATGATTCCTTTTCTTGCCTTTTCATATAAGCCTTTCGGATCTCTTTGCTCACATGCTTCAAGAGAGCATTTTACATAAACCTCAATAAATTCATCTTCTGCAAGCAATTCTCTTACTTTATCACGATCTTCTCTGAATGGTGAAATAAATGCCGTTAACACCACTTGTCCACCGTCAACAAATAGTTTGCTGACTTCCCCGATTCTTCTGATATTTTCGGTACGATCCTCTTCAGAAAATCCTAAATCTTTATTGATGCCAAAACGAATATTATCTCCATCTAAGACATACGTATTGGTACTATCATCAAATAAACGTCTTGCTACTGCATTAGCAACTGTTGATTTCCCTGAACCAGATAGACCTGTAAACCAAAGGATATAACTGTGATGCTTATTTCTACCCCTTCTTTGCTGCTTCGTAATCGTTTGTTCATGCCATGTAATATTTGTGCTTTGACTCAATGTTTTATCCCCCATTACTTAAGAATGAATCTGTTGTTTTTTTAAGCCGTTGATTAATACCTCAACCACTTCTTTTCTGCTGAATGTGCTTGGTGGTATTTCTCCATCTCTTAGCAGTTTGCGTACTTTGGTACCAGACAAAATTTCATGATGCTCTTTGTCATGTGGGCAAGTTTTTGTAGAAGCCATATTTTCGCATTTTTTGCAGTAGAAGCTATGTTCAAAAAATAATAGATTAATACCTAATTCTTCGACTGTAAAATTAGCAAATATTTTTTGAGCATCATATGTCCCATAATAATCTCCAACCCCTGCATGATCTCTGCCAACAATAAAATGGGTACATCCATAATTTTTTCTGACCATTGCATGAAAAATTGCTTCTCTTGGTCCAGCATAACGCATTGCAGCTGGGAAAACAGCTAAAAATACGCGATCCTCAGGATAATAATTTTTTAATAACACTTGATAGCTTTCCATACGTACATCTGCTGGGATATCATCTGATTTCGTTTCGCCAACAAGTGGATTTAGAAATAATCCATCTACAATCTCCAACGCAGTCTTTTGAATATATTCATGTGCTCTGTGAACAGGATTTCTTGTTTGAAATCCTACTACTGTTTTCCATCCCTTTTCTTGGAATACGGCTCTTGTTTCTTGCGGATCTAGATAAAAGCTAGTAAAATCTTTTTTCTCTATTTTCTTTACTAGTTTAATAGATCCTCCTAAATAAACATTACCTCTTTCATACATTTTCTTCACACCTGGATGTGCTTCATCATCTGCACGATAGACAGATTTCGCTTCTGTAATTTTATCTGGCACATATATATCTTCTACCTGTAAAACACCGTATGTTTCCCCATTATAGTTAAGTTTCACGATATCCTGTACGCTAATTCCTTTAGCATGTGCTTCTGTCACCGGAAGTGTAATCGGTATACTCCATACTGTTCCATCTGCTAAACGCATATTTTCTACAACTGATTCGTAATCTTTTCGTGTTAAAAAGCCAGTTAGTGGACTATATGCTCCATTTCCAAGCAATTCTAGGTCACTTAACGCAATGATATCTATCTCTAATTCTTTTTCTTTTCCAACAAATTTGTAGTTAGGTTCCCATAAATTAATCAATGTTCCGCCATGTGGTATACTTACTGTCATTTTTTGCACCTCATTATTTTTTTGATTATATTATTTTACTAAGAATTAATATTCTACCTTGCTCTATTACCGAATGCCCTGCTCCATCCAACTTTCTATTTATATACCTCCACCTTCTTCGTAAACAGAACGATTGTCGGCTTTAATTGTTTTTACTAAACTAATTAACCCCAGTGTTGCGATGCATACCCCAATTAAAATAAATACAATATACAAATCCGTTTTAATAAACAGCTGCACCAATCCATAAGAGATAACAAGCGATAAAACTGGAGATACAATCCAAACTTTTAAAATTCGGTGAATTACTTGCTTTTTAAATATGCCTAATCCATTTTTTGAAACACCAATTCCGATAATAGCCGTGCTTGTCACCTGTGTTAATGGAACTGGCAATCCATAAATAGACGCGATAATAACTAGGGCAGAACCAGTTCCAGAAATCACGCCGCCTTCTAATTTACTAAAACGGACAATTTTTTTCCCATTTGTCTGCAGTACTCTTCCTCCTAATAAAAAGGCACCCGCGGCGATGGCAAATCCACCTACTAATATTCCTGTATTCATGGAAACAAGCTCTGCCCCAACTAAAGGTCCAATAGCATTTGCCACATTATTCATACCTGCTGAAAAAGCTTCTAGAAAGCCAACGATAATTACAAAAATCGTTAAAATACGCTGGTTTTTTTCTTCTTGCAGCCAACTGAATTTACGCTCCAGTTTTTGGATTAGTTTTCCTGTCGCAAAAGCAATAATAAAGGCGACTAAAGGCACTAACAACCAAAATAAAGCAATCCATAATATATGACCTACAAAAAGACTTTTATACGCTATACCTACTCCGACCACACTTCCTACAGTTATTTCACTAGTTGAAAGTGGGATTCCCATGAGATTAGCAATGAATAAAGCAATAGCTGCAGAAGATAGAATGATTAATACAACTTTTGCATTCAGAATGGAGCTTGGGATAAGTCCTTCTCCAATTGTTTTAACTACTTCGCTTCCGCCAATCACTGCTCCTAAAAGAATGGCTACTGCACATATGGATAAAGCTATTCTTTTACTAGGGATGGCTCCAGATCCATATGCTACCCCAAGACTTGCAGCAGCACCGCTTGCGCCAATATTCATTGCAAAAAACAGGGACATAATACATGCTAAAATTAATATCATTTTTGAGTTCTCCAAATCATTGTAAGTGCAGTCCGCATTCTGTTTTTCCTTTTCCTGTCCATCTTCCCGAGCGCAAATCATCCATATTAAAGGTCGGCTGTGTACATGTTTTACAGCCAATGCTTGGATATCCTTTATCATGCAGAATGTTATAGTCTAATTGCTGCTTATGAGCATATCTCCATACATCTTTCCATGTCCAATAAATAAGCGGGCAGACTTTAACAGATTTAAATCGATTATCTTTATTGATAAATTCAGTATTTTTCCTTGTTTCTGACTGCTCTCTTCTTAATCCTGAGATCCATGCAACTGGATTAGACAGAACCTCATTTAATGGCGTTATTTTTCTTATTTCACAGCATTTGTTAGGATTCGTTTTCCAAAGCTCTTCACCCCACTGTTCTGCTTGTTCCTCTAATGTTAATGCAGGCTTTTTCATCTCAATTTGAAGCTCAGGATACTTTCCCTTTACTTTGTCAATCAGCTCATATGTTTCTTGAAAATGAACATCTGTGTCCAAAAAAACTATTTTTGCATTTTTCTTTACTTTTGATATTAAATCGATTAACACAATCCCCTCTATGCCAAAGCTGCATGCATAGACTACTTGATCACCATACGTATCATAAGCCCACTTTAATACTTCCAATGCTCCTTTCGTATCGTTATCAATCGAAACATTTATCCCTTGAAAATTATCGATATTTTCATAAGTAACTAGCTGACTCAATCTAAAACTCTCCCATCCTTACCTTCATTTTTAGAAAAAAATAAAAAAACAGCTTTAACAATCCCTGTTAAAACTGCCTCTAGTTTTTCTAGTCAGCGGTTTTATTTACCTAGCCTAATTTTTTCATTCTTTTCAATTTGAATCACTTTTCCGTCTTGAACGACTAAAGTGACGGAGCCAAATTTCATGTCTTTTAATATTTGTTCTAATTGGTCCTTTACTCTATCTAGCTGATTTGCTTCCCCCATAAACAAATCCCCTCCCTTAAAAAGGAAATCTCTAAATCAAATAGTATAAAAAAATCCTCCCACAATGAGAAGATAAGGTAATCTTTAACCTTATCTTCCAAAATGGAAACCATCTTGTTGGGGTTAGCACCTTGCTTCAGTGCAGGTTGCTGGACATCCTCGGGCCAATTCCCTCCGTCTCTCTTGATAAGCGATTTAGTTTTCTAAATTTTATCATAATTGTCATTATTGTCAATAAGTTTTTCTAGTTGTTTAGTCGGGATTGATATCATTCTATAATAGAGGCATTAACCCCCTTATGTCTAGCTATTATATAGAGAATATGTAAAACAATAAAAATAGTGCGCTGCAAACTTTATTCTGCTACAACTTATAACATTCGCTTTCCCCTTGTCAGCATGCTGCTATCACAGGCTCTATCGAGAAACTTTCATGAAACCAAATTTGCACCATGAAAAGTGAAAACAGACAATTTGATATGTTGAAACACCGAGGAGGCTCAAGCGTAGCCCCATAGAAAGCGAAGTGTATGCTGGCTGCGGATTTATTGAGAGTGCTGGGAACCCTTTTTTCAGAGAAGACAATCATGCAAACAAAATTTGCACCTTGGGGTATATAAAGAAGCAGCTTTCTATTTTGTTTTATGGCCAAAGTTTAAAGCAGAGAGCAGGTGGAATACACGAAGACTCCCGTGGGAAAGCGAGAAAGACGAGACCCTGCAGGAGCGCAGCGACGAAGCGGCTCGGCGCTCGCCCACAGGAAAGCGAAGTGTATTCCACCTGCGGATTCCTTTTTTCAGGGTAGCTTATTTCCTTAACTTTAACAACGGCTTTGCTATTATTGGTACAAGAACTGCAGATAGAATTGCTTCTGGAATCCCGTTTGTCCCTACAATGCCAAGCAATACAGGCAATATCTCATTTACATCAATCTTATACATATTAGCGTATGGCGTACGATAAAAAAGATAAATAAGTCCAAGTACTAAAATTGTATTGGTTAAAGAACCCACTATTCCCGCGATACTCATTGCAGCTGCATTTTTATTTTTTAACAGCTTATGAAAAACAAACCCAGCAACCACTCCAATTAAGATACGAGGTACTACAGAGACAAGTGGATTCGTAAAAATAATCGGTGCAATTATACTTGTAGGATTTGTAAAAGCTCGTACAAAGGTTATAATCCCCCACACTCCTCCTACTACTGCTCCTTCTGCAGGACCTAATACTATTGCTGCCACAATAACGGTAACGTGAATAAATGTTAAACTGAGTGGTCCAATGGGAATTAAACCAAGAAAAGGGATAGTTGCTTGCAAAAAGATAATGCTTGAAAACATGCCTAATAACACAATTCTTAACGTCCTATTTTTCTTATTCATATAATACTCCTTTAATCAAAATCACTAAATTATTATACGTTAAAAGTTCGATTAAGTCCGAAAAATGGAGTATTTTTGGAATATACTTTTAATGGAGTCTCTATCCTTGCCTCCACCAAATAAAACATAATTGCTGGATTACAACAAAGCCAATGCTTGTAGAAAACAACACCATTTTTTCACTCTTACCTATTCACAAGAAGATTCTTTTCTAACTGAAGCAGCTTCTCCTTCATCTCAAGACCACCTCTATAGCCTGTCAATTTTCCGTTTTTCCCAATGACTCGATGACACGGTACAACAATTAGAATAGGATTTGCCCCTATTGCAGTACCAACAGCTCTTACAGATTTAGGTTTATTTATTTTTGTAGCAATTTCTGCATAACCCATAGTTGTTCCATAAGGAATAGCAGCTAATGCCTCCCATACTGCTTGTTGAAATACCGTCCCAGAATAATCGAAAGCAATGGTAAACGTTTGGCGTGCTCCGCTTAAATACTCGATCAGTTCTTTTTTATAAGGCTCTAAGTAAGCCTCCCCTTCCTCTAGCTCCACGGTCGGATATTTTTTTGCAACCCACTGAAGAAGTTCACTAAAAGGCTGATTCTGTGATCCAACATAACAAAGTCCTTTTTCTGTTGCTGCGATATACATTTGCCATTCATTATTTGACAATAAAGACCAATAGATTTTTTCCATTTTTCATTCTCCTCCTTTTTGGTTGTTTTATTTGTAATCATTTTTTTGATATTATTTCTTCTCTCTATTATCGGGAAATTTTTTCATTAATGCACCAATAAATATCTTCACATTTTTTTTATCACGCATAATAGGTGAATACACATAAGAAAGGGTTCGAATAAAGGCATGATTTTTCACTTGGACAATGGAAAGCTGATGCTGCACTATATCTCTTTCAATAACACTCTTAGATAAAAGCGATAATCCCATTCCTCTTATCAGTGTTTCTTTAATACCTTGATTGCTGCTAATTGTCAGAAATGATTTCGCCTTTAATCCATTCGAACGAATAACATGGTTCAGATATTCTCTTGTCCCTGAACCCACTTCTCTTGTTATCCATGTTTCATTCTGCAGTTCAGCCATTGCCACATCTTCCTTTAACGCAAGTTTATGGGAATTAGAAGAGACAATAAATAACTCATCTTCCATAAAGGCATGAACAGACAAATCCTTTTCATTTGTTTGTCCTTCAATTAATCCTATATCGACTTTATATAGACGCACTGATTGCACGATTTCTTCTGTATTACCAATAATAACCTCTAGTTCTAAGCTCGGATAGTCTGTTTGCAAATCCTGCAATAGTGGCGGAAGAATATATTCACCAATTGTAAAACTAGCACCAATCTTTAATTTTCCTTTTATAGCATGATGATGTTCTAGAATATTTTGTTTTGTCTGATCATAGATTGTAATCATTTGAATAGCACAATCATATAAAATTTCACCAGTAGGGGTGATTTTTAAAAATTTAGGAGAACGTTCAAATAATTTTGTTTGAAATTCCTTTTCTAGATTTTTTATATGCAAACTAACACTTGGCTGAGACATGAGAAGAATTTCAGCTGTCTTCGTAAAGTTTTTTACTTCTGCAAGAGTTACAAATGTTTTTAAAGCATCATAATGCAATAGAATCTCCCCTTTAATTATTAATAATACTAATAGTTGTAATAAGTTATATGTATTTTACTAATTCTACTTCTTCCAGTAAAGTACATATATAAAGTGAAGCATCAGAAAATCTAGCGCATACTCTCGCTTTTCACCCTATTCCCAATATATTGTTATCCAGCTTAATGACATTGGGGAATTACTGCCAATTTAGAATAAAAAAAATTCAGGCATAGACTTTACAAGAAAAGCGCAAACGCCTTGTTCAGCTCCAAAGAAAAATGTTCTCTTGACTCAAAAAGTCTTCTTTACTTTTAGAGGCAAGAGGTTATACTCATAGGAGCTAGGCGCTGGCCGGCGAAGCTAGACACTCTTCAAATTTCAAAAATTTTATACTTTCTTATCTATTAAAAAAAGCTTAAAATGTAGGATAACCACTCTTTTACGTAAGAAATGAAAAATTTTTTGTTCCTAATTCCGATTTGTCAGATTGGATTAATAAAAAAACAAAATTCCCAACGTAAAACCGGTTTTCTATCAACATGCATTACTTCCTTTCATCAGGTTGATAAATGCTTATATTTCTTTGTGAGGTGATCATATTGCAGCTTCAAGTAACAAATAGTCCATTTAGTCAAGAACAAACAGATCTTCTTAACCAGCTATTACCAAATTTAACTGAGACACAAAAAATATGGTTAAGTGGTTACTTACTAGCAACTCAAACTTCTGATTCATTAGATCAGGTTGGGAAACAGCCAATCGGAAGCGTTCAACCCTCCGTTTCTAAGGAGGTTACAATCATTTACGGATCACAAACCGGCAATGCAGAAAGTCTAGCTGAAAGTAAAGGAAAGCAATTAGAAGCTCAAGGCTTTAATGTTACCGTTTCTTCCATGAATGATTTCAAACCAAATCATTTAAAAAAGGTGAAAAATCTACTCGTCATTGTAAGTACACACGGAGAAGGAGAGCCGCCAGATAATGCCCTTTCTTTCCATGAGTTTCTTTATGGAAGACGTGCCCCTAAATTGGATGATTTGCATTTCTCTGTATTAGCTCTTGGCGATAGTTCGTACGAGTACTTCTGTCAAACGGGTAAAGAATTTGATCAGCGGTTAGAAGAATTAGGCGGCATAAGGCTGCATCCTAGAGTTGATTGTGATCTCGATTATGATGAACCAGCAGAAGAATGGATCTCAAGTGTTTTATTACAACTAAGTGAAGCAAAAAGTGAAACAGTTTTGACTACTTCTTCACCTATCTCAGCTTCCACTGAATCTGTGTATTCCCGCACAAATCCATTTCAAGCAGAAATTCTAGAGGTGATTAATTTAAACGGACAAGGGTCCAATAAAGAAACACTTCATTTGGAATTGTCGCTAGAAGGTTCTGGACTTACATACCAACCAGGAGACAGCGTCGGCATCTATCCTAACAATGATCCTATTCTTGTAGAGATGCTTCTTAACGAAATGAAATGGGATCCAGAAGAAATTGTTACGGTTAACAATAAAGGAGATGTTCTTCCGCTGAAAGAAGCACTGACTTCTTACTTTGAAATTACCGTTTTAACGAAACCGCTCCTTGAACAGGCAGCACAGTTCACAGCAAATGAAGATTTGCAGGAGCTTTTATATCCAGATAGTGAAGACGAATTAAAGGCATATATTAAAGGACGGGATTTATTAGATTTAGGTCAGGACTTTGGACCATGGGCAGTGCCTGCACAGAAATTTATCAGTATTCTTAGAAAAATACCTGCTCGTCTATATTCCATTGCGAGCAGTTATGCAGCCAACCCAGATGAAGTACATTTAACAATAGGTGCTTTACGTTATGAGTCGCATGGAAGAGAAAGAAAAGGAGTATGTTCTATTCTTTGCTCAGAACGCCTGAATCCAGGAGATAAACTGCCTATCTATATTCAGAAGAATCAAAACTTTAAGTTACCTGAAAAACCAGAAACACCTATTATTATGATTGGACCTGGAACAGGTATAGCACCTTTCCGCTCCTTCATGCAGGAACGAGAGGAAGCTGGGATAAGCGGTAAGTCTTGGTTATTCTTCGGAGATCAGCATTTTGTAACAGATTTCCTTTACCAAACAGAATGGCAAAACTTATTAAAAACAGGTGTACTTACAAAATTAGATGTAGCTTTCTCTCGAGACAGCAATGAAAAAGTTTATGTTCAGCATCGTATGCTGGAACATAGCAAAGAATTA
Organism: Niallia sp. WK069_GA_01; assembly: GCF_983173855.1. Classification (NCBI taxonomy): domain Bacteria; kingdom Bacillati; phylum Bacillota; class Bacilli; order Caryophanales; family Bacillaceae; genus Niallia; species Niallia sp. WK069_GA_01. The sequence goes on from NZ_OZ470138.1 coordinate 4,876,172, forward strand.
TTCGGCTGGCTGGAAGAAGGAGCCGTTGTCTATATTTGTGGAGATGAAAAGCATATGGCACATGATGTTCATCAAACATTAATTGATATTATTGAAACAGAAAAGAATACAAGCAGAGAAAAAGCAGAAGAATATCTGGCAGCTCTGCAGCAAGAAAAACGTTATTTGCGAGATGTCTATTAATATTCTTTCGAAAGGAGTTTTTTATAAATGGCTAAACCTATATTAACAGCACCAGATGGTTCACCAAGTGATGTGGAACGAATCAAAGAAGATAGCAATTATTTACGCGGAACGTTAAAAGAGTCCATGCTGGAACCGATTAGTTCAGGTATTTCTGAAGATGATAATCGCTTAATGAAATTTCACGGCAGCTATTTGCAAGATGACCGTGATTTACGAAATGAACGCCATAAACAAAAGCTAGAGCCTGCCTATCAGTTTATGCTGCGCGTCCGCACACCCGGAGGCGTCTCCACACCTGAACAATGGCTTGTAATGGATGAATTGGCAGAAAGATACGGTAATCATACGTTAAAACTGACTACACGCCAAGCATTCCAAATGCATGGAATTCTTAAATGGAATATGAAAAAAACGATTCAAAGCATTCATCATACTTTATTAGATACAATAGCTGCATGTGGTGATGTGAACAGAAACGTTATGTGCAATCCTAATCCATATCAATCTGAAATACACGCAGAAGTGTTTGAGTGGTCCAAAAAATTGAGTGACTACTTATTACCTCGTACAAGAGCTTATTATGAACTATGGCTCGATGAAGAAAAGGTCTCATCTATTCCAGATCAAGAAGAAGTTGAACCAATGTATGGTGCGCTTTATTTGCCAAGAAAATTTAAAATTGGAATTGCTGTTCCTCCGTCCAATGATATTGATGTGTTCTCACAAGATTTAGGATTAATTGCCATTGTAGAAGAGGACAAACTAATCGGATTTAATGTTGCAATCGGCGGGGGCATGGGCATGACTCATGGAGATAAAGCTACCTATCCTCAGCTTGCAAAAGTAATAGGGTTCTGTACACCTGATAAAATTCTTGAATTAGCAGAAAAGATTATTACCATTCAGCGTGATTATGGTAACCGATCTGTTCGTAAAAATGCCCGCTTTAAATATACGGTTGACCGACTAGGATTAGAAAATGTAGTAGAAGAATTAGAAAATCGACTAGGCTGGAAACTAGAAGAAGCAAGGGGTTATCATTTTGAGCATAACACCGACCGTTATGGCTGGATAAAAGGCATCAATGGAAAATGGCATTTCACCTTATTTGTCGAAGGGGGACGCATCGCTGACTTTCAAGATTATAAATTGAAGACAGGATTGCGTGAAATTGCTAAAATTCATAAAGGTGACTTCCGCTTAACTGGTAATCAAAATTTAGTCATAGCCAATGTATCCAGCCAGAAAAAGAAAAAAGTAAACGAGCTGATTGATCAATATGGTTTAACAGACGGCAAACATTATTCAGCACTTCGCCGCAGTTCTATTGCATGCGTTTCTCTTCCAACATGCGGTTTAGCAATGGCGGAAGCGGAACGATACTTGCCATCATTAATCGATAAAATTGAAACCATTGTAAACGAAAATGGCTTGAGAGATGAAGAAATCACGATTCGCATGACAGGGTGCCCAAATGGCTGTGCACGTCATGCTCTTGGTGAAATTGCCTTTATCGGTAAAGGACCTGGAAAATACAATATGTATCTCGGTGCTGCATTTGACGGCAGCCGTCTAAGCAAATTATATCGAGAAAATGTAGGGGAAACAGAAATATTAGATGAATTAGGTGTTCTCCTTCCACGCTTTGCTAAAGAACGACTTGATAATGAACATTTTGGTGACTTTGTTGTACGCCAAGGCATTGCTAAAGCAGTAACAGACGGTACCAATTTTCATGATTAAATAAGCAAGGCGTGAAAAAATTTATACTTGCTTATAAAAGGGCTATCTCTATGGAATTTCATTTCCTTACGAGATAGCTCTTTTTTCTATAGAAACTCCACCTTTTCTTATCCTAAAAATAACCTCTTTCTTGTATTCATAATTCTTTCCGTTCATGTATATATTTAAATGGAAGTATGAAGCATAAATCTTTTACACGAAGAAATTCTAAACATACATCAAACACATAAGTGCTTGTCTTCTGTCATATAGACCAGCGAAACTCCAAGCCCTTTTACACCTACTATCACCAACATCATGAGGAGGCTATTACATGAGTTATGATCCATACTCCCCTTCATTTCAACTTTTTGGCGATTCTACTAAAGTTGTTAATTATCAACGGGACGCTCATAATTACATTACCCAATTATTTGCAAGTCAGTTGCCAGCCGTCCAAACAAGCTTCTTTAATGTCCATATGAGTCAAGGTATTATCGTTCAGCCACATTGGCATACAAATGTAACAGAGCTCGTTTTTCTTATTAGCGGAGAAGTAATGGCCTCTGTATTTAATCCCTATTCACGTAAATTAATGACCTATAAATTAAAGCCAGGGCAAGTCTCCCAATTTCCTAAAGGATGGTTCCATTGGATTATCGCTTTAACTCAGAATGTTCACTTGCTTACCATCTTTGATCAGCCAACTCCGGATATTGTTTATGGATCAGACTTTCTCCGATTCGTACCAACAGAAGTTTTAAATAGAGCCTACTGTGTGCAAGAAGATTATTATGAAAAAGCAGTTGCACCTCTTAACGAATCGGTTATTCTAGGTCCACCAATTGGATGCGAGCAAACAAATAAACATGCGGCCTCGCCACCTTACAGAGAAACGCAAACCTACCAGCCGCCACCTATTAACCCGGTCAATATAGCTACTTATCCTTACTGGCCACAATCTTGATAAAAAGCTGATGTTCCTATTTTTCAGAAAACCATAATTAGATGTGTTTCATTCTCATAAGAAAAGCGCAAGCGCCTTGTTTAGCCCCGAAGAAAAATGTTCTCCTGACTCAAAAAGTGTTTTTTTTACTTTTAGAGGCAGGAGGTTATCTTTCACAGGGGCTAGGCGCTGGAGCTAGACAGACTTCATATTTCAAAAAATTTATACTTTCTTACCTCATGAAAAAAAGAGCAGAATGAATAACTCTGCTCCTTCTTACAAGATAAAAAGTATACGTTTTTTGAAATGATGTCTAGCTTTTGCACCTCGTATCAAATCCTCTTGCCCATTTAAAAATCTGATTGATATGCCCCGGATTTGTCTGGCAGCACCCTCCAATTAACTTTGCTCCATCATTATGCCATTTTTTTGCTTGTTGTCCATAATGATTTTCCTCTTGTTCTGAAGTCCAAGATTTCGTTTCTGCATCATATGTTCCACCTGCATTTGGATAAATAACAATTGGTTTAGAAGTTGCCTCTCTCAAAATAGGAATAATAGCCGAAATATGGGAAGCGGCTGTACAGTTAACCCCGATTCCGCAAATATTGGCGTATGCATTAAAATAAGCTACCGCTTCCTTTAGCGGTGTTCCATCGCTTATATGCCCTTGATCTGCAACGCTGAACGACAGCCAGGCATAATCATTTGGAAAATGAGCTGCTAACAAATCCGCCAGCACTTTTCCTTCTTCAAAGTTTGGAATCGTCTCAAATGCAAATAAGTCTACTCCAGCCTCTTTCATCAGCTGCATGCGCGGTAAATGAAACTCCTTCCATTCTTCCTCTGTTAAATGATAATTCCCTGTGTATTCTGCTCCATTTGCCAAATATGCTCCGTATGGTCCGACGCTTCCAGCTACAAGCGGAAACGGTCTTTCCTTGTTATTTAAGTTGTCTAACTCTACTCTATTCTCCAAAAACTCGTCACGAGCTTCTTTTGCTAACGCAACGGTAGCTCTGATTAAATTTTCTGCTTCTTCTTTTGCCCATCCCTCTTGGACAAATCCTTTAATACTAGCCTGATATGTATTGGTTGTAGCAATATCTGCTCCCGCTTCAAAATAGTCAGCATGAACTTGTTTAATGCTATTCGGATTATCAATAACAGCTTTAGCAGACCATAATGAATTTTTTATATTTACGCCTTTTTTTTCTATTTCTGTCGCCATTGCACCATCTAAAATAACTAGGTTAAATTGCTCTATAATTTTTTCAATAGGATTAGACATAATCCCCCTCCTCTAGCCTTAAAATGAACCGCATCTATCAAATCATATCTGTATGTTCAATTTCCCAATGTTTTTTTATCAATTGCTCCAACTTATCTGTTTCTTTGCTTTTGAAGCATTGAATTATCTCTTTATGATCCTTATTCATTTGCACAGATGCTGCAAAAAGCTTCTCTGTATCATCACTTAAATAAACTTGTCTCACAAAACTGTTTTCTAATGTCTCTAACATGCCTGTGAGAGCCATATTATTGCATTTATTCATATAAACATGATGGAATTTCTTCTGATATTTTTGATAGTCTTCATAATTTTTTTCCAGAATAGAAAGATCGATTATTTTTGTATAATCTTCCATTTTTTCTATATCTTCTTCTGTTATATTTGCCATCGCTGTAACTGCTGCCAGCGCATCCAATACACCAACTACTTTAAAAACATCCAGCTTTTTTTTAATATCAAGTTCTTTGACAATAAAACCACGTCTTGGCAAATACTCTAATAAATTTTCTGAAGCAAGCTGTATTAGTGCTTCTCTAACTGGAGTTCTGCTTACTTCTAACTTTTTACTTAGTGCCACTTCATTAATTTTATGATTAGGAAGCAGTGTACCCTTTTGAATTTCATTGGCTAAATAATGATACACATGATCTTTTAATGACTGATATTTTTTGATAATAGTTCCTCCTTGCTCTAGAACATAATGACATGAAATTTTACCAGATTGACAAAAAATAAAAAACGTTGATTCGACAAAAAAACGGCTAAATTATATTTTCATTATACATTAGGAAACGAAGACCATTACAATATCCTCCATAAAGTCGCCAACTTTGTTGAGACATTGGGATGTTACAGGCGGTATTATCGTTTTATATAAAGAACAGAATTAGTCTAGCCTCCGCTTCACCGCTATATAATTTGTTTAAAGTATCTATATTATCAAATGCAAATACGGAACTCATCGTAAGCGGGATATTTTCTGGAGGAGATGCAGACTTTCGATTCCAGCTTCCTAATCTTGTTAATAAGGATTTAAATTCTAATTCATAGAAGATATTTTCTTCTTACTTCACTTTCTCTTAAAATTGCATATTGTATAATTAAAATACTATCTCTCATTCTACTAATGTTTTTCATTTTACCTTGATTTATTCCTATTCTCAACCAAATATCCACAAATAATATTGCACAGCAATTAAACTTATGCTAAAAATATAAATATACAATATGCAATATATTTTTTATTACATTATTTATTATCAGAAAATATTTTATTTTTAGAACTCTAAGGTAACTCATGTCACTGCACATAAAGGAGAATAATTACATGGAAGATTCAAACAAGACAAAGGAAAATCGTCTGCATCGTTCGATGAAAAGCAGACATTTATTTATGATTTCTCTTGGTGGTGTAATAGGAACAGGACTTTTTCTAAGTTCTGGCTACACGATAAATCAAGCAGGTCCAATAGGAACCATACTCGCTTACTTGCTAGGAGCGGTGATTGTCTATCTAGTTATGCTTTGTTTAGGGGAATTGACTGTAAAGATGCCCGTAACCGGCTCCTTCCATACATATGCAACAAAATTTATTGGTCCTGGTACAGGATTTACGATGGCATGGCTTTATTGGCTAACATGGACAGTAGCTCTAGGGTCTGAATTTACTGCTGCTGGTTTAATTATGAAAAGCTTCTTTCCATCCATTGCTGTACCAATTTGGAGTGCCATCTTTATCGTTTTGCTTTTTGTGATTAATGCATTTTCAGTTCGTTTTTTTGCAGAAACCGAATTTTGGCTCTCCAGCATAAAAGTGATTGCAATAATAGTATTTATCCTTATTGGAGGATTAGCTATATTTGGAGTTATTCCGATGGCAGGAACAAAGGAAGCTCCTCTGTTTTCCAACTTAATAGCGGACGGGCTTTTTCCTAATGGATTTAGTACAGTGTTTTTAACGATGCTTGCCGTTAACTTTGCCTTTTCAGGTACTGAATTAATCGGCGTTGCTTCTGGAGAAACCACTGAACCGGAAAAAGTGATACCTAAAACGATTCACACTACACTTATACGGCTTATTATCTTTTTTATTGGAAGCATTACGGTTATCTCTGCTTTAATTCCCTGGAAAGAAGCAGGGGTTGACCAAAGTCCATTTGTATTGGTTTTCAACAGTATTGGAATTCCATATGCTGCAGCAATTATGAATTTTGTCGTATTAACTGCTATTCTGTCTTGTGCAAATTCTGGTTTATACGCAGCAACTCGTATGCTTTGGTCCCTTTCCAACGAAAAAATGATTTCCAAACACTTTCGTAAAGTAAATAAAAATGGCGTTCCAATGAATGCCCTACTATTAACTATACTTGGTGGGATTTTATCTCTTATTTCAAGTATCATTCCTGCTCAAACTGTCTATATAGTATTAGTGTCTATTTCTGGACTGGCAGTAGTAATCGTGTGGATGGGTATTGCAGCTTCTCAATTTATGTTTCGGCGAGTTTATTTAAAAGAAGGAAATAAACTGGAGGATCTAAAATTCAGGACACCTTTTTATCCCGTTGTCCCAATTGCAGCATTTATCTTATGCTTCCTATCTTGTATATTAATTGTATTTGATCCATCTCAAAAAATAGCACTATTTTACACTATTCCCTTTGTTGCCTTTTGTTATATTTTTTATTATACAAAAGAGAGGATTAAGAAAAAGAACAGTCTAAAAGAACAAATGAATATAAAAGAGTACTAGATATAAAAAAGCGCATATAACAAATTAAGCGAAACCCGCAATGGTTTAGACATAATTGCAGGTTTCGCTTTTTTATACAGTTGTTGCTTATTTATTGTACTGTTCAACTTTCAGCTCTAAGATTGCTAATTTTGACCAAACAATGGTTTGACTCAGAAACTAGCATCTGATTAATTAATCAAATCTCTTCTCGCAATAAATTAATCAGCTAATTTTATCCTTTTAATCCTCTGAATCTCCTAATAAGACAAATTCAAAAATAGTTACCAGCTTACTCGATTTGAGCAACCCCTAACTCTTTTTCAACTTTTGTCGTTAAACCATTAATACTAATTTTAATAGATGGCGATTGTGCAGGAGCATACACAACTTGTCCATTTTCATTTAAAACATCTCCGGCAAATCCAATAACATTATAATTCGGCAGGACTAGCCATGCATATGCTTGATGGTCATATCCATGTGGATTGCCAATTACAAGACCACTTTTATTCAAAGGAGTATATTTGCCAAACAAACTATTATTACCTTGATAAAACAAAAAAGCATTCCACATATTAGATACACTGTAACTAATATGTGAAATTGCCCTTTACTACTAACACCCTTCATCATCAGCAACATTAGTAACTTCTTTATTATTACGGATATGTTATTTGCCCTTGTTCAAGTATCTTGTCATGGTTAACTGTAGTCGTTGATCCTTGAATATTGATTAAGAAGCTTGGAGCAAATGTTGTACGTCTTGTTAAATGTTCTCCTCGATTTGTCATATAGCTTGTTACTACGACATCATTACCCAGTTTTTGTGGGATAGCGTAATGTGCATAGGTGAATGTTACATCACTTTTCGGAAGATTCATATAAAGTACGAGTCCAGTGTCATTTAATGGTTTATATCCTCCTGTTAATGAATCAGAAACATATCCTAGCATATAGATATCCTCTCCAGTAATTCCATCAACAGCCATTTTATTCCCTCTAGAACTTGTGAATAAATACCATTTTCCGTCTAGTTTAAAGACGTTTGCTCGTTCGATTTCATCTGTTACTGTATTAGAAGTGATTAGTGGATTCAATACATTTTTCAGTGTGAAATCATCATTTATTTCGATAATACCAAGTACACCATTAGCTAAAGAAGCCAGTTGTTTTTTACCATTGTTAAATAGCTTTGTTTGCGTTTCTAAATAGTAGTTATCATCGCCACCATAATAAGCCTTATTATAAAGGGACTTATCTCCATGATAACCAATCTCTGTTCCTGTATTTGCTTCAAATACTAGATATTTATGACCATTATCCTCGATATAATGAGGGTCTCTTAATGTATGATTATCGCCCGTACCATAAGCACCTTCATCAATAAACTGCTGCACATTTTGATAGATTTTACCATCTCCATCAAAAATGGACTTATGATCCTCTACACCTTCAATCTTAATCGCTTCATCATCAGCTTCTGACACATTTACTTGAGCCGTAGCTAACGTTTGTTTACTGTAATGATTAGAAAAGCTTGTATAGAATAAACGAATTTCACCATCTATTAACATAGCAGATCCTGACCATTCTTGTGTTTCTTGTTTTAAAATCGGATCATTTGCCGTAAACTTATCACTATCTTTAAATACTCTTCCAGCTAGCTTCCAACTATCAATAGATTTTTCGCCAACTTTTTGATAGAACATATAGACTTTCGTATCATCTGCGTCATTTGGATCCCCTGCTAAACCGAAAACAATATTATAGCCTTTATATGTTGCTACTTGCCCATTTGCATCTTGTAATGGCCATGTATCCCAAACATCTAAATCAATCAAATTGTTGAACTTATCTTCGCCTTTTGCAGAAGAAATATTTCTTATTGCATTTTGATCAAATACTGGCACTTTAAATTGACTGCTATTTTGCTGTTTTGGTAATTGTTCCATTTGGGCTTGTGTAATATGGAAAATTCCATAATCCTCAGTAAAAGAATATGGTTTTGTAACTGTATCTGTTGCATGAACAAAGCCTTTTTTATCATTATAAAGAACCTCATACATCGTTTCTGACACTGCGCTTGTAGTTATAAATTTTGTATTAGTAGGTACTTCAGTAAGAATATTATTTCCTTCATCATATACAGGAACAAAAACCGGTTCCTTCGATGAGTTGAATTTTGCGGCATATATTGTATATTCCTTACCTTCTGTTGCAAGACGGCTTGTATACACAAACCCTTTTTTACCCTTATACGTTACTTCTACCATTTTATCTGATAATGGACTTGTTGTTGTTAATTTCGTATTGATATCTAAGCTTGCTATTTTTTTCTTTTTACTAGAATCATAAAGATTGGATTTTGTTGTTATATATCGCGTTACTTCCGTTGGATTGCTAGAAAGACGGCTCGTATACACATAGCCCTTTTTCCCATTGTATGTTACTTCTACCATTTTATCTGATAGTGGACTTGTTGTTGTCAATTTTGTATTGATATCAACGCTTGCAATTTTTCTCTTTTTTGTAAAATCGTATAGATTTGATTTTTCCTTAATATATCTTGTAATCTTTGTTTGTTTACTAGAAAGACGGCTTGTATACACATAGCCCTTTTTCCCATTGTATGTTACTTCTACCATTTTATCTGATAGTGGACTTGTTGTAGTTAATTTTGTATTAATATCCACACTTACCAGTTTTTTCTTTTTGCTACTATCATATACATTTGATTTTTCTTTAATATATCTTGTTACTTTTGTTTGTTTTGTAGAAAGGCGACTTGCATATACATAGCCTTTTTTTCCTTTGTATGTTACTTCATACATTTTGTTATATTTAGACGTTTTTGTCGTCAATTTTGTATTAATATCTATTACGCTAATTTGCTTTTTTTTACTTGAAGTACCATCATAAAAATTTGCCGTTTTAGCGACATAATATGTTGTGCTTTTTGTTGTGTTACTTGCTTGAGCATATTGATGCATATTTCCAAATATAAAGAAACTTAAAACTATCGCACAAGCGATTTTAAACCAATTTTTCATTTTTCTCCTCCTTATTTTTTATACACAGACCACTATACCTTAAATTTACAAAATAAACTAGGTTTATATTTTGTTAAATTACCCCCTTTTGGTGAAACCATTGTGAATCTAATCTCGTAAATATTATTATTGGGTCTTTAGCACTCCTATGATATGTTTAAATCTATAGTTAGTAATTTACTGGAAATATACTACTTTTTTACTTGAATGAGCTTACTATTACTTATACATTTGCATAGAGCAATCAATTGATTGCGCTATGCAAAATAATATTATACTCATAAATAACTAGTTCCTAAGATTTATTTTTTTTATTAAAAGTAAAGAATACATCATATAAATTTGTCTAAAGACACTGTATCTACTTATTTATTAGATAATACATTCTTTTTGAGTTTTTTACAGAAAACTTAAAAATAGGAAATTCACCAAAATAATTCTTACCGTTTTCCTATTTTTTATGTATTAAGATTCCTGCTTCTCCTTTTCCCCACCAAGCTTAAAAACAAAAATACCTCCCGCAATGACCAGCACACCAACCAGCTGCTTCCAAGTAAAAGGAACTTTTGCTAATCCCAACCAGCCTAGTGTGTCAAGCAGCATCGCAAAACCAAGCTGGGAAATTAAAATGATGGAGATAGCATAGGTTGGTCTTAAGTGCTTCATTCCTTGAACAATACAAGTCACCACTCCAACACCAATCAAACCACTGAACCAAAACCATGGCTGCATATTTTGCAAGGAAAATAAGCCTTTTCCTTCTACTATGATTCCAATTGTTAATGAAGCCAAAAACCCCATACCTAAAACCAATGTTGTGGTTGACCACGATCCAGCTCGTTCATTCACCTTGCTGTTGAAAATATTCTGCAATCCTACAAGTACCCCGGCAAGAAGAGACATGACTATTCCTACTAGCATTCTTTTACACTCCTACTTTTTTCAAATTTGCTTCTTATTCATAAATACTTCTACTAGCCACTTTTCTTAAACCTTCTCTACTTTTAATAAAAATAGTGCCTTTGCTGCGTCCAATTAAGTCTTCTGCAACAAACTTTTGAATAATCCTGTTCAGGTGTCGATAGCTTGTTCCAATAAAATTGGCTGTGTCCTTCACATTGATTTCGCTTGCTTCATCAGTAAATAATGAATCCGTTTCATCAAAAGAGACGGATAGTAAGTAGCTTGCCAATCTTACTTCCACTGGATACAGCAAATTAAAGCTTAAAGAATTGGATTTCACATGAAATTTTCGTGTAATAATATCCAGCATAAAATTTAGCAAAGGGGCATAACTACTTCCATATTGCTGCAACATACGGTATGGAATGCCAATCATCTCCACTGCAGATACAGCCTGAACATTATTGATAATATCTATATCCCTTATATATTCGATATCCCCAATTATTTCAAGAGGTGTTTTAAAAGATAGAATTAATGTTTTTCCTTCTGCAGAGGTCATATAAATTTTTATTTTCCCCTTAACAAGGATATACAAGTATTCAGATGGATCCCCCTGCGAACAAATGAAATCGCCTTCATTGAAGAGGTACAAATTTGCAAATGCCATTAATTCGTCGTTAAATATAGCATCTATTCGATGTTTTCGTAAATGAGATTGAATTTGCTCCCTATCTTTTAATTCTCCCACTTTGTTTCCACCTCTATTCTTTTCCTTTCTTGAAAATCCTTTTCTATTAGAGGTTGTTCAAAAAGACACCAAATGATACGCGTCGAATCTCTTCGTTGGTTCATTTTTCCGTTGCTCACGTATCCATACCATACGTTGTGCTACTCAAAATTTCACCGTCTCGATCTTCTCGCTTCTAATTCGGCACTTTTTGAACACGCACTATTAAATACTTAAAATGACAATACCAATAATCATCATGGCCACTCCTACAAAATGTGGTACTCTCATCTTCCGTTTTTGCACACCAAACCATCCGTAGCTATCAATAATAAATGTAATACTTAGCTGAGCGATTAAGACAACAGCTATCGTAATGGTAACACCTATCTGTTGAATCGCCAGAACATTACTATAAATAATGATTGCTGCCAAAGCCCCGCTAGTTAAATAAAGTGGGTTTACCTGCTTAAATCCTTGCCATTTTCCATCCCGAACAAACAAAAGAATAAGCAAAGCAGCAAGAAATCCTGTTAACTGGGTAAGCGTTGCAGCCTGCCATGTACCAATACTCTGGCTAATTCTTGTATTAGCAACACCTTGTATAGTGATAAAAGCTCCACCTAAAAACGCAAATATAATACCTTTCATTTTTGCACACTCCAACATAAATTTCTTTTTGCAAGAAAGAAGATTTTCCACATTACCATGTTTTTGAATTACGATACTATTATTAAATAATAAATCTTTTCAATTAGAAAGGACATATGTCCCTAAATCTTTCTTTTTCATTTGGAAATTCTTCTTGCTTCTATTAAACTGTTCATACATATGTAGAAAGTAGTACAATCAAGTTAAATGAAAAACTAATTCTCTCTAAATCAAATGGATTAATTAATTTTACAGGAAATGGAGAGAACTTTAAATGATCGATTACATAAACCTTCCGACAGAAGAAATTGCCAAGCGGCTTTTAGGCAAATTACTAATTCATAAAACAGACTCTTGTTTATACAGCGGCTATATTGTTGAAACAGAAGCATACATTGGAGAGATGGATATGGCTTGTCATAGCTTTGCGGGGAAACGTACACCAAGACTTGAATCTATGTATAAAAAAGGAGGAACTGTTTATATTTACACAATGCATACACACCACATGCTAAACATCGTGACCAAAGAAATCGGTGATCCACAAGCTGTCCTTATTCGAGCAATAGAACCAATCGCAGGCATAACACAGATGGAAGTAAACAGGAATAACTATGGGGTTTTGGTAAGCAATGGTCCAGGAAAATTAACAAAGGCAATGGAAATAACAAAAACTTTAGACGGTATCACCTTAAATGAGAGAGATTTATTTATTGATGAAGCCAAAAGTAAAGTGCCAAAAGAGATTATAACAACACCCCGCATCGGCATACCAAACAAGGAAGATTGGACACTAGAACCATTGCGTTATTATGTAAAAGGAAATCCTTATGTATCGGGTATAAGAAAGAGGGATTGTTTGTTAGATTGTTGGAATTAAACTCTACTAAGAAATGATGCATAGACTGACTCTGCCCCCAATATCACCTAACCAAACTTCAATATAATGAAAAATAAACAAAAAGCGGAAGTATGGGTTATTTTTTCAATATATTATAATTGACGGAATCTTAAGTTAATGACATTCATCCTGTCCCTCCTGATAAAAATATCCTGCCTATAGTTCGTAACGGTTCTTTTAACTTTCAAGTATGAAAAGATAAAAACTCTCTTCTAGATTCTCACATCTAAAAAGAGAGTTTTCGATTATATTTTCTTCACAAATTCAGACTTTAATTTCATTGCTCCAAAGCCATCGATTTTACATTCGATATCATGATCTCCGTCTACCAAACGGATACTTTTTACTTTTGTTCCAATTTTTAATACAGAGGAGCTTCCTTTAACTTTTAAATCTTTAATAATGGTAATAGAGTCACCATCATTTAACACATTTCCATTTGCGTCTTTAATCTGTGCTGTTTCCTCGCTCGCTTCTGATTCAAGTGTCCACTCATGAGCACACTCCGGACAAACAAACAGACTTCCATCTTCATACGTATATTCAGAATTACATTTAGGACAATTTGGCATTTCAAGCATTCTTTTTCCTCCACCTACTATTTTTTTATATATAAATTATTCAGGTTCTTATTTTATCTTAAAAGTACGTAATAAAACATTGCTAATTTAAAAAAACATAAATATGTCAAACATTGAATGGAGTGCGATTTTTCCGTAAATCCCCTCATGCCTCCTTCTAGGTTTGTTTCTGCCTATTTTACAAAAGTGAAGTCTCGTGGATTCTCTTCTTCAATTACCAATCATCTATTTAAAAGGAAATTGCTTCCCCATCATCTGGTACTAAGATTGTCTTGGAAAGATCTTTTTCATTTATATATTGTTTCAATTCTTTTCTTGTTAATAAGCAATGATTAACTGCTTCCATATGGGAAACAAGTATTGTTGCTTCTGGTGCTTCTTTATATGTTTCGTATATATCCTCTTTTGTCATGGTAATAGGATCCCCTTGAAGAAATTGTGCCGCTCCTCCATTTACAATAATTACCTCCGGATGATAATTGGAAATGGTATGTTGAACATCACTGCACCATATCGTATCTCCTGCGATATATAGCGTTTTTTCATCTGGATGCTGAAAAACAACTCCTGAAACATCGCCCATTAATTTTCTAATGATCCCCGTCCCATGCTTACCACCAGTTCTTATTAATCGAATATCTCCAACTGTCGAAACAGCCGTCAAAGATTCTACATTTTGAAAACCTTCTTTTTTTATTGTTTGTGCATTTTTTTCTGACTGTGCAAAGATACTTATATCTTTAGGCAATGCCTCGATAGCAACAGAATCGAAATGGTCTAAATGCAAGTGGGTAACAAGGACGACATCCACATTTATTAGTTCTTCTATTGAAATAGACAAATCTACTGTTGGATTAAATTTATTTTGATTCTGAGTATTTCGAAAAGGTGGATATGTCCCTTTTTTTGCTAGAAAGGGATCAATTAAAAACCTCTTTCCTCCATAATTTAATAGAATGGTTGCATGACGTATTTGCTGGATATTCACCACTCATTACTCCTTTCGTTTGCTTCTAATATAGGATAATATGGAAACAAACGCACTGTACATAATGAAAATCAAGTGTTTATGGCAGAATACTTGATTACTGAAAGAGGTTGTTAGAATGCTTGATCATACCGACAAAAAAATCGTTGAAGCATTACAAAAGAATGGCCGCATCACTATGAAAGAACTAGGCGAGAAAGTTCATTTAACAGGCCAAGCTGCAGCGTCCAGAGTAGTTAAATTAGAGGAAGCAGGTGTAATAAATGGTTATACGATTCAATTAAATCATCAAAAATTAGGTTATCCTGTCCATTCCTTCATTAATATTTTTATAAAAGGCATTGACCATCATCCCTATTTATCCTTTTTAGAAGCGCAGAAAGAATATATAATACATAATTATAAAATAAGTGGAGAAAGCTGTTACCTTCTCGAATGTAGATTTCCATCCACAGATGAACTCGACTTATTTTTAATGAAATTAAATAAATATGTTAATTACCAATTGTCGATTGTTATTAAGGAAACCACGAAAAAAGATATATACTAAGGTCAGCTCACCATTACATGTTGGAGGTTGTTAATTTGCATATTCAATGCATTTACAAAGAACAAACATGGGAAATACGACATAAAGTTATGTGGCCAGATAAACCCATTGACTATATTAAATTGCCAAATGACGAGACAAGTATTCATTATGGCTTGTTTCAAGGAGAAAAACTACTATCAATTATTTCCCTCGAAATAGAGCAAGACGAAGCTCAATTTAGAAAGTTTGCCACTCTAAAAGAAGAGCAAAGAAAAGGGAATGGCAGCAAATTGCTGGAATATGTTATTACAGAAGCAGCACAAATGGGAATTAAAAAACTTTGGTGCAATGCACGTCAAAACAAGATGGGCTTCTATCACAAATTCGGTTTAACAGAAACAAATCAAGTGTTTGAAAAAGATGGGGTTTGCTATGTGATTATGGAAGTTTTGTTATAAAATAGCTTTTCGATTCTGTTTTTTTATGATTGCTTAAGGTGATTTAGATTTTATTCATTGGAGGTTTCTCCTATGCTAAAACCAGCCACTAATTTCAAAATCATAACTGTTTCCAGAGATGCTCTTGGGAGTTTTATGAAAATTACATTACCTCTTATTGAAGGTGATTTTATTATTCGTTGGGCATTAGATGATTTTTCATATCTTCAAATAAAACAATTAGTCTCTACTAAATATTTTGATTCTCTCGCAAAAGGATACAGATATGAGCTTGTTTCATATTATAGTAGTCATCTCGAAAATCTAGGAGCTGAAATGATTCATAAAGGTTACATACGGTGTATCTTGCCTGATCGTGGAAAAAACATTCCCTTTCTTTGCTCCCCCCAATTTGCTGGGAATATGGAGTGGTTAACTCATGTAGCAAAAAGCCGTCATGAAATAGAGCATTTGGATTGGAAAAATTTCTTGTCCTAAATATCCTCTAGGCACAGTTATATTCGATTTTAATGTATATGTTCCATTATTTTCTTGATCAAGAATAGTAAATTTATGTTCATTTAAGCGTTTCTTTAATACAATAAGTTCATTATTTTTTGGTGTGTTCAATATAAAATGTGTCCCATGTTGGGGTTCGATTTGTCGCTGATTTGATATAAGCCAAATCTCTGAGTTTAAAATATACGATTTCAGTGTATTAAAATATTGAATGTTTGTATACTCATTAGGTACCTTTTTTTCGTCAACATTAACTCCTATAATAGCCGTTTTCTCTTGCCCTTCTTGCCATTTCCCCTTTATGGGTGGAATCCTTATATTATCACCTATCGTTACATATTTTATATTTGGATTTTCTGGATTATATTGCAACAAGAGATAGTCAGTATTGCCTAACGAGATATTTTTTTCTTCCTTCATTACAAAGAATATAGCTTCTTTATTTACATAGCCGTTATTTATCATATTTGTAAAATCCAAAAAAGAAAGCGAAAAAAAACATTATCATAGGGCTAACATATGTATACTAAAAAAAAGAATATAATATTTCACACGATTAAATACCAGATTATATCTCTTCACATTTTCCCCTTTTATGTAAAAAGAGATAATCGGTTAGATTATCTCTTTAAAGTTCACCAAATTATGTCATCTTACCGGATATGTTCTAGCGTTATCTCCTACTGGATCGTTCCAATTAATTCTTACATAATACCTACCCAATTTCACCGTATATCAAATAACGCTTTTCCGAAACCCACATTACGGCAATCAGTGAACATATCATAAGTTGAACACCTGGTCCCCAGTGCTTTAAAGTATTACGGAACGGTGATCAGGCTTCAAAATTTTAGAACATGAAAAGAACCATCCTTTTATTATTGTTCTATTCGAGGACAGTACATAAACCCAAGTTTGTTTGGCTCAATATTTGTTTTGATATTTATCTCTAATTGCTTTTGAGAAATTATAATAATTATAGCTTTTCTACTTTCTCAAGTTTTAAATTATTTATTCTATAAACTTCATCGCAGAGAAGCTTGATGTCCTCTTGATTGTGACTTGTAAGTATGATGGTTCTACCTTCTTCTCTAAATTTTTGAAGCAACTTGCGAATATTTTCAACACTATCTATGTCAAGTGCATTAAAGGGTTCATCTAAAATTAGAGTTTGCTGATCTTCCATAATTGCTTGAGCAATTGCAAGCTTTTGTTTCATACCAAGAGAGTAATTTTTCACTTTTTGTTTTGCTTCCGGTTGTAATCCTACCATTTCCATTGTCTGCTTTATTTTGTCATCGTTAATCTTGTTTTCAATCATTGCAAGTGCTTTTAAATTTTCAAAACCTGTTTTTCCGGCAATGTATCCGGGTCGATCAATTATAATTCCAAAACTATTTGGAAATCGTTTATTTGTTCCTAACTCTTCCCCATTTACAATAACTTTTCCGGATTTTGGAAAAATAAATCCACATATTAGCTTGAATAATACCGACTTACCAGAACCGTTATGACCAATAATTCCATAAATTTTTCCTTTTTCTACCCTAAAATTTAGATTTTCAAATATTTTTACTTCTTTGAATGACTTGCTAACTTGATTAATCTCTATATATGACAAATTTCCCACTTCCTTTTTAAAAGTCTATATCTTTTTTATTAAAGATATATAAAATAGCTACAATTTCCATGATAATCCATATAGATAGAACCAAACTTATATAATAAGTTGAGTGGCCGTTTAGCATATACCCCATACTGTTCAATCCATAAGGCATAATTAGTTTCGCATTTAGGCCTGGAAACATAAAAATTGAAAGTATACTTATGCTGACTAGACTATAAAATGTTTCTTTGCACAACCAAGCAATAATAAATACGAATAATGTGTAGAATAGTAGTTGTAAATAACCGTTAACGAAGAAATGATAGAACATTTCATATATCGTACTAGAGTTATCTATAGTTATATAAATACTTAAAGAAGAACCTGCTAAGAAAGAAAATAATGAAAGTGATAATAAATAGAGACCAATGTAAATAAATATTTTTCTAAACCAGCTCCAAAACCACTTATTTACCGAGTTATAACGCAAAAGATTATAGTATCCAATTTCTCTTAATGATCTTTGTAAGTACATTTGAATTAAATATATGAAACCCACATAAATAATAAAATAGGATAAAAAAGCTTTTAGATTAAATACGTTTTGTGAACCACCAAAAAAGTTTATTATAAATTGATCCCAAATAGTCTTGGCTGATCCCTCTTGAGAACCTAACCATAAAACTATTAAAGTAAGTATTGCAAATAAAATATACATCCAGTTAAAAGAAATTCTTTTAAAAATAAATTGATTTAAATCAATTCTCCCTAAAATCCAAATAAGGAAAAGTAAGATCCCCACTACAATAACAAAAGGAATCCATATATTACCAAAACCTGTTGCTCCCCAATGTAATATTAAATAATTGGATAAATCAAAGAAAAAAGCGCTCTCGGGCAGCACTCTAAATGATGCAACACTATATAACCATATTATAATACCTATAGATATTACAATTCCTTTTCTTTTTGACATAACATAGATTAAAGATATGCTGAAGTGAATACAGATTAAACTTAGCGTAAATAAAATAAACTGTAAAAGTATCCCTAAGAAAGGTGTAATTGCGAACTTTTCTAATATTTGTGATTCACTTAATGATTCGTTTAGTTGACTGAACGGGCTCCATCCAGTAAATGGAGGAGTTCCAATCAATAAGATGAGAATAACTAATCCCCAAACAGCAATTAAAACACTATACGTTTTTAAAAATTTTTTTAATGTTTGATAAATCCACTTTCGGTAGGACCCTAATCTAATTAAAATAATATATTCAAAATCAGAAATAACTATAGAGACTGACCGGAATAATAAAATCGGCAGAATAACATATATAATTAGATAAATATTACTTAGCAAAGTATATAGTAAATCCCACTTATTGATTAAAAGCTCAGTCTGGATCGAAAAATAATATAATTGTTCTTTACTTCTTGAACCAAACGCATACAAAGCAACTCCTAATATTATCCACTTAATCTTAAAAACTTCATCTATAAAACTTTTAAAATTATTTTTCAATAAACTACTCATAGCGTTTATGCATATTCTCCTTTAAATATAAACATAATATGATAATGACAATGCATAATAATGTAAATGGAACAAACACTGTCCATAAAGGTTGTTGCGATATACTAAATGGAAAAATAGTGTAAGAGGGGGAAAATCTATCAAACCCTAGTGCTTGTGTAATAAAATTTGCAAGCAAATAATATATAAATGGAATTGAAAGAGCTATAAAAGGTTTTTCTAGTATCATAAGAAGCAATAAAGCTATCGTTGCATACATCATTCCATTAAGCCCTACCCATAACGAGTAAAGTATTCCATATGGTAAAGTTCCCAAGAAAAGAAGTTGCTCAAATGTTGTATATGGAATAGGATTCCCTTCTGTAGGATACAACTTTACTATACCTAGCAATGGTTCGATATACATTGAAAAGACAAAAGGAATAAATGTTATTAAAAATGCTATCAAAAAAGATAAAACAGCATTAATTAGTAATTTACTAGATAAGTAAGTAGATATAGGAATACGTATACGAGCGTATTGAATAAAATGGTTTTTTTGTTCTCCAACAAAATTAATTGTATTAACCAGAATCACTATTATAGGAAAAAGCAATGGAACAAAATTAGAATTCAATCTCAGATAAAGGTCTAATTGTCTATAAAAGACATAGTTATCTTTAATCAATAGAAATTGAATAGTTGGAAGTACCACTATTAATAACATCCAAATAATAATCTGTCGCCACCCTATTACTCTTTTAAATTCAGCTTTAAGTTGATGTCCTAACATTTTAAAATCTCCTTTACAAAATACCCAATCGTTTTCATAAAAGAATCAGTCAAATAGTCTGACCGATTCTTTTTGTAGAAATTACTTAGTTACTTCTCCATTCGCCCTTTACTCTAGCATCAACTAATTGATTAAAATCTGAGCTAAATTGAACTCTAGTATCGCTTCCCGATTTAATTGTATTAGGCAATTTAAAAGGACCGCCAACTGTTGAAATACGTACCCAAGCTCCTGTTCCTCCACTGTATGAATGCGCCCTAGCATCCATTGCTTTACCAAGTGTACTGACCTTTAAATCAGATGACGCATTACTTGTAGTCTTTGTTTGCTGTGGGGAAAATGCGTTACCATTAAACCCTGGGACGATTACATCATACCCGGAATAATTTGTTCCAGCCTGAGCCATTCCTCCAGTAGTTACAAGTCCTGCTGCTAATACCATTGCTGCTAATTTCTTTTTCAACTTTATGTATCCTACAATATTATTCTTACATATAAGCTATTAAACTTCATCGTAAATCAAATTGCGGTTTACCGAAATCTACATTACGGTAATCAATAAATTATTGTATTAGGAGAAAGGCAAATAAGCATATATTCCTTTCTTAATACTGTATAGACTCCTTGAGTGTCTCATCCCTACTCTTATAACCGCAAACTACTTCACAATATTCCGCAATACAGCAAACTTAAAGGAGCTAGAAAATAATAGCTAGCTCCATTTGATTATTGTTTATTCATGATTTACTAACTGTCGAGATAACAGCCCAAACTCTTTTGCCTTTATAAGTGCTTCAACTCTTGAACTAACCCCAAGTTTTGAAAAAATCTTCGTTAAATTATATTCAATCGTCCTTTGACTCATAGACAGTTCAATTGCAATCGCCTTGTTTGTTAAACCCTTGGAAACTCCATCTAGTATTTGCTGTTCTTTACTTGATAGTGTAATATCCCCTAAACTTTGTTGTCCTTCATCGGTTGAAGGTCTAGCATCGACTCTCCTTAGTTGTTTTAATAGCTGAAGTGGAACCACTACTTCTTCTCTCAATGCACATCGGATGGTGGTGATTAGTTGTTCTTGTGTTGCAGTCTTACTAATAAACCCCGCAACTCCTGCCTTCATTAATAAATTATAATGTGAAGCCAAGTCAAAACCTGTATAAATGATTATGGTTGCATCTGGATCCACTTGTAAAATCATTTTTGTCAGTTCAATGCCATTTACTTTTGGCATATATAAGTCTACTAAATAGATATCATATTTATGTTCTTTCACAATAGCGACTACTTTATCAATATCTGTGATAACATTCGCCTTCATATCTTCTTCTTGCTCTATAATAATCCTAGTTCCTTCACCAACAGCAGGATGATCATCTACAATTATTACATTAATCATATTCATTTCCTCCTGTTTTTATTTCAATAAGTACCTGCATCCCTTTTCCAAGAGATGAATTAATGTCAATTGTTCCACCAACACTTGTAATCCGTTCTTTCATTCCAAAAATACCCATTGTATGAAAAGAATCATTTAATTCTTTCCTATCTATTCCTTTTCCGTTATCTTCGTATTTTAAAGAAATAGTTTGATTATTCTTCCAAAGTGTTATCTTGACTTCAGAGGCAAATGAATGCTTCATCGCATTGTTTAACAGCTCTTGCACCACTCGATACAAAGTTAATTCATATTCCTTATCCAGCATTTTAATTGATAGATCTAATTTCGATTTTAAAATAAAATTGCAGCGAATCTTTGTCTGTTCAATTAAGTGTTGAATACATTGAATGATTCCCAATTCATTCAAAAGAGGCGGTCTGAGTTCATTGCATGTTTCCCTAATTAGATGGATGTTGTCGAGCATTCTTTCCTTAAGATTCAATAAATCGTTTTGGATAGATTTATCGGTAATTTCACCTTTTATCTTTTCCACTTCTCTTAAAAGCTGTAATTGATCCTGAAGCACTGAATCGTGTAAATCAATAGATAAATTTGCTCTTTCCTTTTCTGATAAGGAGAATAATAACCTCGAAAGCCAGTAAGGATATTGGGTGTTTTGCCGCTCTCCCATCTCCTTGTAGTCTTCCATTTTTTCAACAAGATTTTCGATTAACTGAAAATTCTCCAATAGTATACTCGAAAAATACGACAGTGTTTCTAACCAAACTTTTTCTTGTATATTTAAATTTGTTTTCCATTTCTTCATTCCAAAAAATATAATACCTTTATTTGCAGCCTCATCTCGAATAACTAATCCAAATCCATCTGCTACTTCCAGTAAAGAACCAACATGATAGTTATTCCAATTTAATTGTTCTACCTTTTCTATGAAATGTTTGGAATAACTCTTCCGATCTTTTATTGTCCAATTGTCTTCCTTATTTTTAGGAAGCATTTATATATATAAAACTTGTTTGACCTTTAGTACATCCTTTATTAAATTCATTAGGTAATTAATCAAACTATCCACCTTTGTTTCATCTTTTGCCCGCTGAAAAAAAGTATATAAACTTGTTTCAAAATTACTTTTTTGTAAAAATGCAGTATGTCTCCATTTATAATCTATAAATTCTTTTATATACAAAAAGAAAGTGGTACCTATAAAAAGAAGTAGAAAGATACTCATTGTCCTAGCAGACATAACGTTCATTTTAAGTAAAAGCTTTATTAGGAATGTAACAAAAATACTGAACGGCAAAGATAAAATAGAATAATATCGCAGCCTATTCAATAAATAGCCTATATCAAATAGCTTTTCTACCAGTTGCAAATAGACAAAAGAAATTGGAATCACAATTAAGAAAATGGCAGTAATCTCTGCAGAAATTAACTCTTGTTTAAAGATAATAAGTGGAATCACATAAAAGCAGATAAAGGGACTGAAAGCTATAAATATAGTTATCCAAAAAATCGTTAAAACGTTATTCTTTTCGGATTTCTTATTTTTTATATAAAACCAAATAAAGTGAAGAAATAAATAACCTATTAAGCCTAGTAAAAAAAGCAACTGAATTGTTTTAGTTTGGAAAGTTAGTAATTTAAAAAGATCACTGCTAACCATAAATAATAAATAAATGAAATACAATGTATATAGTGTGATTAATGTTTTATTACTTAGAAATACTAAATCAAACCTTTTTAAATATTGCTTGATAAAGTGAGAAAAAAGGATAAAAGAACTTGGCAACGTTATGGTGGTTAAAAGCCTTCCGAGAATGTCCCCCCTTGCAGATCCTGATGCACTAAGATAACTTATACTTACAGAGAGTAAAAAATAAATTAAGATAATTGCGGAAGCATCTTCCTTTTTCTTTCTATAAAGAAAAATACTTAATGCTATCACAGTGACTATAAACAAAAAAGGAAACAACAAATAAATGAAATACTGTGCATCGAAATGCCTATACGATATGGAATATGTTTTTATTTGACCATTTTTCTCTAAAATAGTAATAGAATTCGCCATTTCCACTCGATGATAACGTTTCACAGTAGTATGCTGATTTGGTTGTCCACCATTAACAAGCTCAATAATTGATCCTTCTTCTATCCCTTGACTCGATGCCCACCCTCTGTTATATACTTTTTCTATCACCCATCGTTTATTCTCTTCCTTCACTTCCAATCCAACTAATGGATAATGGATGACCGTTATTGTAAAATAACAGGTGATACCAATGGAAAACAGGATAATCCATAAACAAATAGTATGATTCCGGAACAACTTCCTCATTTTAACTCCTTTCGATTATGCTCGTATAGTTTACTGAATTTAATACAGTTAAACCAACCCTTTTTCTATAAAAAAACCGGGATTAATTAAATTCCCGGTTTTTATTCTTATTCCCAATAATAAGCCTTAGGTGTCATTTTTCCATCAAAAAACACTTCTAATATTGCTTTCTGCTCTTCTGGATTCACTCCAATTAGACTCGCTGTTCCTTCTTTTACTTTCATTAATACATCAGCATTATGAATCAAAAATTGAATAACTTCCTGCATTTTTTATTCTCCCGCTCATTATTACATATATTTTAATAATAAATCTATATAATATGGATTTATTTCCAGCTTATTTATTTCAGCTATTGCTTTATTTTGATAAATTTTTTTTATTACTTCTGTGTATGCAATGGCTCCTGTCTCCACAAACTTTGTAGAAATCAACATTTGACTCTTAAGTACCTCATTTTTTTCTATCTTGTTCTCGTAATAATCATGGATCAACGCGAGTTCTTGATCCTTGCAATTTAATAGATAAATAACAGGGAGACTGAACTTTTTATTTAAAAAATCATTCTTTCCATCCCATGATTTTATATCAGCTAAGTCATTATTCATTTGTCCAACCAAACCCATGTATTTAGCATAAATTTCAATTTCAACTGGATAATCACTTTTTGCGAGTACTGTGCCAACTAAGCAAGCGAGCGCAACTAACGAACCGGATTTCTCCAACGTCATCTCTATATAATCGGCTTCACTTTTACATCTATTTAGTAGATCTCTATGCTGCCCATTTATTGATTGCAATGTATATTCTGATAAAATAGAGATGCTTTTATCCCGGTTCTTAAAACCAGTATTTCTTATCACACTTGTACTCAAAAAAAGCAAAGCTGTTGTGGCATTTAATGCTAAATTAGATTCGGCTGCCCACGGCTTGTCTATAAAGTCATTATCCTCAAAATCATCTAATAGTGCGTGTTCAAAAAGGAGGATAAAAGGGACCAAGAAGTTCGAGGCGGTTTAGCTTTGAGCATCACAGCGTATGGTGTTAATACGTGAGAAGCGGAAAAGCAAACCAACGAAGAAATTCGACGTGTCATTTTTACCGGACTTTTTGAACAACCTCTAATATATCGAAGGATAATATTAAAAGCTCAACTGCTGCTGCAACTGTATATATTTCATCTGTCTCTATCCCGTTAAACATCCTATAGTGTAGAACAAGCAATTCTCCAAAGGGAAATCCTTTGGTTGATTGATAATCAATAAACTCTAAAATCTGCTTACACAGTTCATTCTGTTGAACTTGCTCATAAACTATATGGTACATTGACTTCCTTATTTCATCTGACTTAAAGGGACTCAATTGTTTTCCTCCTAGCAACCCCTTACTATATACCTATTAATTTTATCCTATTTCTATAAAGGTTTCACCGAAAAGGACATTGCGTATATACGCAATGTCCTTTTCGGTGTTTGATTAGGAATATATATTCTATATTTTTAATGTATTTAAGAAATGTAAAGAAAAGTATTCAAAAGTTCTTTTTAAAAATTTAGTTTTCTAACTCAATTATCTTTGGCGCTTGCTTTTTAATATTTTCATCATGAGTAACGATAATAATCGTTTTCCCTTCCCGGTTTAAATCTTTTAATATGTTCATTGCTCGATCCGCATTTTCTTTGTCAAGTGATCCTGTTGGTTCATCTGCTAGAATAAGCTCTGCTTTTTTTAGATAGGTTCTAGCAAGTGCAATTCGCTGCTGCTCTCCACCAGATAATGAATACACTTTTTCATGTAATTTATCAGGCATATCCACTTTTTTTAGCGCCTCATCGTAGGTGATTCCTGATTTATTCTTTGTTCCGATAATATCAAAGTTTTGCTTAACCGTTTTATTTTCGATTAAGGCAAAATTTTGAAAAATAAAGGATAGTGTTTTTCCATAATAAGTTCTCTTGTCCATTTTTTTTGTAACATCTATTCCATTTACAATAACGCTTCCTGCATCCGCTCGCTCAATTCCTCCGATGATATTTAATAAGGTGGTTTTTCCACAACCACTTTTACCGGAAATGATGACAAAATCACCTTTATTTATAGTGAAATTCAAATCATTGAATAAAATTTTATTACCATATTTTTTCGATAAATTCGCCACCGTTATCAAACTACTCCACCTTTCAATACCTTTATTATATTCTTTTGCTCTAATCGAGTAATATTTACATATAAAATTAAACAATCAAAAAGCAAAATAATGATACCGCCGAGGGTTAAATAATTAATAAAAGGGTTCTTAATAAATACACTGATAACAATCGAAATCAATATACTAAGGAGACAAGCGCCAATTGATAAGTTAATTATTTTTTTATTTCTTTCAAAAAGGGATCTTCCAAGAAGTTTCTTTAAAAGCAACTCTTTTGCATTAAAGGTATATTCCACTTTCAAGATTGTCATAACAATAAAAATATTCATGCATAAAATCAAACCTAGTAGTATAAAAGAAATATACATAGCTCGTTTAATGATTTTCCAATTGTAATCGTATAAATTTTTAATATTTATCTTTGCTTCAAGCTCATCATTAAAATTATGAGCAGCCAAAAACTCTTGGTATTCCTCTTCTGTAATGTTATACATAATGTCATATGCAATGTACGTTCTAATATGAGCTAACTCATCTGAACTTTCTTCCGCAGTAAAAGTACTGTTATACATGATTATTGGATTTTCCTCTAACTTGGTATTAAAAGCATAGTACATATTTTTAACACTTAACACATCAATATCCGAGTCATAATATGTAACTTTAAAAGGAGGATGTGGTGTCTCATAAAAGCTATAGGCATTTTCTATCCCTTTAAAAGGTATATTTTCCTTTTTAAAGCGATTAGGAATCAATATATGCACGAAATCTCCTGTGAGCCTTTGCTGTATTTCTTTTGGCAGTTTTGCTTTGTATCCTCCATTCATTCGAATGACTGGGTAATTGAATTCAAAATCTGTATAACCCTCAACTGTAGCCTGAATATTCGTTATTTCTACTGATTTAGATTGAAACTGATGATGAAAAGCCTCCCTGATTTTTGCACTATCAACTAATCTATTAACATCTCTATAGTTCAACTCGACATAAGAATACTCTTTAAATGCTGATATTATATCTTTTTGCTTATAATAATTAATTCCCTCATCAATAAATGTTGACATTACCGTAATAGATAAGATACTTAAAACACTCATAACAACTTTTAATCCATAGTTAAGTGTTAGGACACTTTTTCCACTGGCTGAAGATAGTGTTTTTCTAAAATCACCCTTTAATAAAATTATATACAATACACTATTTAGAAAAAGAAAGCAGCTAAAAGCAATTACTTGTATGTTAATAAGAAACAATGAATGATGGAGCGGGTTTGTTAATATAAAACAAATAATATAGATGCATACCAATACAATAATATCCATTACAATTTGTTTTAGTATTAGGTGAGTCAAATTTACTCCCATTAGAACTCTGATTGAAATTTCTTTTTTTAATAATTGTATCTCATAGAAAGTTAAAAAAAGAATCAATAATAAACAGACGCTTAAAAACACGAACACAATTTGATCTGCATTTGAAAATGAGCCAATTCTTGGGAACCCTCCACCATATTTGTTTATCAGCTGCTGTTTAAATTTAATGATATTTTGTTCTTCACCAATTAAATAATAGTCATGACCCCTTTCCTTATTTTGAAACTTAGCAAAATTTTCATTCTTTACTTTTAAGTCCCCTAAAAAGAGACTTTGATTTTTTGTGAACACAATCCCCTTATTTTTCAAATCATTTAAAACTGCCGAATCTCCAAAAATCGTCATTTCACTCTTTACTGTTGATTGAATATTTCTTTCAATAGAGAATAGGGAAACGTGGTGTTTTTCTGCTGCAGTTATTAATTCATTATTCATTTCTTCATTACTTGTCTTATCTGGTTTAAAAAACGTGGTATGATAATATTCTTCTTCAAAATTATCTAAATAGTAGATATAAAATTCACCAATAAAAATACTTGCGATAGATAAAAATAAAAGTGCCAGTAAGTATTTAATCTTTTTCATAGATCATCTATATCCTTAATAAATATTCCATTCATCATTTGCTATCTCTTTCATTTTTGATAAATCTTCTCTATATTTTTCAATCAATTGCTTTCCATATTCATCTGTTTCATCCAACACATCAAAATTCTTTTTAACCATAATCTGATAAGTATTATTATCTTCATTAATCATAATTCCATTTTCCATTCCGAACAGTGAAGGCCAAATAATAATCGTTAAACTGCCATCTTCATTGGTGATAGCTAAATTGCCAGTAAATGAACCGTAATCAGACTTTTTTACTGATAAAGTATACTCTTTTATACTTTTAGTTTTGTTAATTCCTATATCTTCAAATCCCTTTTCATATTTATTAAATACAATTTGGTTATTTAAAAACCACATTAAACTATACGCTATGATTACTCCAACTATAGAAGCTAGAATGATTAACACTTTTTTCTTCATCTTTTTACCCCTAACTGTTTTACTACTTTGAAAAACACCTATACATAAAAAAATATAGATGTTCCTCAAGGTTAACTAGTAATCTATTAATAATTTATAGCATAATTTACCGAAGATCCATAATGTCTTACTTCGATACCCGTACTCACACCAGCACCCACACTTTTACTTACATGTGACCCGATTCCGTTAGAAACGTTAGCAAAGTGGTATTTGTAATCATGAATAGCATATGCAAAATCTTCGTTAATCCAAGCTGTATTGAATCCATAAGTTAATTTCCCTGCACCATCACCTGTTTTTTTAGTAGCTGTCCATGCGTTTGTGAAACTACTTGTTGCTGATGTAACAGCAGCTTTTGCTGTTATTCCGGTTGATAATCCTGATAATCCAAGCAAACTTCCACATAAAATAAGCAAATAAATAACCTTTTTTCTAATTAATGTCCAACTGCAAAATATATTTTCGTAATATTACGAATTTTATTCCTCGAGTTGTTTAACTATATCACTAAAAAAACTGAAAACACAATTGCGGTTTTCCGAAATACATTTCAAGAAACGATTTCACCCTATAAACCCTCATTAGCTCTTTTATGTGTAGCTATCTCAGATACTTATTCATCCACCCGGTATTAACTGCTGCATTTCGAACATCAAACTTCCGCACAAATTGGTTTAATTTCCAAAAATAGAGTCTTTATTAAGCACATCAACAGGTTTAAAATGCATTTTACCAGTTAACCTTAAACATGTTCCGCTTTTACATGAGAAAGTCCGAACGAGTTAGGGAAAGCCGCTACTCTTGTGGCAAATAGCAAATTTTATTTCTCCCCTTTCATTTTTTAAACAACCCTTGAGATTCACTATGACAAAAACCTTTCAATTCTTTTACAAATTCGGGAAAATAAACAGAAATAGTTTCTTTTTCTGCTTATTTCCTTTACAATGCCCACTAGATGCTTTTCTAATTATAGGTAATAATACTTTTATGTTTCGAAAGGAGAAATTTATGAAAAAATGGATTAACTTATTATTTATAGGACTGCTGGCTATTGTGGTTACTGCATGTTCATCGAATGATGAGGGCGATAAAGCAAAAGAAAATGCAGAAACAAACACTTCTGAAAAGGATACACAGGATCAAGCAAAACAAATGGAGGAAATGCAAAAGAAGCTAGATAAACAAAAAATCGACGAAAATAAAACCGTTGCTATCGTAAACGGCAAGAAGCTGTTAGGAAGCGACTATAATAACTTGTTAGCTTCTACACAAACGCAGGTTCAACAAATGGGACAGGATCCTACAACGGAAGAAGTAGCAAAGCAAATGAAAGAGCAAACCCTTGACAGCTTAGTAGGGCAAACCCTTCTTCTTCAAGATGCTGATAAAAAGGGATATAAAGCATCCAATGAAGAAGTTAGCAAACAATTAGACGAAAGCAAAAAACAATACAAAAATGAAAAAGAATTTAACGAGGCATTAAAAAATGCTGGTTTAGATACAAATACGCTGAAACTACGAATTGCTGAAAGTATTAAGTTTAATACGTATGTTGATAAAGAAGCAAAAGTAGCGGAAACGACAGATAAAGAAATTCAAGCATACTACGATCAAGTCTCCAAGCAAGGAAGCAGTACAGGACAAAAACTTCCTGAACTAAAGGATTTAAAACCGAAAATTAAAGAACAGCTGGAGCAGCAAAAGATACAAGAAAAGCTTGTAACAAAAGTAGAGGAATTGAAAAAACAAGGAAAAGTTGAAATTAAAATTTAAACGATTTGGCGCCTTCAAGACTGAGGGCGCCCTTATTATGAAACAAACCCCTTGCTAATACCAAAATTAAACAATGGGAACTTATGCGGTTGTACTCACTCAAGCATTAAAAACCCTATTTTTTCAAATAAGAAAAGCGCAAGCGCCCTCGAACAGCTCTGAAGAAAAATGTTCACATGACTCAAAAAGTGTTTTTTACTTTTAGAGGCATGGGGTTATTTTTCACAAGAGCTAGGCGCTGGAGCTAGACACTAATCTAAGTTGAAAAATTTTATACTTTCTTATCTTTCAAAAAACCGACCGATAATAGAACAAAGCTATCTCCGGTCGGCTTATCATAGAAGGTATCTGGTCTTAAACGAATTTGGTCCGCAACCACCATTGCTGTAATTGGTCACATATAACGAGTAAGGATGGAATGGGTGATGGATAATTGGTTGTTCCTTCGCCATTTTTACATACACTATTGTACAATTGGGTTTCCTTCTATGCCTTGAATAGGAGTCTCACCTATTCAAGGATTAAAAATATTTATCTGCATCAAAATCTAATTGGATTTGATAGTTTTTACTATTAATTAAATTAGATAAACGATTTGCTTGTCGCTCACAATCAATGCTTTTTATGCGGTAATCTTCTGGTTCGAATGTAGCAAGCTTCATTAATACTACATTATCGCCAATCGTATACAAATGTTCTTCTTTTTCTGCGGCTGCATACTGTTTAAACTTTCTCGCTTTGGCTCTTAATTGCGTTGCTAATTCAATCGCCTCAACAATGCTTATATTTTGATTGCCAAAGGTAATTTCATAATCAATATTTGCTCGATACATAAGCGTATCTAATAAACGATAATCAGCTCGAACTTCTTCTATTTCCTTTTCTACATCTGTAATCGTTCTTTTTTGTTTCGGAATTTTCTTGCCATCTTCTATTTGTATGAACGCCACACGATCCATTTCTTCTTCTAGCTCATGGATTCTTTTAGACAACACACTTCTAAGTTTTACCGCTTCTGCTTGTGTTATTTTATTCATTAGAACCCCCGTTTTTTTATTCTCGTGAACTTTTATTCTAGTATAACCGGATGCTATTCCTATACTATTTATACTGTTTTTATGTATCACAATCTCTTATTTCTTCATCCTATTATGAATCCCCATTTATTTCAAATAATAAGGTAACTTCTTATATGTTTTCTCAAGCTGTAGGAGATTAAGTTTGTTTTATGGAAGTATTAAAAAACGGTGTTGCTAAAAGTCTATGATCGACTTCTAGCAACACCGTTTTTACATATAATATAACTGCTTACAGCTTTTCAGCAGAAAAATTCGTCACTTCCAGCGGTTCGGACAAAAACTCTTCTGCTTGTGCTACAAAACGAGTAAAATGAGACTGCTGATTATGTACTTCTACAGCCTGTTCATCCTTCCATTTCTCTACCATAATAAACGTATTCTGCTGACCTGCTTCTTCATACAGCTGATAGCTTATATTCCCAACTTCGCTTTGAGACCCCGCTATTAACGGCTTCATGGCAGAAAGAAATGCTTCTCTTTTATCTGGATTCACTTTAAATATAGCATGGATAATAATCATAAATATCACTCCTTAAATCCATCATAGCATGCATCTACGGAAAATTTAAGAAAATTGCTTCTCCATAACATTATACGAACTGAATACCACCATCAATAAGAATGGATTGTCCTGTTAAGTAGTCAGAATCATTGGATGCTAGGAAGGAAACAAATTTTGCTACATCATCTGGCGTTTCTGTGCGGCCTAATGCAATGCCATCTAAGAATTTTTGTGTAGCTTCCCCACGTTTAAGGTTCATATAGTCGGTCATTTTTTCATCAATCAAATCCCACATTGGTGTTGCCACAATTCCTGGACAATAGCTGTTTACAGTAATGCCAAATTGTCCAAGCTCTTGTGCTGCTGCTTGTGTCAATCCACGAACGGCAAATTTTGTAGTAGAATAAGCACCAAGCAATGGAAGACCTTTATGTCCCGCCATGCTAGCTGCATTAATAATTTTTCCGCCGCCTTGTTTCTTCATTTGCTCTGCAGCTGCTTGGATGCCATAAAACACTCCAAACACATTGATTTTATATATTAATTCAAGGTCTGCTTCCGTAACCTCTAATAGTGGCTTAATTTGTGCAATTCCTGCATTGGCAATAAATACATCAAGCTGTCCAAACTCTTTTACGCCTTCTTCTACTAGATTAAATACTTCGTCTCTTTTGCTGACATCTGCTTTAACAGCAATGCTCCCTTTGCCAAGCGCACGAATTTCTTGTGCTGTTTCTTCTGCCGCTTCCATATTTAAATCACTTATCACGACATTAAATCCATCCTGTGCAAGTCTTAACGCGATGCCTTTTCCGATTCCTTGTGCTGATCCTGTAACTATTGCAGTTTTTGTCATTTTGACTCTTGATTACTAAAATTCCCATACCATAATTATAGAAAAGCTAAAAATAGTACGATAAATAAGAATAGTTTAGTATCAAGATTCACCTCCTTTAGTTGTATCAAGCAATTTCAAGTGCTTTCTTTGTACAGTAACTGGATTGTCTTTTCCTTTTTAAAACGAATCCATTTTTTTTCATAAAAGGAAGAAAAACCAATATTCTTCCACAACCCAAGTATAACAAAGATTCACAACCCAAAATTTTACAAATTTTCATCAATTTCAGCTAATAATAAATGCATATCACTTTTAAAGAAATAAAAACTTAAAGATAAATTCTCGTATGTGCTTTCATTGCTTGTACATGGTATTTTTTAACAAATGTAATAGAGTTATATTTGTCATAGTTTGTTAATAATTAGTGATTGCAAAGAGGAGTTAAAATCCAATATCTTAAAGAAATACTTTGAAAAAGGATCTCTATAAACGTTTACAGGAGAGTTGATTAACCAATTTGATTGCCCTTTTATCGGACAAACATCCCTCTTTCTCTGCTGTTTTTGTCCTTCATAAGTCGTATGAGGCACTATTTCTTTGTATTTTTCCGCTTTTTTGTCCTTCATATGCCGTATGAAGCACTTTTTCTTCGTAGTTTTCGCTGTTTTGTCCTTCATATGCCGTATGTGGCACTTTTTCTTCGTATTTTCTTGCTGTTTTGTCCTTTATAAGTCGTATGAGGCACTTTTTCTTCGTAGTTCGCTGTTTTGTCCTTCATATGCCGTATGAGGCACTTTTTCTTTGTATTTTTCGCTGTTTTTGTCCTTCATAAATCGTATGAGGCACTTTTTCTTTGTAATTTTCCGCTTTTTTGTCCTTCATATGCCGTATGAAGCACTTTTTTTTCGTATTTTTCGCTGTTTTGTCCTTTATAATTAAAAATATGGAAATAAATCCAGGGTTTCCAATTCGATAGAGTGGAAATAAGAACCGAGCCTTCCTGTTCGCTTCCTTTGGATTAAAAAAGCGCAGGGCGCCCAAACTCAGCCCCGAAGAAAAATGTTCTCCTGACTCAAAAAGTGCTTTTTACTTTTAGAGGCAGGAGGTTATCTTTCACAGGGACTAGGCGCTGGAGCTAGACATTAATCTAAGTTAAAAAGTTTTATGCTTTCTTATCTTTTAAGAAAAAAACACGTTTCCCTTTTTTAAGGAAAACGTGTTTTTTTAAGCCAAAGCAATCTTTAATCGCTCCAAGCCATCTCGTAATACTTCTTGTGAACAGCCAATATTCATTCGGACAAATCCTTCTCCACCAGGACCATATTTTGCTCCAGGTTCTAGCCCAAGCTTGCCTTTTTCAACTAATGCTTTCTTTAATTCTTCATCACTTAAATTCAAGTCATGGCAATCTAGCCACAGAAGATAGGTTCCATCTGGTTCCATTAATCGTATAGACGGGATATTTTCTTCAATAAACTCTTTCGCAATGGCAACATTCTGCTGTAAGTAGCTTAACAGCTCATCCAGCCAGCTCTCTCCGTAACGATAGGCTGCTTCCATAGCTATAATGCCAAAAGTATTCAATGTATGGAATCCTGTTCTTCGCTGGAAGTTTTCATATCTGCTTTTTAATGCTTCGTTCGGAATAATGCATGCAGATGCTTGAAGTCCTGCAATATTAAATGTTTTACTTGGCGCAATACATGTTAGTACAATTTCTTCATATTTTTTATCCAACGCTGCAATTGGATAGTGTACATGCGGCTTGTACACATGATCTGCATGAATTTCATCCGAAAGAAGCAAGCAATTATATTGTAAGCATAAATCTGCTACCCTTTGCAGTTCCTCTTTTGACCAAACTCTTCCCCCTGGATTATGTGGACTGCACAAAATAAATAATTTCACGCCCAATTGCAGTTTCTGTTTCAAATCTTCAAAATCCATTTCGTATCGATTATTCACAAGCTTTAATGGAGAGTTCAACACCACTCGTTCATTTTTTTCGATCATTTCAAAAAATGGTGCATATACCGGAGATTGCAGCATCACATAGTCCCCTGGCTCCGTGAAAGCTTGAATAGCTGTACTGATGGCAGGAACAACACCGGAATGATAAACAATGGATGATTCTTCTATTTTCCAATTATGTCGATTCATAAGCCAATTAATCATTGCATCCGAAGCAGCATTCGGAATATATGTATAACCATAAATGCCATGTTCCAGGCGTTTCTGCAATTCAGCAGTTACCTCTTTAGGCGGCTGAAAATCCATATCCGCTACCCACATTGGAAGCACATCATCTGTTCCGAAAACAAATTTATTGTATCCCCATTTAAAGGAAGCAGAGTTGCTTCGGTCAATTACTTTATCAAAAATACTAGTCATTTCCTTCCCCACCTTCAATTATTATTTACTGATTATTATAAACATTTTCTGATACCTATTCTAACATAAAATGTTTATTCTATTATTTCATTGCTTTCTCGAAATATCGGTACCAGACAAAAAGAAGTTAATCTTAAGCTGAGCCGCACCTCTAGAGCCTCTCCTTATCTTCTAAGCATACGATAAACAATAAGCACAAATGCCAAAATCCATATAAGGAAGATTTCAGCAACAAGGGGAACCTTATTCATTACATCAAACCAGTATCATGTTTTTGCCTTTTTTAGATACCATTACTTTTGTATGTTTGACCGTCCTATGTCAGGGTAGAAAACATTTATATACAATTGTATAAACCAGAATGAAGTGCAGACTTTTCTACTATGTATTCCTAAATTGAATGAAAGAAGGTGTTTGTTATGCCGACCATACAAGTTAATGACGGCACGAACATATTTTATGAAGAGAAAGGGAGTGGACATCCCCTTGTTATGATTCACGGCTGGGGATTTTCCGGGAGGTTTTTCCACCGTAATGTGGATGCTTTAGCTGAACATGCGCGCGTGATTACTATTGATTTGCGTGGACATGGCAACTCCGACAAACCTACATTTGGATATCGGGTTCCCCGGCTAGCAAAAGACTTATATGATGTGCTCACCGCACTTGATTTGCATAACGTCACAGTTCTTGGCTGGTCGCTGGGCTGCCCCGTAATCTGGAGTTATCTCGAGCTTTTTGGAAAAGAAAGACTCGCACAGGCTATATTTGTGGAGCAGTCTCCTAGACAGTACTATGCTCTCGACTGGAAATATGCTCATGCCACTTGCTATGATGATGCTTCATTTGCTTACACGAAAGCACAGGTTGAAATGGACACCGCTAACTTTGACCAAAACCAAATTAAAACCATTATGGCTACAGAACCGACACAAGAGGAACAAGAACTGATGCTTTCCGAAATGGCCAAAGCACCTGCTTCCGCTCGCATTGCCATTATGGCAGACCATACCCGTTATGACTGGCGTGATTTGCTGCCAGAGATTGATCTACCTAGTTTAGTGCTGGCTGCGCGCAAAGACAAAGTCTTTCCATGGCAGGGACCAGCTTGGGTTGGTGAGCATATTCCAAATGCGCAAACCGTCTTTTTCGAAGAGAGCAGTCACGCTCTTTTTCTCGACGAACCTGAAAAGTTTAATGAATCCGTTATTCATTTCATGTCTAACCATGGAGGTGTATCATGAAGCCAATCAAGCTTCCTTTTTCATATGGAGTAAATGAATTCACCACCCAGCCTTGGTCTTTCGAAGAGGATGTGAAGAATTATGCTCAACTTGGTGTAGAGACTATTGAGATATGTGAAGCCAAGCTTGACCCTAACCGTGCTAGTGCCCAACTAGAGCTTCTTTCTGAAACAGGCTTAACGGTTAGCTCTGTTCAACCACAGGTGAGAACCATTATGCCAAGCGCAAGTCAACCTAAACCTTCTGCTGTTGAGGACCGATTGGGATGCATTCGCCAATCCATTGAGCGCATCTCTCCTTACGCACCGGATGCCGTATTTGTTACGAATACAGGACCGGCACCAAAAGGCAACATGGCAGATACAATTCGTCAGACGATAGTGGAACATCAAGAACTTGCCAGTATTGCAGACTATCATGGAGTAAAAATTGCTCTTGAACCCTTAAACCCTGTGTCACTAAATATGGAAACTGCCATCTGGACTTATAAACAGGCACTTGAAATCGTTCAAGAAGTTAACCTAGAAAATATCGGTATTTGTCTTGATTTATGGAATCTTTGGCAGGACAATCATCTTATCGAGGGGATAAATGCTGCACCTGAGCTTATCTTCTTGCTTCAGGTCAGCGACTGGCGCACACCAAAATCCGGATTCGATCGCCGCAGTATAGGCACTGGCGAAATTCCTACTGGACAGCTGTTGCACTCCGTCTACGATGCCGGCTATCGAGGTCCATGTGTGCTTGAGATTTTCTCCCAGAATGTACCAGACTCCCTTTATAATACAGATCTGAATAAGCTAATTGTCGACAATCAGAAAGCACTGGAGCAAGCTTGGATTTCTGGTTGTTAATGGGAATTAGCACATCTAAAGGCAGATGGTTGCTATTTCATCTGCCTTTTTTGAAAAACCAAAATAGTTCATTATACGTTTCGTTTTCCACCTCTGTTTACAAAAAAAATCCCTTCCATTTTGTTTTGAAAGGGATTTTATAAACGGGCAAAAGCGTCTAATTTAATTCTATTCGTCTTGCAAAATCAGTAAATTTAAATTTATCTGGACGATGTCTCGATTCGCTGTACTGAAATAAACTTCCATCCTGCAAGTGAACCGTGCTCTTGACTACGGCTACCATCGGATAATTTTCCAAGTCAAGAATAGCTTGATCTTCTTTATTGCATGGCTCTACTGTAATTTCTTTGTTGGCAAATCCTATTTGCAGTCCTAGTTCCTCTTCAATATACTTATAGATTGAACCTTGGCAAATTTCTTCTGTCAAAATTGGAATATAGCTACTATTAAAATAATCCTTATCTAGGATAATTTTTTTTCCGTCTATTTCCCTGGCTCTATATATTTGCCAAACCTTTTCCCTACCATTTATATCTAACTGCTTTTGCAAGGCAGAATTCGCTGATATAAGCTCCAGTTTCTGTACCAAAGTATTAGTCCGTATCTTTAATTTTCCAGAAAGCTCTTTGAAGCTAATTAAGCCTGATACCGGAAAATTAAACTTGCTGAAATCCATAACAAAGGATCCTTTTCCTTTAATTTTATGAATATATCCATTTTGCTCTAGTACATGCAAGGCTTTACGAACAGTATCCCTAGACACTGCATATTGCTCCATTAAACTGCTTTCAGATGGGAGCTTAGAATTGA
Organism: Niallia sp. WK069_GA_01; assembly: GCF_983173855.1. Classification (NCBI taxonomy): domain Bacteria; kingdom Bacillati; phylum Bacillota; class Bacilli; order Caryophanales; family Bacillaceae; genus Niallia; species Niallia sp. WK069_GA_01. Next base: position 4,914,040 of record NZ_OZ470138.1, read on the forward strand.
TACAATAGGATCCATTTTCAATTTTAGAAACAATCTCACTATAAAGTGTTACATATTTACTGCTCATTTCCATCACCATAGGGAAGTATTTGTTAAACTATTTTAATAGATAAATAACAGATTCATATGGACGGAGAACCATTTTATTTGTAAAGGAATCGCCAGAATCTTTATAATTCGATAATAACAGCTCGCTTTCATAACCGACAAGCTTTTGTTCTGGCAATTCAACAATACATTCCTGTCCATAGAAGTTATTAATTACTAACAATATTTCATCCTTATAGCTTCGTGTATAGGCAAAAATGCGCTCATTCTCCGGTAAAATTTCTTGGTATACCCCATAAGCAATCACATCATATTCTTTTCTTAAAGCAATTAAGTTTTGATAATGATAAAAAACAGAATCCTGCTCTTCAAGTGCTTTCTCTGCATTTATATTCAGGTAATTTTTCGCCGATTGAATCCATGGAGTTCCAGATGTAAATCCAGAATGCTGAGTACTGTCCCATTGCATTGGGGTTCTTGAATTATCTCGGGATTTCGACTGGAGAATAGAAATAATTTCCTTATCCTCTTTGCCTTCCGATTTCAGGATATTGTAATAATTAATAGACTCGACATCTTTATATTGATCAATACTCGAAAAATAAGGATTGGTCATTCCAAGCTCTTCTCCTTGATAAATATACGGCGTCCCTCTAAGCATATGAATCGCTGTAGCAAGCATCTTTGCTGATTCCTTATGATACTTTTGATCATTGCCAAAACGGGATACAATACGCGGCTGATCATGATTACACCAAAAAAGAGCATTCCATCCATGCCCCTCTTGCATGCCATATTGCCAGGAACTGAGAATTTCTTTTAATTTTTTGAAATCAAATTCTACTGTTGTCCATTTTTCTCCATTTTCATAATCTACTTTTAGATGATGAAAACTGAATACCATGGACAATTCCTTTTCATTAGGATGAGAATATCTGACACAATGGTCAATCGAGGTAGAGGACATTTCTCCAACAGTGATAATATTTTCATATTTCCCGAAGGTTTCTTTATTCAATTCTTTTAAATAATCATGGATTTTAGGACCATCTGTATAAAACCTGCGTCCATCTCCCTCCATATCGTTTTCGAATACTTCCGGTTTCGAAATAAGATTGATCACATCAAGACGAAAACCCTTTACCCCTTTTTCTAGCCAAAATTCTACTATATCAAAAATCTCTCGTCTGACCTTAGGATTTTCCCAGTTTAAATCTGCTTGTGTTACGTCAAATAAATGAAGATAATATTCTCCATATTTCTCGGAATATTCCCAAGCTGAACCGCCAAATTTAGAAATCCAATTAGTTGGAAGACCTTTATCCTCTTGCGGCTCCTTAAAGATATAGTAATCTTTATATGCTTGATCACCTTTTATCGCTTTTTGAAACCATTCATGCTCTGTTGATGTATGGTTAAACACCATATCCATCATGATTTCCATATTCCGTGCTTTTGCCTCGGATACTAACCGTTCAAAATCTGCCATTGTTCCAAAACGGGGGTCAATGGAAATATAATCGGCAACATCATATCCGTTGTCCTTTAGCGGTGAAACATAAAAGGGTGTTATCCATAGATAATCGACTCCTAGATTTTTTAGATAATCGAGCTTTTCCATAATCCCATTTAAATCGCCAAATCCATCACCGTTTGAATCTTTAAATGACTTAGGATAAATTTGATATACAACACTTTTTTTAAAATCTTTCATAGAAAATCCTCCCTTTATAAGTAAAAAGGGAGATAAGCTCACTCTCCCTTTTAGCTACCCAGAAAAAAACGCTCTCGATAAGTCCGCAGTCGGAATACACTTCGCTTTCCATGGGGCGGGCGCCGAGCCTCCTCGCTGCGCTGCGGGGTCTCGCCTGTCCCGCAATTCCCATAGGAGTCTTCGTGTATTCCGGCTGCTCCCTGCTTCAACTATCCAAAAACTTAAAGAAACTGCTTCTTTTCTTGGGCCATGGTGCGAACCCTTATTAGCATGGATGTCTCCCCTGATAAGTGGTGCTCTCAAATGGGTCAGCAGCTTGAATACGTTTTGCTTTCCGTGGGGTTACGTTTATCCCGTAGAGGTCTTCCGTATTCCAACTTCCTCTATGCAATATCTATAACAACGTTTTATTCAAGCTAATGCATATTTATCTATTACCTTAAGCTTTTGCTTTAAAAAGATTTGTATTTTTTTTAAAATGAAATGGTGTTTTTTTTGAAAGAATAATCGTAAGCAAAAATGGAATAACAATGGCTACTAGCATACATACTGCAAACATTAGCATATGCTTTGGCTGAATAGAGAGAATTCCAGGTATTCCTCCAACCCCGATGGAGTTTGCCATTACTCCAGACCCTACTGATATGACACCAGCAATTAAAGACCCAATCATTCCTGCAATAAACGGAAAGCCATATTTTAAGTTAATACCAAAGATAGCTGGTTCTGTTACTCCAAGATAACAGGAAATAGTAGCCGGAATAGAAACTTGTTTTTCTTCTTCATTTTTTCTGTTTAAGTATACCATAGCAAGAACTGCTGAACCTTGAGCGATATTGGATAAGGCAATCATTGGCCATAGATTTGTTCCACCGAATTGACTCATCAACTGAAGGTCAATGGCATTGGACATGTGGTGCAGCCCTGTAATAACAAGCGGTGCGTAGAAGAATCCAAATACAGCCCCAAACAGCAACCAAAAGATGATGTAAGACCTGCGTATATACCAGCGGAAATAACTGCACCTATTTTCCAGCCGATTGGACCAAGAACAGTGTGCGCAATAATAACCGTTGGCAATAAAGAAAAGAAAGGAACAACAATCATCGAAACAGAATTTGGCGTAATAGCGCGAAGCTTACGTTCAAGGAAAGACAATAAAAGTCCTGCTAAAATGGCCGGGATAACTTGTGCCTGATAGCCAATCATTTCTACCTGTGCAAACCCAAAGTCCCATACAGGTATGTCTTTTGTTGTTGCAACTGCATATGCATTAAGCAATTGCGGTGACACTAGCGTAAGACCAAGTACAATTCCGAGTATTTGAGTAGTACCCATTTTCTTCGCTATTGCCCAGGTAATACCAACAGGAAGAAAATGAAAGATTGCTTCGCCAATTAACCATAAGAAGGAGTGTACGCCGCTCCAAAATTGAGAAACCTCTACAAGTGTTTTTGTACCATCTTCCACTAGTTTGATGTCTCCAATAATATTTCGAAATCCAAGAATAAGACCACCAACAACGATAGCTGGAATAAGCGGCGTAAATATATCTGCCAAATGGGCGATCATTCTTTGAATCCAGCTCATGTTCTGCTTCGCCGCATCCTTGACTTGGTCCTTCGAAGCTTCACTCACTCCAGAATTTTTTATAAATTCATTATAAAATGTTGAAACCTCGTTTCCAATAATCACCTGAAATTGCCCAGCTTGTGTAAAAGTACCTTTAACAAGTTTGATTGCTTCTATTTTACTTACATCAGCCTTACTCGGATCATTTAAAACAAATCTCATTCTTGTTGCACAATGTGTAACTGTTGAAATATTCTCTTTTCCTCCAATATGTTGAAGCAACTCTTTTGCAGGATCTGTGAACTTGCTCATCGGGTTTCCTTCCCTTCATCCGTTATTTAGATAACGCTTTCACTAAAACTAAAAAAATAATAGCGGTTTCATTTTTCTGAAAAATATAGAAGTTTTATAAAAATATACAAATTTTAAAGTCTTCTTGTCCTGTACGTATAGGTATTGTTTACGTTTTCATTTTAACGTGTACGTACAGCGTTGTCAATGTTTTTTTATTTTAATAAAGCTACAACGAAAAATATCTTCGGAACAACCACATATTACGTTAAAAAAGACTTTCATCCACTTATATCCTAAATCAGCATGTTAATATTAAAAAAATCCATTAATAAAATGGATTTTTGGCTCAAGTTTACCTCATTAAAAAGAAGTATACCAACTGTACGTTGCCGCATTTTTCAACCTCCCATATAATTCTATTTGTAGTTTTTTATCTCTTTCTTAACTCTACTATAAAAATAAGAAACTTCCTTATAAAATTAGAAAATATGGGAGAGAATTACCCTTTTATGGGAGGCCTTTCGTATAACAAAACACTAATAATAACCTTGTGCATGTTAGCTCATTAAATGGATAAATAGTTAAAATATGCTAAAAAATGTATGCATAATAAGTAGGAAGGGGGAATAATCCAGCTTATTATTCCCCCTTCCTTATTTAGTTATTTCTCAAAAACAAGCTCGACTGCTTCTTTCAATACATTAAAACGATACTCTGGAATATCTGTTGGTATGGCGCAGCCAGGAGCTATTACTAAACGATTGCTCGGAACATGAGCTGCTGCATTTTTTACACGACCAGCCATATGTTCTAGAAGTTGATTTCTATCGTCTATTCTAAAATCATTATTTCTCTCAATTCCTCCAACTAAAATTTTATCGCTTATTTCAGCTGCTTGCTTTAAAGAAACATTAGTAAGAATATCTTCCCAGCTAAAAGCCTCTAGAGGATAGTCCTTAAATAAATCGAAAAAGATATCCGTGTGTCCATGCATATGCAGGATATTAAACCAAGTTTTTCCTACTGCAGGCTCAAAAGCTTGTAAATCATAAGGCGTTCCAAAACGTTTATACAGCTCTGGAGTCATGACAAAGTCATTGGCAAATTGACTAGAATAAAAAATGCCATCCACTCCAACTTTAACAAATTCTTCAATTATATTTGCTGTAACCTCCGTTAATACTTTGAGACCAGCTTCTAATTCATCTGGATAATCACGAACTAAATCATAAAAGGGCCATGGGTTTTGCCAACCATTATAAAGCTCTTGGGCATAAGTAAGTGGTGTAAAAACGGTAGCAACTACAGGAACTTTCCCCTTGTATTTATCTACCAGCCTTTTCGCAACCTCCACTTCTCTAGCGATTGCACCCGTTTTTACGTCTACAGGTTTTAAACGAGTGAAACCTTTTGGCCCGTTTATATGTTGTTTTACTGTAATCGGAAATTCATCGCTGTTTCTAGACCAAATAATTTTTGAGTTATATTGCTCTTGTAGGTAAATACCATTAGACATCACCTTTATAACATCCCAATCATTTTGATCTTGAAAGGAACAAGTACGTTTTACTAAATCATTTACTACGCGGTCTTCTAAAAAAAAATGTTTCCATACACTTACGGCAGGTCTATCGACTTGTTTTCCATCTACCATTGCTCGAATTCTATCATATGCATTCATGGATTTATCCTCCAACTAATTATTATGATGTTCTAAATCTAATTTAGAAATGAATAGTGGGAATGAATACTAACTGATTATCACTCCCACCACTATCGTCCATTTCTTTTCATTCAGCTTATAGAAGGCTCTTTAGATAGAAGGTGCCTGATCTCTCACTATACTTTTTAAGAATTGTTGTGTTCTCATTTCCTTTGGTGCTCCGAATATCTCTTCGGGCATTCCTTCCTCGACAATTACTCCTCCGTCCATAAATATAACCTTATTCGCTACATCTCTCGCAAAAGACATTTCATGCGTTACTACTAACATGGTAGTGCCTTCTTTTGCTAATGTCCTCATTACCCCCAACACCTCACTAACTAGTTCGGGATCTAATGCTGATGTTGGTTCATCAAACAGAATAACGTCAGGGTTAACAGCTATTGCTCTGGCAATCCCTACTCTCTGTTGTTGTCCCCCAGAAAGTTGAGAGGGGTAAAATCCATATTTATCTGTTAACCCTACTTTATCAAGGGCTTTTTTTCCTATCTCATTTGCTTCCTCTTTAGGAATCTTTCTGCCAATAATTAATCCCTCTGTCACGTTTTCTAATGCTGTTTTATTGTTAAAGAGATTATAGTTTTGAAAAACAAAAGCAGTCTTTTTTCTGACATGCAAGATTTCTTTTTTACTTGCTGTCTTAAAATTAGTGTGCATCCCATCTAAGATAATCTCTCCTTCATCTGCTCTTTCTAAAAAGTTAATACAGCGAAGAAAAGTTGTCTTACCAGAACCACTTGGCCCCAAGATGCAGGTTACATCCCCTTTATGGATACTAATATCGACACCTTTTAAAATCTTATTTTCCCCAAAAGCTTTTTTAACATTTTTCAGTTCTAGCACATGTCCACCTCATTTCTAGTTAACTCCTAATTTATAGACTTTTAATCTTTTTTCAAATCGATTAAATAACACTTCTATTGCAGAGCATAATAGTAAATAGATAATCCAAACAACAATGTATGCTTCTGTATAATTATAGCCAAAGCCTGCTTCCACCTTTGCTATTGCCGTAATATCTTTCACGGTCATAAGGAAAACAAGAGATGTCGATTTGGTTAAATTAATCGTTGTCGTACATATATTTGGCACTGCTGCTACCAATGCTTGTGGAATAATGATTCTTCTATATGTTTGAAAATTCGTTAAGCCTATTGATTGTCCAGCTTCTAATTGCCCTTTATTCACCGTAAACAAGGCAGAACGGAAAACCTCTGATAAGTTTGCAATCGTATTTAAAGTAAATACAATATAAGCATAGATGATTGGATTTAAATCAAATATATTAATCGAGCTGTTTATACTAGAGAAAAAAACAGCCAATATACTAGGAACAGCACTGTAAATAATTAATATTTGTACAACAATTGGTGTTCCTCTTATAAAAGAAACATAAACAGCGCAAATATTTTTTAAAACAGGAATATTATATATTCGTATTACCGCAATGATAAATCCAATTGGAATAGATAGAAGCAGTGTCACACCTGTTATTTTTAAAGTAGTTAAAGCCCCTGTTAAGGAGAGAAAAAATGTATTTATAAAAAAGTCGAAATTAAAAGACATTCTATTTCACCTCCATTAAACCGTCTTCGATAAGATTTTCGCTTTATATTTCCGCTCAAAAATGGACATGCTCTTTTCAATGAGTATGGAAATAGCCCAATAGATAAGTGCCAGACCAATATATATTTCTTTTGTATTGCCGCCATAATTAAGTGCTACAATTAAATTCGCTTTCCCCATTATGTCAATAAAACCAATAGTAAATGCTAATGCTCCTTCTTGAAATAAAGCAATTAGCGCATTCCCTATATTAGGAAGGGCTATAAAAAAACATTGCGGAAGTAAAATCCTTATAAAAGTCTGGGTAGCTGTCATGCCAACACTAACTCCAGCTTCTAATTGACCTTTATCGATTGATTCATAAGCTGATCGCATTACTTCCGACATATTTGCTGAAAATAACAGCGAAAGTGTAATAATTACAAAAATCCCTTTATAAATATCATTTATATTCATCCCAAATGCTGCTTGGAATAATTCTGGAACACCATAATAAACCAAAAACAGCAAAACAACTGCTGGAGTACACCTTAATATATTTGTATATCTCTCCGCTATTAATCTCCATATTTTATTCGGACTTAACTTTGCTACTGCAACGAAAAAACCGAGAATCGTTCCAAAAATCACAGAAAATATGACGGTTAAAAAAGTCGTTCCTAAAAAAGGGAGAATTTCAGGATAATAAGAGAATATACTTTTAAAATCAAAGTCTTGCATTCCACATACCCCCATCTTTCTCTTTCCTCTACGTACAGATTATCTATTTTCTTTTATTATTTATTCTCTTCTAGCATTTTAAATGTATCTTCCCCTAAGAATTTAACGAGCAATTCATTCAGCTTTCCTTCTTCTTTCAATTTTACAACCGCCGTATCATAAGCATCTGCAAAAGCTTGTTCCTTTTTATTAAATAAAGGATATGTTTTTGTTGCAGTAAAGCCATTGTATATAAGCTTATCTTTTAGATTATGGAACGGGCCATCCTCTGATTCTATTGTGGCAGTGTAGACAGATTTCACACCAAGCCAAGCATCATAGCGACCTTCTGAAATCCAAATTGGCCATTCTGTTACAACAAAATTTTCAGAGCTTTCAATTTTTAACGTGTTATCTGGATTTTCTTTGTTATATGCTTGAACTAAACTATACTGGGCATCTTGAGGAGCAATCGGAATTAATTTTTTATTTAATTTCGCCATATCCGATAAATCATGAACAATATCCTTATCCTCTACTCTCATTATTAATCCTGAATTACTTGCTCCGATGTTTTCTTTAGGGTAAATATATTTTTCCGCTCTTGCATCTGTATAAAAAGCATTTTTTATCCCAACATTGTATTTGCCGTTTTCCACGCCAATTAATAAGTCATCATCTGTTGTTGGAACAAACTCAAATTCATAGTCAGGAAGTAGTTCATCTACAAGTTTCATTGCTTCTACGTCATAGCCTGTAGCATTTCCCTTATCATCTTGATAAGTTATTGGGATAGCAGTTTGCACATAAGCAACTTTAATCTTTTTGACATTATCATTACTAGAAGTAGAAGCTTTTTCACCTGATGAGCACCCTGTAATAATTAACATTACTAGTAAAATAAATGGAATACATTTTTTTATAAAATTCATTATTGATCATCTCCATATCCTGTTTATTTAATAGTTACTATTCATTTCAATCAAAAGATAATTATCTTGCTTTATTTGAAATACATTTTTTAGTTACCGGTTCCATCTATTTATTGTGCACTGCAGTTATTTCTCTCTATCACCCCCTCTAATGAATGTTATGAATAAGCTTTTATTTCTTGTGCAGATAATAAAGCGTTGTCTAAATCTGCAATAATATCTTCCACATCCTCCAGTCCAATGGAAAGCCTTATTAGATTATCTGTAATTCCAAATTTTAATCTCTCGGCTGATGGAATAGATGCATGAGTCATCGAAGCTGGATGTTGAACTAATGTTTCAGGATCTCCTAAACTAAAGGAAATCATTGCAAGTTTAAGAGAGTTCATGAATTGAATGCTCATTTTAAGGTCTCCTTTTAAATCAAAGGAAACAATGCCTCCCATATCCTTCATTTGTTTTTTTGCTACTACGTGCTGCGGATGCGTGGTTAATCCAGGATAATAAACTTTATCCACCATTGGGTGTTTTTCAAGATAACAAGCAACTTTTTGCGCATTATTGCAATGTCTTTGAACACGCAAGCCCATTGTTTTTAATCCCCTTAATATAAGATAGGATTCCCAAGCATTAAGATTTTGCCCAAGATCACCCATTATTTTCTTTCTCATAAAATGAATCATATCTTTCTTACCAACTATAAAACCAGCAACCACATCCCCGTGTCCATTAATGTATTTAGTAGCACTATGTACAACCACATCGGCCCCTAATTTTAATGGATTCTGTAAATATGGACTCATAAACGTATTATCGACTATTAGTGGAATATTATATTTTTTAGAAATCTTTGAGATTCCTTCTATGTCTAAAACGGTCAATTTCGGATTAGAAGGCGTCTCAATATAAATTGCTTTCGTGTTTGTTTTAATCGCATGTTCTAATGTTTCTAAATTTGTACAATCGACAAAATCATACTGAATGCCAAACCTTGGTGCTAAAGAGGTCATAAAGCTAAACGTGCCTCCATAAACATCTTTAGTAATAATGGCATGATCACCTTCCGCTAAAAACCCAAGCAAACTTGTAGAAATAGCTGCCATTCCGCTTGCTACACCTAAAGCAGCTTCTCCTCCTTCCAATGCGGCTATTTTTGCTTCCAAAATCTTAAGGGTCGGATTACTATAACGACCATAATATTCAAGATCAACTTCTCCAGAAACAGCTTTGGCCGCTGTCTCTACATTGGGAAAAGCATAAGCAACAGCTGGAACAATACTTGGTGAAATAGCATTCGTTTGAGGATCTGGTTGAGAATTACCATGAATTATATTTGTATTAAAACTCCATTTTTCCATCATTAGAAAGCCTCCATTATTGTTTGTAGATGTTAAAAAGGTTACATGTATACTGGTTTTAAATTAAAAAATAAAATATCTTCATTCATCTATTTTTTACTGCGATTATTTCCACCTCTACTAACACCTTTTTAGGTAATTCACATACCGAAACGGTTGATCGTGCAGGTTTGTGCTTTGTAAAGTACTTCTCGTATACACTATTAAATTTTGGAAAGTCCTCCATGTTTGTTAAGAAACAGGTAGTTTTAACAACATGAGAAAAGTCTATTCCATTTGCTTTTAATAGATTTTTTAGGTTTTCCATTACTCTTTCTGTTTGTTCTTGGATGGTTTCCCCTACGATATCACTTGTTTGCGGGTCCATTGGGATTTGTCCAGATGTAAATAAAAAACCCCCTACTTCAATTGCTTGTGAATATGGTCCAATTGCTTTTGGTGCTGTATCAGTATCTAAAACTAGCATTATAAGAATCCCCCTTTTTCCGAATTTTACAAAAATTAAATCCAAATAAATACTATTTACTCTTCGTTTCTCTTTATCTTGCTCACTACTCTTTTCTATTGTTTAGAATCAATTTTATTTAAATATCTGTATATTGTTGCTTCTGAAGTTTTTAAATACTTTGCCACTTCTGATACAGAACCTTTTATTAAAAAAATTCCCTGTTCATTTAATTGTTTGATAATATCTATCTTTTCATCAGGAGACATTCTTTCAGCAGAGATGGTTGTTTCAGAAAGTGCTTTAATGATAATCGATTCCGTAAGTTCCTCAATGGTTGTATGAAAGCCTTCAATAGGGTTATTTTTTTCTCCTGGTATATGTCCATGGAGATGCAACCCATTAGAGGATACTTCTGTTAAGCCATTAATTATACTATCTAAAATATTTCGAGCATCTACCATATAGCTTACATCCATATTAAAACAAAGCATTCCTAATACTTCGCCCTCTGAACCTTTTATAAAAAAGGTAGACGATCTTACAATATTGCCATCTTCTGTTCTCCCTGAATAATTAATTAAAAAGTCTTTTTTTACATACGATTTATCTTTTAATATCTTTAAAGCTAAATCGGTTAAGGGGCCCCCTTCCTTCCTGTTGCTAATTTGACTATTTTTAATAGCAACAATTGAATTTTCAATATTGCGTACATCATGTAGAACTACTTCACAGTGTGTTCCCATGACACTTCCCAAAAAATCCACAAGTTTTATATAAGGAATTAGTTTGGGATGTAATTCAATACTCATTTTTTTATTTTCCTTTCTCTTTAATGTGAACTGCATTAATCTAGAGTAGGTTTTTAGGTTCTAGAAAATCATGCCTGCCTGTTTAGCTTTATAAGATAGTAAAAACAAGCCCTTTTCACTCAAATCATCACAATCGAGTGAAAAATCAGATAATTAAAATGCTGATGAGAAATTATTATTGTATAAATAATTTTTCACCGTGCAAATATTTTCTTGTTTTTTCGAGTATAAACTGCCGTAAAAGAAATAGGCAAAAAAAAAATAAATCGTTTCTTTATTTGAAACGATTTGAAAAAAAATCCATTTTTAAAATAAGTCATGAAAAATTCATATCTGAAAAAGAAGTGTCCGAATACCTAGAAGAAAGAATATGATCTACCTTTTTTATCTAAAGTAGAATCTATTAATCTGCATTTAAACGCTTAAATAGGAGATGAATTCCATTGATTTTTTTATTTTTTGAATTTATTATTAATTTTAAATTTTATAATAAAATGATAGTGAGGGGAAAATAGTGAGTCAATATGAGGTATCTACATTAAAAAAGGGACTTCTTATCCTAAATGCTCTTCAACAGGAAGGTAGTATGACATTAAGTGAAGTGATGACCATGTTTGCACTTAATAAATCGACAACTTTTCGTTTATTATACACATTAGAATTAATGGGCTATGTAAGAAAAGTCAATAATTTATATAGTGTTACAAGTAAAATAGGCATCAAGCCAAACCCTTATCATTCTCGTTTAAATTGGCTTTCTGTTCCTCCTCTTTATCAATTAAGTACGGAAATCGGTGAAACAGCTTATGTCGGAATCCTTCGTGGAACAGATGTCGTCACTGCACAGGTAGTCGATGGCACTACACATTCATTAACACCAAACTCGAATGTTGGAGAAACAGCTCCTGTTCATTTAAGTGCTTTAGGAAAAGCCATAGTTAGCTTTTTAGAAACGACAGAACGTGAGAAAATAATTCGGGAATTAAAATTAGTACAAAGCACAAAACATACTTTTGCTGATTCTCATTCACTCAATGAACATTTGAAAATAATCCGCCAGAAAGGATATGCTATTGACGATGAGGAATCGAAAATTGGTTTACGCTGTGTTGCCGTACCTATTCTTTACCAAGATCATGTGATCGCATCCATTGCTATAGCCGGTCCCTCCGTCCGTTTAACCAAAAAGCTGGATAGTAATTTAAGTAAAAAATTAATCCACTGCAGTAGACAAATCTCAAAACTGCTTAAATAATATTTAAAAAAACGAAATGGTCCCCCCATTTCGTTTTTCTATTCGATCAAGTATTGTAAACCCACAAAAACAGCAAGCTTTCCCCAACGAACAAAAATAAAAAATCCACTTTATATAATAGCAACGAAAAAGGTGCAAATTAAATTCATACCGAAGAAAACGCATTCTATAGGCAATCATCCCATAATAGTTTCATATATAGAAACAATTATTCTTTTTTTGATTTTTTATTTTACAGCCATTATGATAATCAACATGAGGTGAGAATAGTGAGCCAATATGAAGTATCCACTCTGAAAAAAGGGCTGATGATTTTAGATGCACTTAGGCAGGAAGAAAGCATGAGCTTAAGTGACGTCATGAAAAAATTTTCTTTGAATAAATCTACAACCTTTCGAATGCTTTATACACTTGAATTAATGGGATATATAAAAAAAATTGATAATTTGTATAGTACAACGAACAAACTGGAAAGAAAAAACCCTTCTTTTAATGCCAAACTAAACTGGATTTCGGTTCCCCCTCTTTATCAGTTAAGTTCTGAAATTGGAGAAACCGTATATGTAGGCATACTTCATGGTACAGATGTTGTCACAACACAGGTAGTTGATGGAACACATTCGATAAGAAGTCATTCCGAGGTAGGAGAAAGTGCCCCTGCTCATTTAAGCGCTCTCGGAAAAGTTATTATGGCTTTTTTAAATGTAGATCACCGTGAAGGCTTGGTGAAGGAATTAAAGTTAGTTCAGAATACAAAAAATACCTTTGTAGATTCCCATTTGTTAAAACAACATTTAAATGTAATTCGGAGTCAAGGGTTTGCAATAGATGACGAAGAAACGGAAATTGGCTTACGATGCATCGCTGCACCTATTATCTACAAGGATGAAGTAATTGCTGCAGTTACTTTATCAGGACCAGCTGTACGATTGACAAAGCGATTAGATAAAAGCCTTAGTAAAAGGCTCATTCAATGCAGTAATCAAATTTCTAAGCTGCTTTAACAAAGAAAAAGGTTATGAGGGAGGAGTTAGGAACGAAATGACAACAAAGCAGTATATAGCTTTATTATCACTATCTATCAGCGCATTTGCAATTGGCACGACAGAATTTGTCCTTGTTGGTTTATTGCCGACAGTTGCAAATGACTTAGGCATTGCTTTAACGAAAGCCGGAACACTTATTTCTGGATATGCCATTGCACTAGCCATTGGGACTCCTATCGTAACAGCCATTGCAGGACGTATTCCTAAAAAGCGATTTTTGATTATTTTGATGGCGATATTTACGATTGGAAATGGAATATCCGCCATTTCACCCAATTATGAATGGTTGATGTTATCAAGAGTTATTACAGCCGTTGCACACGGAGTATTTTTTGCAGTAGCTGCTGTTGTAGCCTCCAATATCGTACCAGTGAACAAGAGAGGTACTGCCATTTCCATTATGTTTACAGGTTTAACAGTAGCAACCATCGCAGGAGTTCCTTTAGGTACGTTTATCGGCCAAAATTTAGGGTGGCGCGCTACATTCGGTGCAGTAGCTATTTTAGGAATAATAGGTCTTATTTCCAATCTTTTCGCGATTGATCCAGTTAAAAATCAAAACAATCCACCAACTTTAAAGGATATCGGGCAGCTTATTAAAAATAAACGAATCCTTTTAGCTTTAGTCATGACAGCATTAGGGTTTGGAGGGACATTTACTTTATTTACGTATCTTGCCCCTATTCTTGAAGAAATCAGTGGATATTCATCAAGCTCTATTTCCATTTTGCTTCTCTTATATGGAATTGCTGTAGCAATCGGCAACCTGCTTGGAGGAAAAATGGCAAATCAACATCCTGTGAAGGCATTGCGTTGGGTATTTCTTGTTCAAGGAATTGTTCTGCTTCTTCAAATATGGCTTTTACCAAGTAAACATCTAAGTATAGTATCTATTTTATTATTAGGATTATTTGCATTTATGATGTCTTCAGGCGTACAGGCTTATATTGTTGCATTAGCGGAAAAATTAGTACCATCCGCTAAAGATATTGCTTCCGCATTAAATATCTCTGCTTTTAATATTGGAATTGCAATTGGATCTACTTTAGGTGGATTAGCAGTCGATTACTTAACGTATTTAGATACGGCTTGGATTGGTGCTTTTATGGCAGCACTAGCCGCTCTTTTTGCCGTATTAAATTATACATTAGATAAAAAACAAAAATTATTTTAAGGGAGAGAATCAAAATGAATGTACAACAACTTGAACAGTTAGAAACTGAATTACAGTTTGAACAATTTACTAATGACGATGCGCTAAAGCTAGGCTTGCTGATTACGGATTATGCAAAAGAAACCGACAAGGCTATTGCCATTCATATTGAACGCAATCGTGTCCCTATCTTTAGTCACCTGATGGAAGGAACATCTGAAGAAAATGTATTCTGGTCTTATCGAAAAAAACGCGTAGTAGACCATTACAACCATAGCTCACATTATATTGCCAAACGTTTTGAAGAAGCAGGTACAACTCATGATGTGAGCTCTCTTTTATCACCTTCAGAATATCAAGCTGTTGGAGGCTCCTTCCCTATAAGAGTGAAAGGTGCAGGAGTTATTGGGTCTGTAACTGTTTCCGGTTTAACCCCACAACTTGATCATGATTATGTGGTGGAAGGAATTAAAAGATTTTTAAAGAGGTAAACAGCTTTGTAACATCCAAAAATTAATTAGAATACTATTTTTCTAAAAAGTAAAAGAAAGGGTTTCTTAAAACAAGTAGATTTTAAGAAACCCTTTTGTTGTTACGTTTATTCTTATATTATGATTTTTTATTTTGTATTATATTTAACACACAGCCTCTTCTAGAAATAGGACGAAAAAATTTTGTAAAACTGAGGCCGCCGTTCATCTTGGAAGCTCCGCCGAATAGCGATTCCTCAGTTTACTAAGCTGTTCTAACCGCCGAACATTTTCTTCTTGATGCTCTAGCCCAATGGCAATAATTAAATTCTCTATTAAAAGAACCGGGGCGATCATGGAATGAAACTCTCTTATTTCTCCTCTGCTGGAAAATAAAACAATATCAGCATGTGCGCTAAATTCAGAAACAAGCTGATCGGTGATGATAATTGTCTTATATCCGACTTGCTGGGCATCATCTAAGATAACCTGTGCTTCGGGGAGCAACCGAATAAAGCCAAATAAAATTACAACATCCTCTTTCGTAAAGTGCAGCAAATCTTCCAGCAATTCACTGCCTCCTTTATGAATAATGCGAAGATCCATCCCATATCTAGCCATTCGATACTTCATTAACTCCCCTAAACCTAAGGATGGCCCCGGACAATGCACATAAATAGTTTTCGCCGAAGCTAGTAGATTAACAGTCTGTTTAAGTGTACTTTTTTGGAATTGCTCCACCGTTTTATACAAATGATTAATCGATGCATTTAATGTATGGTATTCAAGCGCTTCCTTTTCCATCATCCGCATAACATGCTTCATCTTACCCGCCGGCGAAACCTCAAGCTGCGAAGCAATTTCCCCTTTAAAATCTTTAAAATTTTTGTAGCCGACACAACGCCAAAAACGGGAGACAGAGGCAATGCTTACCTTTACTGCATCCGCAATTTCTTGTTCTGTTGATAATAGAACTTGCTGTGTATTTTTTTGAATATAATCAGCAATTCGATATTGGATAGGCGACATCGATTTTGTATTCCAATTAAATGTTCGCAAAAGTATTCCCCTCGTTCATGGATTTTGAACTTAGCATAGCATATTCCCTAGCTGACCAATAGCAAAATGATATTTTTTTTACACAATGTTATAAAATGTTAATAAATTTACAAAGCATTTACGTTCCCACCATATTTTATTAAAGTACCTCCTTTACGATAAGAGTAATTAATAAAAGGAGGCAAGATAATGAGTCAATTAAAAGCTAGGTACGTGTTAACGCAATCCCAAAAAATGATGATCTTTATTTTATCCATGTCTTTATATGGATTATCTAACATGATTACAGAATTAGTTCCATCGGTGAAATTTGGTCCTGTAGAGTTTTCCATTGAATACTTCGCCTTTATTCCACTAACATTATGTATGTTATTTCATCCTTTATATGCAGCAATTGGCGCTGCTTTAGGAGAAGTTATTTTTGGGGAAATTATGCTTGGTCAATTTGGTGGATTTGGAGAATTAGAAAAATTCATTTCCTTCTCCCTAGCGATGTTTATCGCCGGTTCTTTAGTAAGGGATCCTAAAAACAAAAGACAAGTTGGGATAGCGGCGATAACCGGTGTTATCATCCATCAAGCAATAAGCTCAATGGTAGATATCGGAAAGGTTTGGGTTGGAGTAGAAGAATTAGAAGCTGTGCCCGGATTAGCGAAAAGTGTCGTTGTCATTGAAGGATTTTCGTTCTTAAATGATGTACTATTTTCTGGCATCTTATTCGCCCTTTTACCTACTTTATATTTAGTCCCACGTTTATATGGGAAAATTGAACCATTACTCGGAATGAAGCCAAGAGACAATAAAATGAAATATGCCATGAGTGACATAATTGCACCACGACTCATTATCTTAAGTATCATACTAGCATGTTCTGCCTTTTTCTTTGAATACTTATCTGAAACTGACTTTAATGTGGAATGGGAAGCAGACTTTATAGAAATGTTTGGGGATTGGTTTGTATGGATTAGTATAGGTGCTGCTGCCATTGTTGCTGCCATCACTGTTTTCATTATGCTTAGCCTTAAAAAGAAAAAAGAGGCAAATGAGAGGATTTCTGTATGACGATTCAAATCGAGCTCGATCACGTGACCTTTCACTATCCTGGAGATGATCATCCTGTCTTAAACGACATATCCTTAACCATTAATAAAGGAGATTTTGTTGCCATTATTGGAAGCAATGGATCTGGGAAATCTACACTTTGCAAATTACTAAATGGACTTATTCCTCATTACTATGTAGGGGACTTTTCCGGAAAAGTTGTCGTAAATGGATTAGTAACAACAGAACATAAAGTAGCCGATCTCTCCCAGCATGTTGGCTATGTTTATCAAGACTTCGAAAATCAGCTTGTAAGTCCACGAGTATTAGAGGACGCTAGTTTTGCTCCGCTTAACTTTGGTTATACAGATTATCTAGAACGTGGAAAAAGAGCACTAGACTTAGTTGGCCTTCATGATCGTGATAACGAATTTGTTTGGCAGCTAAGCGGCGGACAGCAGCATCAGCTTGCTTTAGCTGGAGCCCTGTCCCTTGACCCTGAAATTTTAATTATTGATGAACCAATTGCCCAACTTGATCCAGCTCATGCCGAAGAAATTTATGAAATTTTAAAAAAACTTAACGAAGACTTTGGAAAAACAATCATTGTAATTGAACATCATACAGAATTTATCGCAAACTACTGTAAGCAAGTCGTCCTGATGAATAAGGGACAAATTGTTTGGAAAAGGCCAACATCGGAAGCCTTAACCGCAGTAGAAGAGCTTATGATGAGCCAAATTTATCCACCGCAAGTGACACAAGCAGCCTATAAGTTAGGTTCTTTTGATAAAAAATACTTGCCTATCACGTTAAAAGACGCAAAGGAATCATTTCAACTCTCTAATAATACGCGGACAGAAAACAAGTACGAGGAGAACGATATTACGCCGCATATCAATGAGAAAATAGTAGAAATAAACAATGTCACATTCTCTTATAAAATGATCAACCGTACCCAAAAACAGATTTTAAAAGGCACGAGCCTCGATGTTCATCAAGGAGATTTAATCGCACTAGTTGGAAATAACGGTGCAGGAAAATCAACTTTAATGCGACTTCTCACTGGACTCGTTAAGCCAGAACAAGGAAATGTTCTCATAAAAGGAATGAATACTCGTAACTTTTCACCAGAGAAGCTAGCAGATACAGTTACCTATATCTATCAAAATCCAGAAGAAATGTTTATTGAAGATTGCGTTCGGAAAGATGTAGAGTTCTTTTTAAAAGCACGGAAAATTCCTGAATATAAAGAAAAAGTCGATACCATTCTTAAACAGTTTGAACTGACCGAATTACAAGATCGAGACAGTCGCTTAATGAGTGGCGGTCAACAAAGAAGAGCATCATTAGCCATTGGGGTTGCGATGAATCCATCGATCATTTTACTAGACGAACCGACAGCGAACCTCGATATTGCAACGCGCAAGCATATCACAAAACTTATTACTTCGTTGAGAGAGCAAGTAAGTGCTGTTATTATTGCTACGCATGATATGCAGCTTGTCTCCGAATGGGCAAATAGAATTATTGTCTTACATGAAGGTCAAGTTATTCATGATGGCAATCGCGAATCCGTCTTCAGCAATGTTCCCTTACTAAAAAAAGCTGGGCTGAAGCCTCCGCAAATATTAGAGTTAAGCAGAACGTTAAATATGTCGCCGCTTGCCTATACAGTAGACGACTTTGTTCAAGGGATAAGAAAAAGAGAGGAGCAAACAAGTGGAGTATACGCGAAAACTTTCTGAAAAGCTTTCTGTTGAACAAGTAAAAATTGAATTATTAAATACAGCTTATGGAAATGAAAATACCTTTTTAGCAAAATTAGATCCTCGAACGCTATTTATTTGGTATCTATTTTTCGGCATTGTTCCTTGGTTTATACACAGTCCAACAATCTTAATAGGATTATTTGCCTTTATGGTATTAACTACATTTATGTCGAGGGTATCACTCTTGATTTTAATGATCCTTTGCCTAGGGTTGTTAGGGCAAGGCGGATATTTATTGATTGCTTCTTGGTTTTTTGGCGGAAACCTACAAGCAATCTTGCCACTTTTAATGCTTACTTTGAAACTTTCGATTATCTCTTTAGCAAGTATTACTGTATTTTGTTCCATGGATCCAGAAAAATTAAGCAATGGACTGCTGAAAATAGGTATGCCAGGGCAAGTCTCTTTTAGCATCGCTTATGGATATCGTATGCTTCCGAGTTTATTAGAGGAGTATCATCACGTATTTCTTTCTTTTCGCTTACGGGGCAAAGCACCAGAAAAACATGGAATCTTATACTGGCGCTCGATTATTTATTTTTCGAAAATTGCCGTATTATCCTTTTACCCTTTGCTTTTAAGCACTGCAAAAAGAGCAAGAACAACTGTGGAAGCATTAGAGACAAAGGGGAGTTTTTATGCGTTCAATCGTCCAGAGGTTAAAAAAATCAAACTTGCGCATCTATCCTTTAAACCGCGTGATTATTTATTTTTAACCATTTCTGTTTTATATATCATTAGCCTATTTACTTTCGCTACACTATTTTAAAAATACAGGAGGCAATTACCATGCGAATAGATTTCCATAGTCATGTAAAAATTTCAAAAAAATCCGATTTTATGCCAACTTATTTCCAAGAGATGATGGCAGAGGCACAAACCAGTGGTTTAACCGCCTTAGCTATGACAGAACATTTCAACACGAAGCGTTTTGGTGATATTTATGATTTTTTAGAGCAGCATTATACTTATGAAAATGGCTACTATAATATTGAGGGATTTAAGCTGTTTCCTGGTATCGAAGTAGATGTGAAAGAAGTTGGGCATATCCTCTTAATCGGAAGTCGAGAAGATATTTTATCCATTCGTAAACAATTAGATAAGCATACAGAAAAAGAAAGCTTTATCGCCTTTGATTTACTAATGAATCTAGCAGAACAATATAATATTTTAAAAATCGGAGCACATCCTTTTCGAGAAAGCACCCCTCTTTACCACCTAAAGGTAGAGCAGCTCCTCCGTCTAGATGCCTTTGATTTGAATGGAAAAGATCTTTATTCTCAAGGAGTACACCCTTATCATAAAAAACTAACTGCCTTTGCAGAAAAGGTTGGTCTGCCAATTGTTGGCGGAAGCGACACTCACCAGTTTTTACAATATGGCAGTGTATATAATGATTTAGCACATGAGTGTAATAATGTAGACGATTTAAAGCTGTGCATTGCTTCTGGAAACTATCAAGTTCACACCTCTCCTGACTTGGAGCTAAAAGTAAAATCAGCATCACTCGTTAAAGACTTATTAAAAGAATTGTTAAAAGAACAGAAAAGCAATAAAAAAGAAGCAGAAATGTCTAAGTAAACTGGATAAGAAGCTGGAACATAAGTATTCCAGCCGAAGATAAACCCGAACCATGATACGAAGATGCAAAAAATATTTCGTATCATGGTTTGGGTTTTTTATTCATGTAAAAAAGAAGGTTTGTGGTAATCGCCCGCAGCCTGCATACACTTCGCTTTCCGTGGGGCTCGGCTTTAGCCGCTTCGGAGTCTTCGTGTATGCAGGCTGCTCCATTTTCCAATCTATTTCATTTTTTTCTTGGTAAAAGAATTGGTTTTTAGCAAATAGCCTTTAAAAACGAAATAGAACAACATAGTTTTTATACTTAACTAGATTAAAAACACAAATAACCAGTATAGGAAGTAACCATTTAACTGCTAAATTAGTAAATGTTCGTCTTTACCTATTATCTATTTAGTTATGTCTCAGCCTCATTTCCCCCTATTTTTTGTATACGATTTCGCCATATACCCAGAATAGTCTTTTGGCATTTGCTCTAGGCAATGCTTCTGTCTGTATGCAGTGCTTTTTATGACGTGAACGTATATCACCTTCACAATCTCCCTTACTATATAAACCCATCAATTGGCTGTATTTGTACAAAACGATTATTCCACACAGATTCATGATGCTCTATAATTTGCTCAGCAGTAAGTTTGCTACTATTTAATGTACTATGTGTACCCTTTACTAACAGATTCTGTTGGTAGCCCTTACTATAGGCAACGCGCATGGTCGTATCTAAGCAAAATTCGGTTTGCGCACCGGCAAAAATTAATTGCTCTATTCCCAATTTCTTTAATATTTTCTCTAGAGTGGTTTGATAGAAGGCATCCCATGTAATTTTCTCTATTACCATATCGTTATCTTCTCGATGCAGCCCTTTATGTAATTCCCAAGTATACTTCCCCTTCGCCATTTCATCTAATAAATTTTGTTCTGTATGTTGGATGAAAATAACCGGTATTTCCTTTGTTCTTGCCCAATCAATTACTATATTTACATTCTTAAGCAGCTGTTCATATTGATATAGGTAATTTGGCTCCTCTGAAAAAAAGATTTCTTGCATATCAATTATGATTAACGCTTGTTTCACCTATACCACTCCTGTCCATCTCTCGACTAAAATGTTTATAACTGTACTTAAACCGGGAATACATGACACATTTTACTTGCGTGCGAGATGAATATTTTCTTCCCTACAAGCGAAATGAAAATCAGTTAAGCCAATGAGGTGGAGATTGTATGTGTGAGGGTAACTTTGTTTTATCGTTACCAATGGCTGAATTAATTTGCATTTGAGTTAAGAACATACTTGATGAAAGATTGGCACTACTTATATTTGCATCACGCAAATCAGCTCCTATAAAATCAACACCTCGTAGATCTGTATTTTGCAAATCAGCTGCAATTAAACAAGCTCCTCGTAAATCAGCCGCTCTTAAATCTTTTCCTCTTAAATTCTTGCCAACCCAATCTACGCCCCTATGTTTCTTGCCTTTCTTCTTAGCAAAAACTTTTGAGCTCAGCTCACTTCGAATATATTCACTTGTTTCTAAAAGTAATTCATTTACAGGTATTCGACATGTTAGGATATTTAGTGCCAACAACTGGTCAGCATCCATATCTGTTACATTTCGCAGCTTTTTTAATTGATTATTTAACTTATCCTGCAATAAAGGGGAGACATCATATGTTAACGCTTCTGCGATAAATGCAATCATTTCATATAATTGTTCCATAACAGGAAATACACGAAACATTTTCTCCGCGATCTCAGGATTTTCTTTCCAACTATCTCCACGAAAAGTGACTTGCGAGACTTTTTGACCCGCTCCTAAACAATCATACACTGTACATCCCTTAAATCCTGTTTCTCTTAGATTCCTATGAATCTTACAACGAAAATCTCCTTGCAAATGAAGACAAGGTGTTCCAGCTGCTTTATTTATTGCAAAATCACTTGATGCCACAATATTCAGCGCTGTACAGCATAGTCCAAAACAATTTATACAATCAGCTGTTAAGCTCTCTCTCCTATTTTTAGCTTTGTTTTTATACATATATATACCTTCTACTTTATTTAATAGTCCTTACTTATACTTTATACGTATAGAACTTTTTATCGACTTTCATTACGGGAAATTCAGCTGGAAGCTCTTCAAGCGTTATACTTTGAAAACCATTTTTTTCATAAAATCTATGAGCAGCTATAAATTGTAGCGTTGTCCCCAAATATATTCCTTGTAAATTATTTTCCTTTGCCGAACCAATAGCAGTATTTAATAACTGGGCTGACGCTTCGAATCGTTTTCCTCTATAATTTTTTTCTACAAACATCTTTTTTAATGCCACCTGATCATTTTCAATATCCAATAATGCAACAGTACCTATTACTCTATTATGATGAAGGGCTACCCAGAAATTCCCATTATTTATCTGATAGAAATGTTCAATATCAAGTAAATCAGGTTGATCCTCTATTGATATAGGAATATTATATTCATTTTGCTGTATATGCAAAATTAAATCTACCACTTGAGATTGGTATTCACTACAATACTCTTTTACTACGATATCGGTAACCATCTATTCCCACTCCTAAAAAACTATATGCGATTAATTATATCTGAGTGTTTAGATAATTCAATAATTACTTTTTTTCTATAAGAAAAATATTTAATATATACCTCCATCTTACCTATTTTGGTATATTTAGATGTTTTTATTTTACTTTTCTAATCTTTATATTGGAACAATGGATGATAATTGTCGTATCTGAAAACAACAAAATTTCATGTTGTAACTTCTTTTTACTCAACGGAAGGATTTCGTCATATCCCCAATCATCAAGCCCTCTCCGGCCACCAAAAGCAATTTTATTGGGTACGTTCGCATAAACATTTCTCGTAATATCATAATCCATTAAAAACTTACGGACATTTAGCCATTGTATTTCGAATGATCCACCATCCCAATGCTCAATCAGCATTTTAATAGTAGTAGGGTCCTTTGTTTTCCCATTTTCTTGGTTTAAAACCGTAAGAGAAACAACCTTTCCATCATGAAAGGAATTATTCTTTAAAAACTGTGCAGTCTCTTTATTAAATCTAGGCAATAGTTTTTCTATTTCTTTTGCATAGCCTGTTATATCCCAAAGGTCATCACTTACAAAATATCTCATTTAAACATTCTCCTAAAACTTAATTATCTTATTATGACTATCTTTTTGATTAGCTTCCATTACATCATAATATTTTTCCTTATCCATACTGACTCCTCTTTTTAATGATTTAATCTTACGAATCATCGTATCATAGAATAAAACGAAAGATGCGATTGGGAAAGAAAATCGAGACAATAGAAAAGATTAACTATTTCAAAAGGAATACCCACTTCAAAAAATTTTAAAAATTAAAGTGTTTATCCTTTTAATGCATGTTACATTCGATGTGCATCAACAAATGTATATGTAGAAAGGAAGGAAGAACCTATGAAACTTAAAGTCGAAATACTCCCAAACTACCGTATCGCTTACATGCGACGAGTGGGTCCATATGGTCCAGCAAATATGGAAGTCATGGAGAAATTAAAAAAGTGGGCTAATGAGAAAGATCTTCTTAAATCGGCTACCCTATTTGCCATTCCACATGATAATCCTGAAATAACTCCTCCTGAAAAATGTAGGTTTGATGCTTGTATTGTGCTATCAAAGGAGGATCAAATGGATGATTCCATATCTAAAAGTGAACTTACTAGTGGAAAGTACCTTATTTATGAGGTAAAACATACAGCAGAAGATATTCACAAGGCATACGCCGAAATTTTCCAATCGCTACAAAGCAGTGGATATCAAATGGATAACAAGCCGATCATAGAAAGGTACACTTATGAAATGGTTAACAACCATTGTTGTGAAATATGTGTACCTGTAAAATCGTTATCGTTTCCTTTTTCAAAATTCTTGTAATAAAAGCTACGTTTACTTTAAAGAAAACCCACACATGTTGAAAGATACTGGTCAACATGCGTGGGTTTCATGACGGAAACTATTTTTTAAAAAAAATGAATAATAGATGATACATTTCTATAAAAAACAACATCTTATCTCCATAAAATTATTGTAATTAGAACTTATGCTTTCACATGATATCTGCCTCTTGGCACAACTAAAGGGGTCGTGGAAATAGGGTCATTAATCACAGTACAATCAAGACCAAAAATATCTTTTATTAATGTACTTGTTATAATATCTGATGGCTTGCCTTCCGCTACAAGTTTTCCATTTTCTAGTGCAAAAATATAATCTGCATAACGTGCTGACAGGTTAATATCATGAAGAACCATCACAATGGTTGTACCATATTTTCGATTAAGGTCTGTTAGCAAATCTAGAATTTCCACTTGATACGTAATATCTAGAAAAGTTGTCGGCTCATCAAGAAATAAAATATCCGTTTGCTGTGCTAAAGCCATCGCAATCCAAACACGCTGCCTTTGACCACCTGATAACTGATCAATATCATCATTAGCAAACTCTGTGATATTCATAATTTCCATCGCTTCCGCAACCGCTTCATAATCCTTTTTAGTCCATCCACCTAGCAATGATTGGTGGGGAAATCTTCCTCTGCCAATTAGATCCGCTACCTTTATTCCCTCTGGAACAATAGGAGACTGCGGTAAAATACCTAAAACTTTAGCTAAATGCTTTGGAGGAATTTTGCTAATTGCTTTTCCATCCAGCGTAACTTCTCCAGAGGTAGGTTTAATCAGCTTGGCTAGTGTTTTGAGAAGTGTGGATTTTCCACAGCCATTCGCTCCAATAATAACATTTATTTTATTGCTAGGTATTTCTAACTCCACATCATTCACAATCGTTTTATTATCATAACCCGATACTAGCTTTTCGGCCCGAAAATTATGTATCGTTTTCATCTACAATTCTCCTTTTCGATTCATTCGAATTAATAGCAAGATTAAATATGGCGCTCCAAGGATTCCTGTAATAACACCTACAGGGTATCTTGCAACAAATGCGAATTGTCCAATAAGATCAGATGCTAAAACTAAGATAATGCCAACAAGCCCTGCTGGAATAATAGCAGAAAATCCAACACCAACTAATCTTTTTGCAATTGGTCCAGAAAGGAATGCGATAAATGCGATTGGACCTGTTGTTGCGGTAGCTAACGCAATAATAAGAACTGAACTGACAATAAGCACCACTCTTGTTCTATCTGTATGGATTCCAAGTGATGTGGCTGTTTGCTCTCCAAGTTCTAACATATCTAATCGTTTCCCAAGTGCGATGATGAAAGGTGCTAAGATAAGAACTGTCATCATCAGCGGGTAAATATTCACCATTTTCGATCCATTTAGACTACCACTAAGCCATCTCATTGCAGTAGGAATATCATGGTGCTGACCAATAAGCAATAGATAGGATATTAAAGCATTTAGCATCGCTTGAATTCCAATTCCCACCAATATTATTCTGCCAATGGAAAAAGAAGTACCTCTTGAGAATAGATAAATAATTAGTACTGTAGCAAGCCCACCAATAATAGAAGCAATCGAAACAAATGTATCACTTGCATGAAGAACGATAATGCAAAAAACAGCAGCAACACTAGAACCGGCTGTTATTCCGATGACATTTGGATTCGCTAACGGGTTACGAAGCATCGTTTGAAATACAGCTCCGGCAACACCAAAAGCAAATCCAGCAAAAACACCTGCAACCATTCTTGGAAAACGGATGGTCCCCACTGCAAATGATGCTCCTTTTACTTCCTCACCTAGTAGAACACTTGTTACATCCGCAACTGGATAAATAGTGTTTCCTAACATAAGCATCGTACCGCAAAGTGCAAAAGCAATAATTGCAAGTAAGGATGTCACAAGTATAAAACGACGACGTCTCTTTTTTCTACCTACCATAATAAGATTCATTGTTTCATTCATCATAACGCACGCATTTTCGCTTTCATAGTTATTAAGATTAAAATAGGAGCCCCAATAAATGCTGTAACTACACCAACTTCAAGTTCACCAGGGCTTCCCAGCATTCGACCACATACATCTGAAATAGTTAAAATAACTGCACCAGATAATGCTGACATTGGGATAACATATCGTAAATCAGGGCCGATAAGGAGTCGAATCACATGTGTAGCCAATAAACCGATAAAACCAATAGGACCATCTAGTGCTGTTGTTGCACCACACAACAGTACTCCTCCAAATGCAGCAATAAGTCGAAGTGTTCCAGTTCGTACACCTAATCCTTTCGCTACTTCATCACCCAATGCTAATGCATTAAGTGCTGAAGCGGAGATCAGAGCAATTAATATTCCAACTATTAGAAAAGGAATAAAAACAGAGATAGAATTCCAATTTCCTGCTCCCACACTGCCTACCTGCCAAAATCTAAATTGATCCATAACATTTGAACGGGGAATCATAATAGCCATTACAAGAGATGATAGTGCAGCACTTGTAGCAGCACCCGCTAAAACTAGTTTAAGGGGAGTGGCACCACCACTCCCCATCGAACCAATTCCGAATACAAAAATGGCAGTTATCATTGCTCCAGCTAACGCAAGCCAAATGTATTGACTAGCTGTACTAATATTTAAAAAGGAAATTCCGCAAACAACAAATAATGCTGCTCCTGTGTTAACTCCCAATATACTAGGGTCTGCAATTGGATTGCGTGTGACTGATTGCATTAAAGCCCCAGAAATTCCTAATGCAGCTCCACATAATAAACTAAATACAGTCCTAGCAATTCTTTGACGGACAACATTTGCCCCATGAGACTGTATTTCAGGATGGAATAAACCATCCATTAGTTCATTCCATCCAACTGTACGAGAACCAAATGCTAGAGAAGCCAATACACTTATACCAAGTAACACAATAGAAAATATCAATACTTTTATAAAGTTTTTTGGTATAATTAACTGCTTATTTTCTGAAACAGATGTATGATCCATTTACTTGACTTTACTTACAGCTTCTGAAAGTAATTTTGAATACTCGTCAATAGAGTATTTAATAGAAAGCGGCGTTGGAGTTCCAGCTGCTGCAAGTGGTGTATTATCACCAATAACGACAACAGAGCCTCTCTCTACAGCTGGAATTTTCCCGTAAATTGGATCAGCTTGTAAAGTCGCAAGTGTTTTATCATCACCATATGTTACAAAAATATCTGCATCATTCAGCATATCTGCATTTTCAGCACTTACTTCTAGATAGAAAGCATTTTTATCTTTCACTTGACTTGTAATACTTTCAGGATATTCCATTCCTAACTCAGTAAGAAATTCACCACGTGGATCTACTGGTGTGTATACGTAAAACTTCGATAAATCAGAAGCAGTAATACTTACAAACGCAGCTTTTTTCCCTTTAAGATTAGAATATTCAGCAGCTTTATCTTGAATTAATTTTTCTGTATCAGCAATAAGTTGCTTTCCTTCTTCTTCCATCCCCATACCCATCGAATCATACTTTACTTGGTCACGCCAGGAAGTTATCCAAGGCCCTGTTTGATAAGCAACAACTGGAGCAATTTCACTTAATGTTTCATATTCTTCTTGTGTAATACCAGAGTATGCTGCAAGAATAACATCTGGTTTTGCATCAGAAATAGCTTCAAAATCTAAGCCATCTGTATCTTGAAAAAGATTTGGTTTTTCTTCACCAAGTTCTTTTGCTTTCTCTGCAGTCCAAGGCAGCATGCCGCTATCATCTTGCACCCCATAATTTGCAGCTGAGAAGCCTACAGGCACAACTCCAAGAGCAAGAGCAGTGTCTTGATTTCCCCATGAAATAGTAACAACGCGCTCAGGTTTCTTTTCAATTACTGCTTCACCTAATGCATCTTTAATGGTAATAGGATATTTCATATCTTCTGTATTCGTAGTTTCTTTTTCAGAATCCGTTTTTTTCTCTTCCGATTGACTGGAACAACCTACTATTGATAGCATTGCTACAATTGAAATTAGTAACATTAGTATAAATGGCATTTTTCGATTTTTATGCATATGTAAACCCTTTCTCATCACGTAATATAGTTCTGAATAGTTATAATAACAACTGCTTTTTAAATATAAGAGGTTGTTCAAAAAGTCCGGTAAAAATGACACATCTAATTTCTTCGTTGGCTTCACTTTTCCGCTTCTCACGTATCAATACCATACGCTGCGATGCTCAAAGTGAAGCCGCCTCGAACTTCTCGGTCCTTTTTATCCTCCTTTTTGAACACGCACTATAAACAGGATTGAAAATCAAAACCCACCTCTCTTACTAATGATTATCATTCTCAATTCATAATACTTGTTTTTCTCCTTACTGTCAATTGTCCATAGCCAGAAAAAGACGGCTCTTTTGCATTTTTTTTTGAGAAATAAGGATGTTGAGAACTGTTATTTTAATAAAGTAACATTTCCATCCGCAAGAATTTTCTCTCATCCTACATAAATTTGTTCATTCATTTAAATTATTAAAAAAATTCAAGTTAGTTTTCTGCCTTTATAGAAAAAAAGCAGAGAGGGAAATCCCTCTCTGCTAACAGATGTTTTAATGTTCATCTTGCCCTATTTAGTTCGTATATTAGTAAGCACGAGCAAACCAAACCGTATGTTTTGCTTCCTTGCCACAGTGAATGCATGTGTGCTTGGTTGTCGGTGGGTTAAATGGAATGTTGCGTGTCGTGAATTTTGTTTCTTCTTTCACATTTTCCTCACAAGCATCGTCTCCACACCAACCAGCTAATATCCAACCAGGAATTGTTTCATTTTTTTCAGATTCTGCTAGATGTTGTTTTAGCTGTTCCATTGAATCGATATGTGTGTGCGAATTCTCCACACGGAAAGCTTTTGCTTTTTCAAACAAACGAGTTTGCATGGTATCTAGTTCTTTTTCAATACTTTCCACAATTGATTGTAAAGGTACAGAAACTTTCTCCCCTTCATCACGGGCTTTCATTAAAGCATGATTATTTTCTAAATCACGTGGACCAAGTTCAATACGTACAGGTACACCTTTTAACTCCCATTCATTAAATTTATAGCCTGGTGATCGATCAGAATCATCAAGACGAACGCGAATTCCTTTTGTTTTTAAAACGGTAAAGATTTCGTCTAGTTTCTCTATAATTGCAGGGTTCTTTTTCCATGGACCAACTGGAATCAAAATAACTTGAGTCGGTGCGATTTTTGGTGGTAAAACAAGACCTTGTTCATCACCATGAACCATGATAACCGAACCGATTAAACGTGTGGATGTGCCCCAAGAAGTTGTATGCACATATGTGTGCTTATTTTCCTTATTTAAATAATTAATATCAAATGCTTCCGCAAACTTTGTACCTAAGTAGTGTGAAGTACCTGCTTGTACAGCTTTTCCATCTTTCATCATTGCTTCAATGGAAAATGTATCAACCGCTCCAGCAAAGCGTTCTGATGGTGTCTTTTGCCCATCATAAACCGGAATCGCAAGTAATCCTTCTACGACTTCTTTATAAATAGTTAACATTTGCATGGTTTCTTTACGTGCATCTTCTTCATCCACATGTGCAGTATGGCCTTCTTGCCATAAGAATTCAGAAGTGCGAATGAATGGAAGAGTTTTCTTCTCCCATCGGAATACATTAGCCCATTGATTAATTAATACAGGAAGGTCTCGATAACTTTTAATCCAATTCGAATACAAATGCCCAACCATTGTTTCCGAAGTTGGACGCAGTGCTAAACGTTCTTCTAATTTTTCTCCTGCTGCTTCTGTTATCCAAGGAAGTTCTGGTGAGAATCCTTCAATATGATCCTTTTCCTTCTGGAAGAAAGATTCTGGAATTAACGACGGGAAGTAAGCATTACGATGCCCCGTTTCTTTAAACCGCTTATCCATCTCCGCTTGAATATGTTCCCATAATTCATAGCCATCTGGCTTAAATGCAATACAACCGCGAACAGGAGTATAATCCATTAAATCGGCTTTTTGAATCGTATCAATATACCATTTTGAAAAATTATTTATCTTTTGATCCATCTTCTTTTCCTCCTAAAAAATGAAATAAAATAAAAAAAGCATAAAGAGTCCCCTAGAAAGGACGTCTTTATGCTAATAGACGTGGTACCACCTTAGTTCGACCTTAATAAAAATTAAAGTCCTCTAAACGTTTATAACGAAACGACTCGGTTAATTTTTTGACTAACATCTCCGTGGCAGGTTTCAATAAGAAGCGGTGATATAGCTTTCAGCCAAGACTATATTTTCTGTTTCACAATTCTTATTTACTTGATCACATCATTGATTACCTATTTATAAACTAATATATCAATTTGTTAAACATAATTCAATAAAATCCATACTCCCTTTTCCAATTGATGAAACCCCAGAGCCTCGATCTTCTATCATATACATCGCTATAAGCAATCCGGAACCCTTGTTGGCATAGCCTAGGGCTTTTCTTTCCATAAAAAAAGGCACCTCCAATTGTTTAGACCAGAGTCTAACCATTGGGGTGCACTTCATCATAGCAAAGTCTTTATTTTTAATTCAGAAGTTCATGGTAATTATTCTCTAATTTCTCGTTAGTTCAATGACAGAAGGGTAAGGGAAATGCGCTCTAGTTCTTTTAGACATAAAAAAAAGCCCCTTTAGATAAATATAATCCAAGGGGTGTTTCATCGCATTTTTCAAATTTATTTCAAATAAATTATATAAAAATTTCCTTATATGCTTTTCTTTTTAAAATGAAAGGTTTTGAAAAAGCGAAATAGTAATAACTAGTGTTGTTAAAGAGCCTAAAGATGTTAAAGTTATTATTTTACTAATGCTTTGTTTGTTGGAAGATTTACTTAGTTCATTAATTGCTGCTCCCCATATAAATACGGATGCTAAGATAATAATACTCATATACATATTCAATACACCCTTTCCTTTTTTTATTCACTTATAATTTTAACATCCATATGCATTTATTCAATAATATGGATACTTAATGTAAGAACTTTATTATCACTTAACAGATTCTTACTCTACAAAAAATGGAAACCATGCTCTAAGTACGACTGTAATTCAAATCCACTAGATTGTAGCTTTGAATTACAGTTTGATTAGAAACCAGTTAGAATTCTTTAATCAACAATAAAAATAGTTTCGTTTCAAATCGGATAGAATTTCATATGGTCTAGCTGCTTTTATTGAAAAACCGTCTTTAATTCTTTAAACCTAGTTAATAAGTTTGCTTCAATATTTATTAATTAATCCATTCTCTTGACAGAAGACCAGAATATCTCCATATTCAATAGATTTTTAACTTAGAGAAAATTTGTTTCGATTTTCATTTTAGCGCATTCCGAATCTCAATAGCTCATATACATTTTCAATGATATAATCAGGCTTTTCACTTGCGAGTAAATCTTTTGAATGGCTGCCCCATGTAACGGCACATGTATGGCAATTTGCTGCTTTTCCCATCTGTATATCAAATATCGCATCACCAATCATCATACAAGAAGAAGTATCCAACTGGTAACGTTCGATAAGCTTAAAAATACCCTCTGGATGTGGTTTATAATTTTTCACTTGATCTGATCCTATATAATCCTTGAAAAATGAAGCAATTCGAAGTGTTGCTAAATTTCTTTTTAACACATCTGTTTTTTTACTTGATACGACAAAGCAATTCAGTTGCTGCTCTTTTAATTGTTGCAAAATAACTTTCATTTCAGGGAATAATTGTAGCGTTTTATTTTCATATTGCTTATAAAAACTTCTAAATGAAATGAGTAATTGTTCAAAAGCTTCGTCCGTTAAGGGGCTATTTGCCATTTCCTTAAAGGATTGTTCAATAGGGACCCCCATATAATGTGCAATTTGATCTTTAGAAGGTGTTTTTAAATTGCACGCTTTAAATGCATCTTGTGTTGCCAAAATACTGCAAAGTTTTGAATCAGCTATTGTTCCATCAAAATCAAAAATATAATTCATTGAATGTTATCGCTCCTCATTGCATTTCATAAATATTATCTGTAGCTTTTCGTTTTAAGAGGAGAGGCTCTACAATTAATATACCCTCATTAGTTCGTTGTAAAATGTTTTCTTCCATAAACTTTTGAATAATACGGTTTTGATGTCTTGCTGTAATTCCAATAAACTCAGCAATTTCATACAACTCCTTCTTTTTTACAAGTGGTTCTATGAATTGACCAAACTCATTGTGAGAGATAGAAATTAAATAGCTAGCAAATCGTGTACTTGCCTCGTAAAGTAAATGGAAGGATAACACTTGAGATTTGGTATAAAACTTACGACTAATAAGTTCAAGTAAATATTCATTAAATGGTGTTTTTAAACGTAGGCGATTTGCTTCATTTTTGGAGAAACGAAGTAGATGCACCGGTCCTACAGCTTCAACCGAATTTAAATTAGACGATGCCTGTACTAATTCAATATCCCCGAAAAGTTGAATGGGTCGATTAAATGCAACAATTAATCGTTTTCCCTCAACCGATGTACTATAAATTTTAACTTTCCCTCGCATTAAAAAATACAAATTGTTCAATTCTTCACCTTGTCTCAAAATCAATTGTCCTGACTGAAATTCGACAAAATCACAGATGAAATTACTTGAAAATCTTGTATCTAATAAACGAACATAATGTTCCTTTATTGTAGGATTATTAATTATTTGCATTCGTCTCATCCTCGTTTTTTATTCTATTAAACTTACTTACTATATTAAAGGACATGTGTCTTGGAAAGGAAGGATAATGAGGTTTTTAGAAGAACAAATAAATATTCGGGAAATCAATTTATCTAAAATTGATCGAGATAAGAAAGTTTTTACAATTTTTCTTCCTGAAGAACTAACAAATAGCCCTCCTAAACAATTGGTATAGTACAGCGGTAGCATTTTAACCGTCTGGAATTTTATACACTTTATATATTTAATTCCTTCTTCACTAAACTGCCTCTATATACAGTATGACTTTCTACCGTTTTAAATTTTTTCTAAATCCTTTGTGATTGTATTTTCGTACAGATTGTCCATTCCCCATTCAAAATTTACTTTTTCATCTAATTAGAATCTTTAATTCTTTTACTCTTGGCGATTCTTCTCACCCCTAGTTTAACTTTATTTTAACATTTATTGGTATTTTATATTTTTTGAAACTATCAATATAATAAAAAAACTCTGCCCCGTTAAGAGCAGAGTTGAAAGAAAGATTAATCAAAGTAGATTCTTTTCTTGGGAATCATCATACAATTTTTATAAAAAAGTTTAATCAAAACTTTTTGAAAATCCTTCTACAATAACCTTAATTTACGGTTTGACCTTCTGCAAAACGCTTTTTATAAACAGTAAGACTTTATTTCATCAACACGAAAATCTATATCTGATCTAATATATAAAAGAGTAAGAAATGATTAGTTCTTTGCTATGTTTAGAAAATTGCCTTTCCTTCTTAAAAAAATTTACAATATTACAATTGTCCAAGTTGCAAGTAGCCAAAAATCTTGTAAATACTGTCCATGTATGCCTTGAGGTTATATATGGTCTAGCTGCTTTAATACTTTTAATCTTGTTGACAGACCTACTGACGAACCGTCTTTAATTCTTTAAACCTAGTTGATAAGTTTGCTCCAGTATTTATTAATTTATCCATTCTCTTGACAGAAGACCAAAATATCTCTATATTCGATAGATTTTAACTTAGAGGAAATTTGCTTACCACTAATCAGAATACCATTTAACGTCGAAATATAATTTTTTTAGTACATTATTCGATGTTATTTTTCAAACTGACAATTCTACGATTAAGTCTAATTCGTTCATAGTACTTCACTTTTATTCATCTTAATCTTATTCGCCTTATTCTTATTCAGTGAAATTTTATTATTAGTAAAATATACTGCTGCACAAACAAGAGGTATGACTCCTGCGATGATGTATAGACTTCTAAAAGAAGTGAGAGATTTTAAAGTACCCATAAGATAGGGACCAACACCCAATCCTAAATCTAAACCAATAAAGTAAGTAGATAAGGCAATTCCAATTTTGTGTTCGTTAACTAGTTTAAGACAAACGGCTTGACCATTTGACATAAAGGTACCATACCCTAAACCGACTAATCCTCCAGAGATTAATAACATCGTACTGTTAGTAGTTATACTTAACATAAATAAACCCGCTGTCAAAAAGAAATAACTAGGGTACATTACATACTGTTCACCTTTTAGATCAAAAATCCGACCAGTCAAAGGACGAGTGAATGTTATTACTAATGCATATACCACAAAGAATAAAGATCCTGCCGTGACTAGATGAATCACTTTCGTATAAGAAGACAAGAATGCTAGCACACTAGAATAAGAAAGGCCCATTAGAAAGGCGATACCTGTTATAAATAGCGCTTTTTTTTCTATAAAGCTCTGGATACTCCAAGAGTTTAATTGAGCTTTTTGTTCTCCGGATAACTGAATATTTTTAACAGGAAATATAAAGCAAGAAAGAGTCACTAAAGAAATTAAAATAATGGAAAACCAAATAATAAAAATGAAGTTTGTCATATTCAGCAAAATCATTCCAATGAAAGGTCCAATAGCCGCAGCCAAGCTTGTGCTTAATCCATAATAGTTTATTCCTTCTCCTTTTTTAGCCGCAGGAATATATGCTGTAACAATAGCATTGGTTGCCGTAGAGATTACTCCGTATCCGAAGCCGTTTAAAAGCCGAACTATATACAAAATATGGATAGTAGGGGTAAATAAATAGGCGATCGTTGTAAAAAGATAAAAAATTGCTCCACCGCGTAAAACGATTTTTCTCCCAAATAGTTCTAACTGTTTCCCCATAATTAAGCGAGCTAGCAATGTTCCAATAATATATATTCCTGAAGCAAATCCAGCTTCACTTAAAGTAGCATGTAAATTATCTTGAGCAATTACTGCGATGATAACCATCAAAAGATAATAGACTAAGTAGACAATAAAATTAATTAATGTAATTCCGATAAAATGTTTATTAAAAAGTTTCTGTTCCATGTAGTTTTCCTATCTCCTTAATTTAAGTAAACTTTTTATTTCTCGATTTGTACTTCTACATTGTGATCATTTTAGGGGTAGCTATCTAATAATTGTTCAATAAATAGATCATGTGTGGACGTGAATAAGTGCAGAAATTCCTTACAGTCTTGATTTGGTTTACTTCCCATTATTCTTACCAATTCGGTTGAGTCTTGGTGAGCATCATTCAAAAATACGAACGATGCTTTCCTATTGAATCTTGTTCGGAATGCTGTTTCTAGTCGATTAATAATTGCATTAAGCCAAAAATTCATGTTCAATCGCCTTCTTTATATAAGATTACAAGGGAAGTATAACAAATATGTAGAATGTTAAAAAATGCAATGGTAATATATTTACGTACATAACAAATGTTAATATCTTTTGTAAATTACTACGTATAAAAAAAATTCTGATTTTGACATATTTTTAAGGTCTAATTATTGGTGGGGGGGATTTTTTTGGATAATAACGTGTTAAAGGAATATGTTGAAAAAAATCATTTACCAATTGTCCAAAAGGGTTATCATAAGTATTTAACCTTTGAAGGTGTAGAGGATTGTTATACTTATATTTTGAAGAGTGGTGTTGTAAAGGCAAGTGTAATTTCTAATGATGGTCGCGAATTTAATCTTAGATACATTACAGATCTTGAAATAGTTTCCATATTAAGGGATGAGTATTCACAATTTATTGATTCACCTTACAATATCCGCGTTGAATCAGAGACTGCTGAATTTTATCGAATTAATCGTGTCAAATTTTGGAAGGATATCAACGAGAACCCCGAATTCCAACGTTACGTAAAAGATTTCTATAGACACCGTTTGCTTTATGTTATGAAGAAAATGCAACAGATGTTGTTAAATGGTAAATTGGGTGCTGTCTGTACACAGCTTTACGATTTGTATGATCATTTTGGTGTTCGAACACCTGATGGAATAATGATTGATTTCCCAGTTACGAATGAAGAAATTGCAAAGTTCTGCGGCATATCAACAGCAAGTAGTGTTAGCAGAATTTTAAAACAATTGAAGCAAGATGGCATTATAACTATTAAAAATCATCGAGTATTTATTACAAACATGGAACTATTAGAGGACAATATTATATTTTGATTTCCTACTCTTATTCTAATATTTTGAATAAATACCCCAAAAAGAGATTTAATTTCTTAATATCAAGGTTCTCCTTCATTTCATATGAGTTCCGTGTCCCCCGTGTTACTAACTTGGGGGCCTTTCTTTTTATACGAATTCTGGATCATGACTCTCACTATGGTAATACTTTAATGCGCTGGGAGCCAAAGTATACCTCCCCATCACTAAACCCTTTGTATAATTTCTTCTTTATCATTTTCTCAAAGAGTGCTTTTCTAACATTACATTCAATATACAACTCATATTAAATTACTAAATAACCTTTTCCATCACTTCTATTCCGTAACTGTTAAAAACCTCAATCAATGTCTCTGCTTCAGATTTAATTCCTAAGGTAGTATTCACTTTCGCGCCATTCGAATCAATATACTCATAACTCAAATTTTTAAATCCACCTCTAGGTCCAACATGTTTGATGACATTTTTGGCTGATTTATATTCTTCCAGTCGTTTAGCTTCTCGTTCTCCTTTCTCTTGTAAATATTTTTCGTCTATAACCTCAAGTGACTTCCATAAAACATCTATTGTTCCTTTACCGGGAAAGTTCACACTAACAAATCGATTGAAACTTCGACTCCATATCCCTTGACTGCCAACTGTAAAGCCTTCAGTCCCTTCTACTAATCCTGGCAAATACTTTGTTAAGTCTGTCGTTAAACGTACTTTAATTTTTTCAACCATAGTCTATGCTCCCTTCTAAAAAAAAACATCCGTTCACTTATTTTAATAATAAGCGAACGGATGTAAATTGTATAAATACTTAAACAACTATTTTATTTTTTAATCGATATTTAGCTCCCTTTTAGTTCTTCCCTAAAACCCCTGAAAATGGCCTGAAATCAGCCTTCTGGCTTGCATAGAATATTCAGATAATGTTAAAGAGTTGGTACCGATAATGAAGGAAAGAATCCGGAGAAAAGTTGCGATTTGAGATGGCATTACAATTAGGAAACCTACTGAATAGGGATTGGACAGATATTGAGCAAAAGAAAAAGACTGAACCCGTATTGGATTCAGCCTGGATTTGTATTGATTTTATAATTGAAAAACCGATTGAATACATATCGGAACTACCCGCTGCACTTCCCACTTCCTTTGCCGTTTGGATACCAACTATTTAGCAGTAGGTACCGACTTTTTAGCTTGGAGAAGAAGAAAGTGGCGGGGGGATAATCGATGTCATCACGAAAAAAAGTCGTTCACAATAAAAGTGTGTATCCCTTTATTTTACTGTGAACGACTTTTCCCCTTTAAATAATCCTAAAATTGCTTTAATTTGTTGTACTTCAAAGCTTAAGGAAAAAAGTCATTCATAATTTAAAAAGTCATAATAATTCTAATAAAGAAATAAAATATATGTGAAACAAAAGAATAATTACTTGTTTTTGAGTTAAATTTAAATAACCTTTTTGTTCTCTCAAGATTTTATTCGAACTATATATATAAATATCTAGGTGTAATGGTCTCTCCTATGCTTAATCCTTTTGTATCCTCATCAACAAACCAATCATATGTTTCGACTATTGAATTTAATACGCCTTCAATCGTAACTTCATCCGATTCTTTCATATAATGTATTATTGTACCCAGCAACCTGGTATTATATTTCATTAACCTAAGAGTAATTAAATTCAAGTTGTCAGGTACATTCACTCCAGAGTGAACAATTTTATTTCTTATTCGATAAATCCTATTTAAATCATTTGCAACCAATCCATTAATTTCTTTTACTCTCTTCTGTGTTGATTTATGCTTCTTCAGTAGACCATTTATTTCCATAAACCTTCTTACTAAAATAATATCAGTTTTAGTAATTTCCATTAGTTCACGAACCTTATCTTCATTTTTCAAGTTATTTGCAAACTTAATCTTTTCATACTTCCAACTTCCTGCACTTTTACACTCACTAATAAAGTTATCTAGTTCACTTGTTGTTTTAGAATATTCATTTATTTCTTCCCATAATTCATTCATTCTTTGTTTTACATAATATAGGCTTACAACTTTGGGAATCACTTGGCGAATCTTTTCAATAATTGCATCACTAAAATATGGTGTTACCATATGCTCAATTGCTAACCACGCATTAAGAAGTTGATTTTCTAATGTTAAATCCTTTGAATTACTAATTAGCCTATATGCTCTTTCAAGTAGAAATAATTCATTACCTTGTTTGGGATTTTGAATTCTTTTATTTCTTAGCTGAATAAATTCCTTTATGTCCTCTTCTTCCCTATTAGTAATTTTATTTTGTATCGACTCATCATCCTTGACTATAATATCTGTAAATTCCCATTTTAACATGCCTTGTTCCCTAATTAATCCCTTGGTGTTTATCTCTAAGCCTTTGATATTTCCAATAAGTTGATAAATTTCAAGAAATCTGTTGAGTTTTTCAGTTAAGATATCAGACGCTTTATATTTATCAGCTGCTACTACTTCTTGTTGTATGTAGTATACTCCCTCTTTTTTAGGGAACAAGTGGTTTTCAATTTTTATAAATTTTAAAATATTGTCAGAAAACATTTTTATATCTTCTACTTTTAAAAGTAACTGTTCATTATCTAAATTTATTTTCTCTAGTATGGATTTTGGAAAGTGTAATCTAACTATATAAGAACTTTCTTTGTTCACAAAATTTTCTTTAGTAAAATCTCTTTGTAGATTTTCAATATAAGAATCGGAACCAGATGGTTCATTCGATTTGCTGTAATGTTCAATCCACTCTTTTATATGTTTGTGGGAATGCATAAATAACGATTCATTTACTAGAGAGTCAACAATTATATCCACATCGTTAAATTGAAAGGCTTCTACTTGTTTAAGAATTATTTGAAAATGAGAATTAATTATATCTATTTGATTCATTTTCTTATTTAGAGAAACAAGCGAGTTAATAGCTTTATTAACAACTAGTTGAAAGCTTTCTACTTCATTCTTATTGTTTTTAGACTTCAAACAATTATCAATTAATTTTTTTACTTGTGAAAAATCTTTTGTTAGTTTTTCACATTTAAAAATTGGATTATACCCTATAATAAAACTCAGTTCTTCAAATAAATATGTCATTGCTTTATTTAGTCTTCTTACTTCTACATCATTTTTTGCTAATTTTATTTCAGTATTTACCTCTATAATTTCTTTAATTAAGTACCTAAAGCTTTCAGACCTCTTTAATATAAGATTATTTTCTTTATTAAAGTAGCTAAAAAATTTCATTACAAAATAATCCTTTGCGTTTTTTATCCATTTTTTTTCATTTTCTTGTTTGTTCTCCTCAATTTGTTCTTTAGATGGTACGTCAGCTTCCTTAACCCCATTCTCTTTCTTGGACATTTTATATTCATCACCTTATTATTAGTTCATATATAGCACTTGACAACTCAATTATTATATATATAATTAATGTATACAAGGTATTTTTTTATTTATCTTGAATAAAATAAACTCTAAAGTACACGGATGCACCTGCGGGGGTTGAACGATGATTAATCCTCAACTTCCTATACGGTGTCTCCAATTACGATATAAAAAAAGGTGCCCTTTAAAGGGCACCTTTTTTACTAACAAGAGATGATTAAAGTTTCAATTTGTGAGGTACTATTTTGGAAAATTTGATATTATGAGCATTTACTTCATCCTTAATAAATTTTTTCAATTTAAGTGGAACATCTGCACGTAAACCTGCTCTTCTATATAATTGCCACTCCTTAACCTGACGATTAATAAACTCATTATCAAGAATCCACTTAACACGTCTTATTTGAAAGTTTTCGATAGATTCTACCACCGATTCAATATAGCCAAGGGTCTCAGGGAAAAAACTCGGATATTTTTCTAGCCAATGTATTTTTTGTGTTTTTTTTCCTATAGAGGTTTTTGTTTTTCGCTGTGGCTTTTTATTTTCTTTATCCCAATTTTGAACAATTATTATCACTTTCTGTAGCAACTCTGTATCCCTTACAACCCAATCAACCTTTACTTCTTGTTTTTTAGGTTGGAACAATGATGTTGGATTATTTTCCATTAAAAACTGTTTATCATGCCTGTACAACCAAATATAAGTTGCAGGAATTAACGCTCTTATTCCCTTTTTATTCAAATGCGGATTTTCTTTAATTTTATTCACCCATAAATCATAATGATTTACCTTGTTAATTGTACTTTCACTTTTCTTAAGTGGAATATATCCCCTTGAGGGTTTCCATTTATCCAAAACATTGTTCTTTTCTGCATATTTTTTTATTGTAGCTATATCCGCCTTAAGCAATTTAGAAATAGATTTTATCCCTGCGCCTTCTTGAATAAGCCTAACCAACCTTTGCTCCCAAACTTCTCCAAAATCCAACACTTTACTTTTTCCATTCAAATATCTTCGTTCTTTAAAACCACATGCACATAGATAGTCACCATATACTTCTTTGCAATCACTTGAATAATTGATACAGTTTAATTCTGTTTTTTTATCACAAACTGGATTATGACATACCCAAGGACCATTTCCAAAAGGGGAATAAGTATATTCATTTGTAAAAAATTCAGCAGCAGAATGACAGAGCTGGGGGGAGAAGTATTAAACAAGATAATTAAGACGAGGCAAAAAGTAGATGATTGAATATGAAAAATTACTGAAACAATTATTGCAAATGAGTAAATTGTGTAGAAATTGTTGAAACTCTATCATTTACTACAATAATCATGAGTATCCTCAAATTTTCTAATATTTTCGCATTTGACAAAATATAAAAATTTCCAAACAAACACAACATATAGTATATTTTAACACCAAACATATACTATATGTTGTTTAACAAGGAAAATAATGCTATAATTCTTAATTGTGGGGGTAGAAAAGTAAATACCTAGATTACAAACAAGGAGGTGAACTAAATGGTACGAGTACGAATCAATACTTCGCAAGTTAATAGAGCAATTAGAGAGTTAAATAGAGAAGTAGATAAACAAGTAAAACGAGAAATGCAGAAGCTCGAACAAGTTAAAGAGAAAGCTAAAATAAAAAAGCCCTTATTTGTTTTGCAGAACAAATAAGAGCCATAGAATTATATATCCACGTTTATATTACAATAAATTTCATTTTTATTAAAGAGGACTTACGTTCGCCTCCCACACCATATTAACTAATGAGGTGATGTATAGATGGATAAAAATCAGCATGTTACTCCACATTCTAAAGGTGGTTTTCAAGTTAAAGGTGCAGGAAATACAAGAGCTACAAAAGTTTTTAACACTCAACGAGAAGCTATTTCATTTGGAAGAGATGTTGCAAAAAATCAACAATCTGAACTTTTCATTCATAACAAAAAAGGACAAATTAGAGAAAGAAACAGCTACGGAAACGACCCTTACCCACCGAGAGGTTAATTGAAATAAAATCCATAAGGATTCAATAAATGTTTTTACTGCAACAGGGAGGAATCGCATACTCCCTGTTCTGTTCGTAGCCTGCTCTAATGTCGCTATTATGAGAGTACTGGTCTCTATTTTTATCGGAGAGAATGCAAAAAAAGAGCCGTCAGCTCTACTGACCATAGTATAATGGGTCAGTAGAGCTGACGGCTCTTAAACTAGAAAAGGAAAAAGGCTATTTGTTCCTCTTTGCTTGGCGGCCAGAGAACAAATAACCTCCCACTTACTATGCATATTTTACTAGATTGTCCTCTTACTTTCAAGAAATATAAAAGATTCATCGAAACTTACAATGAAAATACTTTTTGTCCTTGCTGCGGGAGGATTACCAGAAAACACGGGAAATATGAAAAAACAGTTCATTTTAAACATCAATCCTTCCGGATTCCTATCATGCGAAGAAGATGTCCCGTTTGTAATATGACTTTTTCATTAATGCCTTGCTTTTCTCTCTCGTGGGCAAGGTTTGCGAATCATATTTATGAATTTTTTGTACGGTGGTTGATGGCGGGAATTCCTATTAGTCAGTTAGCTGAATGGTTAACCACTTCTTCTGTTTCTGTGATATCCCTTAAAACTCTCTATAGATGGAAGAAACATTTTTTTAATTTTCTAGGGGAATGGTGGATTAGCCAACGAAAAGAATGGGCTGTGAAGTTCCAAGAAGCAGATGGATTACTGTCTCTTTATCGACAAGGAATAACCTCTAATCAAGAGATTCATTTTCTTCTCTCTTTCTATTTTGGTAAAAAAGAGTCTATTCCTTGTAAAGGAAGGCTATTTTCTATGATTAATCTCCGCCAACGTTTCTCGTACTCCTGAAGTCAGTGAAGCTGTCGGATTAATTACGCAAAATTGGATTTATTTCCTTTTTCTTACTCCACAAAATATGTCCCTATTCTACAAAAGGTAATTCGGGGAAAATGGGGTTAGTTCCCTATTTTATGGTAGGAAAGGAGAAAACAAGATGAATGAAACGATACGTAATGAATTAGCTGCTTTTCGATTTGGATTAATTGCTCCAGTTGTTCAAAGACAGCTACAACCTGGGGAAAGGTATGCCCTTTTGAGGGAAATTGCAAAGCAAAGGTATACCATCCCAGGCAGTGAACGAAGTACAGTAAGTGTTCGATCATTAGAAAGGTACCTTCAAGCATATGAAGAGAAAGGGTTTGAAGGCCTGAAGCCTCAAGTAAGAGAAAAAAAAGGAAGTTTACAAAATCAGAACCCAGATATACTGAAACGTGCAATCGAATTACGAAAGGAATTACCTAGTCGAAGTGTTGAACAGGTCATCAGAATACTAGAGTTAGAGGAAACAGTTCCATTAGGTGTCCTCAAACCACGAACTTTATCTCGTTATTTTCAAGAAATGGGCTGGAGTAAAAAGGACCTTTACCGTGCGGTAAAGAAGGAGTTTCGTCATTTTGAACATGATACACCAAATGATTGTTGGCAGGCAGATACGCAGCACACTCTTTACTTACCCGATCCAAAAAATCTTGAAAAACGTAAAAAGGCTTATCTTATAGCTATAATCGATGATCATAGTCGCCGAATTATGCATGCGGAATTTTTTATGGAAGAAAGGTATCCTCGTCTTGAAAGGTGTGTCCAAAAAGCTGTTTTAAAGTTTGGAGTACCCAACCTGTTTTTCTG
Source organism: Niallia sp. WK069_GA_01 (assembly GCF_983173855.1). Lineage (NCBI taxonomy): Bacteria > Bacillati > Bacillota > Bacilli > Caryophanales > Bacillaceae > Niallia > Niallia sp. WK069_GA_01. The sequence continues at coordinate 4,957,889 of NZ_OZ470138.1, forward strand.
TGATAATGGCTCCGTTTATAGTGCTAAGCAGTTTCATATTATGTGTGCGAGAATGGGGACTAAGCTTATCCATGCTAAGCCATATTCGCCAGAATCAAAAGGGAAAATTGAGAAATTTTTTCAATTTGTAGATAGTAGCTTTACTGGAGAAGCAAATTTATTAATTAATCAGGGGAAGCTCTTGACATTGAAGCAATTGAACAATTACTTGGGCTCTTGGTTAGAAGCTTATGATAACCGAATTCATCGAAGTACAAAACAAACACCTAAAAAGCGATATGAAGCACAGGCAAATCATACGCGTCACCTTCCTGCAGAAATATTAAAAGACATTTTTCTTTGGGAAGAGGAACGAACTGTCCGAAAAACAGCAATAATTGAACTAGAAGGAAATCAATATGATGTTGATTCCTCCTTACGCGGGAAACGAATTCAAATCAGATATAATCCGTTTGATTTAACAACCATTCAAGTATGGAAGGATAATGAACGCTTCGAAGATGCGAAACCGGCAGTACTTCGAAATCAAAGCCACTCCAAATTACCGGATGAAACAGATAACGTTCAAACGCCTGCAGGAGTTTCTAGTTTCTTAGAGCAGTTGAAAAAACATCAGGAAGAAGAAAAGCGAAAACAAATAGGGACTACTAGTTTTGCCAAATTAAAAGAGACACAATCAAGGGGGAATGAATCATGTTAGACTTTTTTGAAATGAAGGCAGTTCCTTTCACCCGTGAAATTTCTCCAATGCACTTGTTCCATTCCTCCAGCCAAAAAGAAGCTGCTGCCCGTTTAGAATATTCGGTACAACAGCGTCAGTTTTGCCTTTTAACAGGAGAAGCAGGGATGGGGAAATCAACGGCTATTCGATCATTGGTCCAGCAATTAGATCCGATTCATTATCATTACCTATATATTTGTGATTCTTCCCTAACACCAAAACTTTTTTATAGAGAAGTTCTGCAGAACTTCGGTATCCAACCAGCCTTTCGATCAACAGATGCGAAGCGTCAATATCAGTCTTTGATGCTTGATATTTATGAGAATGAAAAAAAGCAGATAGTCGTTATTTTAGATGAAGCTCATCATTTTTCCGATTCTATGCTACAAGAACTTCGCTTCATTCTTAATTTTAAAGAAGATTCCATGTCCCCTCTATCCCTTATCGTGGTGGGGCAATCTAGTTTACGGAATCTATTAAGGGTAAAGCAAATGGAAGCCATTGAACAGCGAATTCAAATGCGATATCAAATAAGTGGTCTAACAGAAAAAGAAACGAATGAGTATATTCGTCACCAATTAAAAGTGGTAGAAACACCCCAAGAAATCTTTTCGGAAGAGGCTATTACAGCAATTTATAACTTCAGCCAAGGGATTCCAAGAAAAATTAATACACTATGTAGTCAAAGCCTATTAGATGCTTTCATACAAGGAAATAAGATTGTGGGAGAATCCCATATCCATCGGGTAGTAAATGAACTGTAGAAGTGTAAGTACCGATTATTATGTACAATTGGAGAATGGAATTGTCGAGATGGAAGCAACCATTGAGCGGTTAAGAACGGAAATAAACGAGTTAATGGAAATTAGAAATACCTTGTATCAATTGAATGGTTTGCTTAAAAAAGAATCGAAGGATCTGATAGGGGATTTGACATTTTAAACCATCGGCAATTAAGCTGACTTTTGTAAATGCCAGTGGCATTGAGGGTGACTGTTATTCAGTTGCCATGTCACTGCCACTGGCCAGTTAACCGCCATCGAAAGTGGCTGCGGACACTGTTCCCTTATGACTTTTTGTATATATTAAAATTAGTATTTAAGGAACTTTTCCATTTCTTCTGGGGTTAAATCTTTCGGTTCTATTCCGCCTTTTTCTTGACAATAATCCCACAAGGCTCTAACCTTTACCTTCGGTTCATTTGGGTTTCGAGGATAAGCAAATATTCCGTCTGTAAATGCATTGTCAAACTCCTCAATTTCCTTAATCAATTTTTCACCAGCAAACATTCCCTTAACCTCCTTTAATTAAAGAAGCCTTATCTTAATGTGACAAGTCAGACTCAATCCCTTATTTTTCTTGTCTTTATCTAAACCTCATTTGGATGAAATCACCTTTTCATATTCCTCTTTTAATTTGACCCATTTACTAATATCTCTATGTAAATCTTGGTGAACTTCCTTTATTCCTACATAGGTCAATACTTGAACAATCATACGAATTATTATGTCAGTAGAGTAATATAAAATTTCACATTCTCTTTCTGGTTGTGGTTCATATCTATCAAAGTTAAACCCTTTACCCTCTGTATCCGAGCCATAGGATACATATGTTGTTGGATTAAAATGAACATAACTATGAAACTTTCTATAAATATTATTATAAACTAACTCATTATCTGTCTTTTTTGCCAGTTCATGTATATCCTTGAAAGGTCCTAAATCTGCAAACTTAATCCCTTTTACACTTCTTCTTACTGATTTCAAAAGTTTTTTATCAGCAATACCAGTAAGTTTTATTTTATAACCAATACGATTATTTATCATTTGGTTTAACTGGTATTTATTTAACTTATCATAATTCATGATTACTTCTGCTTTATAGTCTGGATTAATTATATAACAAAAGTGCAAATAGCTCTCTACCAATACTCTTAACAGCGGTATTGCCTCAATATAACCGTTCTGAAGCTCTTTTGAATAAATAAGCATATTTATAGCTTTGAAGTTTCTTTTACATTTAATGTAGGAAAGATAAAAGAATTGTTTTAACTCAGGGTCAACATTTTGTCTAAACTCCTCTGAACCTTCAATATCATAAAATATTTCATAAATAGTCTGTGAGTATTCTTTTAGATTAGATAAATGCACATTGATACCCATATCTAATTATCTCCTTATCCCTTATTGTTCTCATAGTAAGATTCACATAACTCTAACCAAATAGATTAAATATCTTTTTGTAAAATTTCTATAAACTATTGCATTTTCCTTCCTTTGTTTTACATCTTTTATCTTTCCACCACCTACATTAAATGAATATCTTTTATTTTAAATTCTATTACTGTAGCTTTGGAATAAAGTTTGATTAAAAATATGGTGAAAATGTTGATATATCAATACAACTAATTTTTGTATTTGAAAAAAAGATTGATCAAAACCTTTAATTTTTATATTTCAAACCACATGTTTTTAAAATAAAGTTTGATCAAAAAAAATCCCAAAAACCTTGATATACCAATATTTCCACGAAAACATGCACTATATTTTGATCAATCCTTTTTATAAACGGTCAAACTTTGTTTTAAATAGTCGGACTTTATTTTAATCTACAATTACCCCTAAAAATTCAAATTCAACTTAGATTCTATATTCATAAAGTCCTGCCTTCTATATAGTTGAAAAACTAAGTTGTACACTCGACCTTCCTCCACCCCTTCTCATAAACCCTTGCCATTCCTGCCTTTATCCAACTTCCCAATTTCTGTAGTTAAATATTAACGGTAAATATTCCTCCTTCTTTTCTTCCTATTTTCTGTCAGAAATCAAGATTTTCAGGAAAACATAGTTGGTAAATGAAATGACAGGAATTAGGAGGTTCAGAAGGGTGTTCTCCTGCGTTTTGTCATGCGTTTTTTCTCCCCTTTCTTTCTCCCTTCTTTTTAAAAACCATTGGTTTTTCAGGCTTTTCCCCTGCTTTTATATTCGCTTTCCTCTTGCCTTTCTCATGCTTTTTCCAGGATTTTTAGAAACAAAAAACACGAGGAAAACTGGAGAGTTGCTCCAATTTTCACTCGTGCTATTTACCGTTTATGATTTGCGGTAACATCGATGTTGGTTTGGAATAAAGTTTGATCAAAAGGATGTGGAAAACATTGATTATATATATAGAAGAAACCCATTCGTTTTGAACAAAGATTGGTCAAAGTGGATTTCCTTTTAATAACTCGGTTAGATTTTTTTATAAGAAAGTTTAATTATTTCTAACTCCTTCTTCAACTAAAGCCCCCTATAGTTTAAGTACATCGCTTCACATACTCTTTTCAGTAACAAAGCTGAATAATAGGCATAATCTTAAATCCCCTAAATTGACATATCGAAAAAAACCGATATATAATATGATACATGGAACCAATTGATATCTTTAAGGCATTATCAAACGAAACTCGACTTAACATTTTACAGTGGTTGAAAGAGCCAGAGAAGCATTTCCCTAAACAAGGCGCTCACCTGCCAAAGGAGGTAAGCTATAAAGGCGGAGTATGTGTAGGAGATATACAAGAAAAGGCTAAAACTTCTCAATCTACGGTCTCTCACTACTTAAATATAATGCAGAAAGCTGGTCTACTTGAATCAGTTCGTTATGGTCAATGGACTTATTATAGAAGGAACGAAGAAGTTATTCGTCAGTTTGCTGAATATTTTAAAACAGAAATTTAAGCCAGTTGATTTCTGTTTTAAAATATGCCTTACATCGATTATTCCAGATATTTAAATATAGATACTTAGAAGGATTTATCTAATGAGTTACTTTTCATATCTACTAGGGTTCTTAGCAAGTGCAAAACTTAGCTTTGCGGGAACATTTATGATGAACTCCGGAAAACCATTGGACAGCTAGAAACAAGTTTTTATAACCTTTTTTTGGGGACAATAATTACGGTCCTATTATATGCACAGCATGTAAAATCAAACAAAAATGCTACCTCATAGGGGTAAAGTAACCCAAAAAGATAGACAGATTATTTAGTTATTAAGTAATAATTAGTATTTCCCCTAGTATCGTGGGTAATTTAAATAAAATTATTTAAAAAGGAGTTTTTATGATGAAACATTTATTTAGTCCCTTTAAATTAAAAGGATTGGAAGTAAAAAACCGTATAGTTATGCCTCCAATGTGCCAATATTCAGTGGAAAAGAAAGATGGAGTTGCAACTGATTGGCATTACTTACACTATGTAAATCGAGCAATCGGTGGGGCTGGTTTTATTATCGTTGAGATGACAGATGTAGAACCTGATGGGCGAATTACAGACTTTGACTTAGGATTATGGTCAGACGAACAAGTTCCTCCTTTAGCACGAATTGTTGAAGCTTGTCATCAATATGGAGCCAAAGTAGGTATCCAGATTGCTCACGCTGGACGTAAAGCAGAAGATGCTGAAGAACCTGTTGCTCCTTCTGCTATTCCATTTGATGAAAATTCAAAAACACCTAGAGCTCTTTCAACTGTTGAAGTAAAAGAAATGGTAGAAAAATTTCGTAAGGCAGTACAGCTTGCAGTAAAAGCAGGATTTGACGCAATTGAAATCCATGGTGCACACGGATATTTAATTCATCAGTTCCATTCTCCTTTAACCAATAAGAGAGAAGATGAATATGGAAAGGAACTAACTATGTTTGGTCGGGAAATTATTGAAGCTGCTAAAGACGAAATGCCAGAAGATATGCCATTAATAATGCGTATATCCGCGAAGGAATATGTAGAAGGTGGATACGGTATAAAAGAAAGTATAGAATTTGCTAAAAAATATCAACAGGCAGGCGTAGATATGTTTCATCTCTCTTCTGGAGGAGAAGGTCCTATATCTGCTTCAGGAAGACCTGGTACACATGCTGCTTATCAGGTTTCACTTGCAAGGGATATAAAAAATGCCCTTAATGTTCCAGTGATTGCAGTTGGAAGATTGGATGAACCTATTTTAGCAAACTCTGTTATTGGAAATGAAGATGCCGATCTTGTAGCTATCGGAAGAGGGATGTTAAGAAACCCTCATTGGGCACTAGAAGCTGCTACTATACTTAAAAAAGAGACTTATATACCAAAACAATATACAACTGGATTTAGAATTTAATATCACTTAATCATACTTGAAAGTAATTACTAAAAGGCAATCCTCGCATTATGAGGATTGCCTTTTAACTGTCTTTAAATCTTTAACTAATTAACAGTAACTATTTTACAATTGCTTTGTATTCCCTTATCTAGCTTTCCAATTAGAAAATAATTAAAAGCTGCCATAACGACAGCCCGGTTTTCCACCCTATAGATTAAGTAAGAATTAACTTAAAAGAAAATCTACAACTAATTTATTAAATTTTTCTGGATTGGCAGAATGCATTCCATGTGTACCGTTTTCTTCAGCTGTAATTACTTGCAGCTCAGAACCTTTAATATTGTCTTGTAACCAATTCCAGAGTAATGGTGAAGCGAAATGACTTGCCCCTCCCATTAGTATCATAGTAGGAATCTTTATGGTTGGTATAATATCTCGCCAATCCCTGGCTAAATGATCCCGTAGCAGGCGTGTGAGCATTTTGTCTCTTAGCGTTGGCTCAGGCTGTTCCTGTTCAGTCACACTACTCAATGGGATGAGAGGCTCCCAAATATCCTTCTTTTGGAATATCCCTGTGTACATTTCTTTTTCTTCTTCTGACCAAGTCGGGTCAACAATTAGACAAGGTGCTTCATCTTCAAGAATATACTTCATTATTTTATCCTGTCCAAAGATTGAAAAATAGCACCATGCGACAGCATTTCCCATTGAGTGAGCTAAGAGAAAAGTCTTATCCAGTTCCACATGCTCCATAAACTCATAGAAATCTTTAGCCAATCGTTCTATATGATAGCCATACTCTGGAGTATCTGAAAGACCGTGTGCACGATAATCAAATGTGTATACGGTGAAGTGCTTCCCCAACTCCTCATAATTCTTTGAAAAACCTGTTGTATCCTGAGTATACCCACTCAGGATGACCAGTGGGTTGCCAGTACCGGAAATGCGGTAAAAAAGTTTTACCCCATCAGAAGTTGTAAAGTAATTTTTATTAACGTCCATGTTTTAACACCTCAATAAATTATAGTTTTAAACGTCCAAATAAACCCCCTTCTGAGGGATAACGATTGACTGTGCCATCAAGAATATCAAGGAAAATTTCACTTGTTACAGAAACGATGCAAGACATTAGATGTCCGCCAGTAATGTTCATCTCTTTGTCGGCAGTAGTGATATGAGTGTGGATAAACAGTTCGTCTTCTGCTGTCATGGTGATGTTGCCTGTAAGTGAGGTTATTTCCCTAGAACCCGTCAAATCTTTAAACACAAATGTATCCGAAGCCTTGTCATAAATACGGGTCCTCAACTCTTCAGTTGCACCAATTCCCTGAATAATGCCTGAGCTTATATCCTCTTTAACACATACATCAGTTATCGAGGCGATAATTTCATCACCAGCATCAAGGCGTATCACCACTTTTGAACCAAATCTTTTGTATTCCATGATTTTCTCTCCTTATATAATAAAGTCAAATCCGATGATTAATTAGAAATTCATTAATGAAATTTTTTGCCACGCCGTGATATTGTGCGTCAACGATGTGTAACTTGAAGATTGGAAAAGAAAGCCTCGGTGCCGATGTCTACAAACAGACCGATATTGCCTGTTGTTACTTCCGCCATTGTTTTATCTAAAGTAAGACGTTCATTTCCATCGACAAAGACTGTAAGACGAGTCTCATCAATTTCCAGCTTTAAATTAATCCATTCGGAAGGACCGATATTCGCCCCTGCTTCAAATCGACCATCTGGGTATTCCTGTCTTAAACGTTCGAAACGCCAATCGGGGTATGCAAAATACTGAACGGCACGTTTATCACGAGGAGGTTCAGGATTTACTTTCAATCCGTTTAAAGGACGAACATAGGCTGCTTCGAAAGAATCATCGCCGATTCGGTACGACAATCCTGCGAACCCACGTGCATGATCCGGTGCATCATCCCTCAACCTGCTGTACACATTTACTGAAATCGTTCCATTCTTAAAAACTGCAGGTATCATTAAAAATGTTGGCATATCGACGAAATCAACATCAGGTACACCTTTTGAAACTTCATCTGTCAAAGTAACACGAAGAGCTTGTTTCCCTTCTATAGTAACCGGTGTGGCGGTCACAGACTGCAGCACTGCTCCTTCTGGCAGTGTCCCTAAATCGTAAGTGATGGTCTGTGTACTCATAATGGTTTCCTCCTTTAATCAAACGTTCTGGTGCGAGGGTTCTATGGCGGATAGCACCTGATAGTTGTTTCTCAGTTCTTCTTTATCTCACTTTTTATACTTTGGAAGCTTCCAATCCAATATCAGCCCTCTATTCTTGAGCAGGTCTGTACACTCCTGGAATCTTTAATCCCGTCTGAAGTATCAGTTTAATAAATTTAATTTATTACATATTGCTAACTATCTCTGCTGTTGTCATTTTTGTCGCTATATTGTTCATAGCATAGTTTAATGCTGCTTCTTGCCATTCTTCACTAATAGTTGATGTTCCATCCGTTGCAATGACCACATTATATCCATGATCTGCGCCATCCCTACAGGTATGCTCGACAGCCATGTTCGTCCATACTCCTGTAACGATAATTGTTTCAATGCCTAATCCTCTTAATAAGGTATCTAATTGAGTACCATTAAAGGCACTCATCGTAGACTTTTCAATTACGAAATCTCCTTCTTTAGGCTTTACTCCTTCAACTGATGCAGCTCCCCAAGTTCCTCTAACGATACTTCCTGTTTCCGCTATGGCTCTAAATATTGGAGCTCTATTACCTATACCTTTTGCTCCCTTTTCAACGACAAACAGGTTCTGGAAAACAGGGATTCCTACCTCTCTTGCTTTATCTGCAATAGCTTTAATATTTTCAACAACATTTTGTTTCTTAGCATGTTCTACAGCACCCGAATCTTCGAATTTTCCGCCTTTCATTAAATTATCATTTTGTAGATCAACAATTAGTAAAGCTGTTTTATTAGCGTCAAATTTCATTTTGTATCTACTCCCTTATCATTCCATATTTTTGTATGTCGTATATCAAAAAAATTTATTAGTATAACTAAAATAACATTTGTGTATTTGGGTAAATTTATCATCTACTAAGAATTTACAACGACAATTTTCCCATTTGCCACATTGCATTCCATCATGAGATGCGCCTTATCGATTTCATCAAGAGGGAATACTTTTGCAATTGGAACATTAATTTTATGCAGTTCGATATGGTTAAAAAGTTCACCCAATAATTGTTCTTTAAAATTTACTCCGCTATCAAACTGAGTAAAATAGGTACCAGAAGGAATATCCATCATAGGCTCAAAATTATCCAGCACCCATTCACCGCCTAATATACCAGTCATACATAAGATTCCATGTTCTGAAAGTAATTTCAGCGAACTTTTTAACGTGACCGTACCTACTAGTTCTAAAACTTTGTTCACGCCGTTTGGAAAAAGTGAGAAAAGTTTTTCTGATAAACTTTCATCATCTAGCAAAACAAAATCAGCACCATATTGCTTTAAAAACTCCAACTTGTTTTTATTCCGGGTAGTCGAAACCACAGTGGCACCGACACTTTTAGCAAGTTGCAGCGCAGCTAGACCAACAGAGCTGCTTCCTCCACGGATCAGAAGGGTTTCTCCTTTCTTCAGCCGTAATGTATCAAAAAGGGAAGCATATGCTGTGTAATACATTTCAGGAATAGCAGCAAGTTCTACCCAGTCCATATCGTTGTTAATCGGATAAACCTGAGAGGAAGGAATAAGGGCGTATTCCGCATAACTCCCATCAAATTCTCGCCCAAGCCCACCCATTAGGGATACAACCCGTTGACCTTTTTGAAAAGAACTATCTGATGGATCTTCAATTTCTCCTGCGCATTCAATCCCAATTATTCGGGGGAGTTTTACTGATGGTGAATCTCCCTGCCGTGTAAAAATTTCCGACCGATTGATACCAAACGCCTTAATTTTTATCAACACCCACCCCGTCTTCACCTTGGGAATGGGAACTTCCTGTACAGCCAATTCACTTGCCGTACAGGGTTTTTCCAAGACAACTGCTTTCATTTAAAGTCCTCCTTATCGTTACTTATTAATAAGACCTTCCTTTATTAAGAAGTTTTTTGCTACATCTTCAGCTTTCTTTCCTTTTACACCAACTTCATAGTTCATTTTTTGCATCTGGCTGTCGGTAATCTTTCCGGCAAGTTTGTTCAATGCTGGTACAATCTCTGGGTATTTATCGATGGTTTCTTGCCGTAATAAAGGAGATCCTTGATATGGCGGGAAGAAATGTTTATCATCTTCAAGAACAACCAAGTGATATTTTTGCAGTTCACCATCCGTTGAATAGGCATTCATCAGATTTACTTTACCTGTTTGAATGGCATGATACCTTACAGACGGGTCCATTGTAACAATTTTAAAATTCAATCCATATGTCTTTGCCAAGCCTGGATATCCATCTTGTATATCGGCAAACTCAGGATCAAAACCAGCTGTTACATACTGCTCTACTTTTACGAGGTCGGAAATCTTTTTCAGGTTATATTTTTTTGCAAAATCTTCTGGGACTGCTATAGCATAGGTGTCGTTAAATTTCATTGGAGATAGCAATACCATGTTATATTTTTTTGCCATGCCTTCTTTTGCTTGTGCATACACTTCTCTACTATTTGTACTTACAGGGTTCTCTTTAAGGAAATTGACAATCGCTGTTCCAGAAAATTCAGGATAAATATCAACATCCTTTGACTTTAAGGCATTAAAAACAAAAGTCGTATCACCTAACCCTGTTCTCAACTTCACTTTCAAATCTGTATTTTCTTCGATCAGTAATTTATACATATTGTCCAAAATTTCCGGCTCCGGACCGAACTTGCCAGCGATTGTAATCGTCTTTTTCTCTTTTGGAAAAAGTGCCGGACTAACCATAGAGCCCACGATTAGAACGATAACAAGCGCAAAAGCACCAGAGGTGACCATTATTTTTCTAAAGGAAATCGTTTCTAGTCTTCGGAGTAGTAGATCAAAAATAATTGCTAAAAGTGCGGTTGGCACAGCTCCTAGAACAATAAGTGAATAATCATTTCGGGATATTCCAAGTAAAATAATGTCCCCTAATCCACCTGCTCCGATTAGTGAAGCAATTGTGGCAGTTCCAATAATAAAAATTGTAGCTGTTCGGATACCTGCCATGATGACAGGCATGGCTAAAGGAAGCTCAACTTTTAATAGTCTTTTTCTTCTGTTCATTCCCATGGCGCTTGCTGCTTCTAGTAAGGAGGGCTCTACCTCTTTAATTCCGGTATAGGTATTGCGTAACAGGGGAAGCAATGCATAAGCGATTAACGCAATCACAGCAGGGACGGTTCCTATTCCGAAAAGCGGAATCAAAAGACCTAATAAAGCTAAAGAAGGAATGGTTTGTAGCACTCCTGTAATGCCGATGATATATTCCGCAATTCTTTGTTTTCGTGTCAAATAAATACCTAGTGGTATCGCAATAATCAATGAGAAAAAAAGCGCGATTAACGATATTTCGATATGTTGCAAAAGAGCGTTCAAAAGCTGAGATTTCCGATCTGTCATAACACTTATCAAATTATTCATGAATTTGCCCCCCCTCTCTCAAATATCGTGACATCACCTTCATTGCATTTTGTCGGCTGATATTCCCGATTGCTTCTCCATTTTCTTCAACAGTAATGTGTTCGAACAATGCTAGTTGTTCTAATACCTCATCTACTGGAGTTGAAAAGGAAATGGTTTTTGTGTCGGACAATAATACATGTTCATCTGTAATGGGTGTGATAAGTTCCTCCAAATGAATAGATAATTTCCGGTTGCCAACAAATTCACGTACAAAATCATTGGCAGGATAGGTTAAGAGTTCGTGCGGGCTCCCAACTTGAACAATCTCTCCATCTTTCATCAGACAAATACGATCTCCGAGCTTCAGAGCTTCTTGCATATCATGAGTAACAAAAACTATGGTTTTTTTCAGTTTCCGTTGAATTTTAAGCATATCGTCTTGCAATTTTTCCCGGCTAAATGGATCAAGCGCGCTAAAGGGTTCGTCCATCAAGATGATTTCAGGGTCCGCAGCTAAAGCTCTTATTACACCTACTCGTTGCTGTTGTCCGCCCGAAAGTTCACTAGGTTTTCGATTTCGATATTCTTTTGGATCAAGACCTACCATTTTAAGCAATTCATCCACACGAGCTGCAACCTTTTCTTTGCTCCAACTTTTTAATTCTGGTACAACTGCAATGTTTTCAGCAATTGTCATATGTGGGAAAAGCGCAATTTGCTGAAGAACATACCCAATATTCCAACGAAGTTCATTGATATCATAGTCGCTTATTTTCTTCCCATTAATCCAAACCCAACCTTTTGATAATTCGATGAGGCGATTAATCATTTTTAATGTGGTTGTCTTACCAGACCCACTAGGTCCGATTAATACTAAAAATTCGCCTTTCTTTATTTCAAAATCTAATGACTTTACGGCAAAGGTTCCACTAGGGAATTGTTTCGATACTTGTTCAAATCGAATCATTTTACCTCTCCTTTCATTTTTCTTTTCCCACTTTCTAATCGATAAATCTCAATTATATAGACATCTATCTATTTATCAAAATAAATTAAAATCTTTCTAAGATTTTTTCTAACAAATGTTCCAACTGTTCTTTTTCGGTGTGCGTTAACCCCCCGTAAATAACAGTGTTTAGTTTTTCCGAGATTTCACGAAATATCGGTTCCAACTGGGTTCCCTTTTCCGTAAGATTGATTAAAGTAATTCTACTGTCCTCCTTACTCTTATTTCTCTCTACAAACCCTAGTTTCTGTAACTTATCAATTAAAACTGTTACTGTCGGTTGAGTGCGATGAATTTTTTCAGCCAGTTCCTTCACGGATAAGCCATTTTTTCCGTAAAGGCGCACTAAAATATCCCCATGAGATGGGGCGATACCATCTACTCCGTGTTTGTTAAGCTCCGACAAAATCAAATTGTTTACTGCGTCTCTAATCTTACCAACTTTTGATGCTGCGTCATATTTTATCATGTTTTCTATTATACATAGATGTCTATGTATTTTCAAGTGAATAAATGAGTCAATAGAAAAATGTCCTATTGACTCATTTATTTATTATTGATTCGCTTTTTTTACCCACTCCGCAACTGTAACAGTCCGTTTGGCTTGATGTTTTACAGCTGCTTGAACGTCTTCAATCATTTTTCCATCCTGACCTACAGTAACACTTGTTCCATATGGATTTCCACCCGCTCCAAATGTAACCGGATCAGTATAACCAGGAGCAGCAACAATTGCACCCCAGTGATACATTGATGTATATAGTGATAAAATTGTTTGTTCTTGACCACCGTGAGGGTTTTGAGCTGAAGTCATCGCACTTACTACCTTATTAGCAAGTTTTCCGTTAAACCAAAGACCACCTGTAGTATCTAAAAATTGCTTCATTTGTGCTGGCATATTACCAAATCGGGTTGGAACGCTGAAAATAATCGCATCTGCCCATTCAAGATCATCTAATTTTACCTCTGGAACATCTTTTGTTGCTTCAACATGAGATTTCCAGACTGGATTTCCTTCAATTGCTGATTGTGGAGCTAATTCAGGTACTTTTAAAACTTTTACTTCCGCACCTGCTTCTTTTGCACCTTCTTCTGCCCATTTTGATAATTGATAGTTAGTTCCACCCATGCTGTAATAGATGACTGCTAATTTTACATTTGACATTGTTTCAATCTCCTTTTCTGATGAAGTTCCAAATAACCTGGATAAAAAACCCATATTTACACCTTCTCTATTATTTCCTTATTTTAAATTTTTTATTTATCACATGGATTTAAGTATTAATTTTCATAGTCTGGGTCTAGATAAATGAAAAGTCGATTTATCTTGAAATCCCTTATTTCAAATACATTACAAAAGCGTCCTGCATGGGTGACTCCGGCGCGCCACTCTTTTCCATTGGCAGTAACACCTGAACTTGTACCCTCTACGACAACCGTGTCTCCTTGAAATATATAGTTAAAATAAGCATAGTCGTGGGTGATGGATTTAAGTTTTGGACCACTACCACTCTCAAAAAGAAGTTTTTTAATTTCCTCCATTCCAGTTGCCATTCCCATCTTCGGGAAATAAAACTGGGCATCCTCGGCAAATAATTCAATAAAGGCAGGATTGCCCTGATCCATTAGTTTAAAGTATTCAAGCGCAATTGACTTTCGTTGTTCATCTGTCATTGTTTGTTGTGTATTTGTCATTGTTAATTTTCTCCCTATATATTGAATTAAAATATCTAGTTTTCAAAGTTTTATGCAAAATAGTTCTTAAAATGTCAAAATCGGCTTAAGTGTTTTTCCGCTACCTGAATCGGATACCGCTTGATTAATCTCATTAAATGAGTAAAAATTGAAAAGTTTATCAAAAGGAAATTGCCCTTGTTTATACAGTTCGATTAATTTAGGAATGAACACTTGTGGTATACTGCTTCCTTGCAAGATGCCAGAAACCGATTTGGCGGACATAATCATGTCGTTAACATCAAGGTGCACATCGGTATTAGCCTTAGGTGCTCCGATAATTCCCACTTTTCCCATAAAGGTAACGGATTCAACAGCCTGACGGAGAACCGCTGGTACGCCAGTTGTTTCGATGGCAAAATCAACACCTGTTTTTGTAATGTTTTTTATTTCTTCAATGGCGTTTACTTCCTTGGAATTGATCACATGGGTGGCACCTAATTCTTTACCCAATTCTAGGCGATTATTGTGTATATCAACAATGATTCGTGTGGTGCAACCCGCAACCTTCGCTGCCATCAACGCGCTCATACCAACTGTTCCACTTCCAAAAATAACGATACTTGAACCTGCAGGTACCTGAAAGGTATTAAGTACCGCTCCTGCACCAGTCTGAATGCCGCATCCAAGAGGGGCAAGCAAACGTAAATCTACATCTTTGTCAACCTTCACCAGATTTCGTTCGTTCACAATAGCATAAGTACCAAAGGATGATTGACCAAAGAAATGGGCAAGATGCTGTCCGTTTTGATGAAGACGATATGTTCCATCCTCCATTGCACCCTCGAAATTCAATTCAGCCATTCTTTCACATGCATATAAATGTCCGGTAAGACAATTTTCACAGCGACCGCAGGAAGAATAAGACATGACCACATGATCGCCTACCTGAACATTTTTTACGCCTTCACCTACTTGTTTGATGATTCCAGCACCTTCATGACCCAATACCGCTGGAAGAGGGTTTCCTAAATTTTGTTTAGACGCAGAAATATCTGTATGGCAAATTCCAGTTGCTACTAGCTGAACGAGTACCTCACCAACTTTAGGCTGATCGTCTAGCTCAACATTTTCAATTTGAAATTCTGTATCTTTCTCGTGAGTTACGGCTGCAGTAATTTTCATTAAATTTCCTCCTAGATATGTTTGAAACAATCTTATTTTGAAAATCTTCATATCGAATTATTCATTGTTATCTGTAAACCACAGAATAGATAACTCGTATTGGTTCTATTTGATAAAGAATGTTACCAAAAAGTTCGTAAATATCTGTTACGTTTAATTTTTCCCCTGTTATTCTTTGATGAATTCTTTTGTACTTCTCACTGTATCAATTGGGCGAACTAATTTTTCTATTTCTGCACGTTTAGGCTCTAAGAATGGAGGTAAAGATAATTTTTCCCCCAGTGTTTCATATGGTTCGTCTCCCATAAAACCAGGACCATCTGTAGCGAACTCAAATAAAATTTGCGGTGCCACTCTTGCGTATAATGACTCAAAAAAGTGACGATTTACATAACCGGATGTATGGAATCCAAAACTACTCATCCGTTCAATCCATTCTTCTAAAACAGAGCGATCCTCTACACGGAATGCTGCATGGTGAACAGTCCCAAAACCTTGTTGAGATTCAGGAAGAACGGCATTATATTCTACAATGACTGAGGCACCATTCCCGCCTTCCCCCACTTCAAATAAATGGAATGCACCTTCTTTATCTGTCTCTTTAAATAATAGGACTTTTTCCATCATTTCTTTAAAGTAACCAAAGTTCGCAATACGGATAAAAATAGGTCCTAAACCAGTAATTGCATATTCCAGCGGAATTGGACCTTTTTGCCATGGTGCGCCAGATTCCACCCCTTTATTGAATTCATCTGAAATCAATTGATATTGCTGATCGTCAAAATCATTGAAAGAGAGGCTTTTCTTGCCAAATTGCTCTTTAATTCCGGTATGTTTGACTTCTAAACGATCAAAACGTTTTACCCAATAGTTTAATGCTTGATCACTGGGTACACGGAAAGAAGTCTTTGAAATCTCGTTAGTACCATGTACGCCTTTCGGAATGCCGGGGAAGTCGAAAAAGGTCATATCTGTGCCTGCGCTGCCCTTATCATCTGCAAAGAATAAATGATAGGTTTGAATATCATCTTGATTTACCGTTTTTTTTACTAAACGCATACCTAAAACATAGGTAAAAAATTCATAGTTCTTTTCTGCACTACTTGTAATAGCTGTTACATGGTGTATTCCTTTTAGATAGTTCATTATATATCCCTCCAAGATTTATTTTAGGGTCTTAACGGTTAAAAGCTCTCGTAAAAGACCATATTTATTAGAATAAAAATGCATCTAAAGCATATTGACCAGGACCAATTAAAGCAATACCAATAGCTACTGAAAGCAAAGTTAAGTTGTATTCATATCCATTAGCTGTTGACCATAATCCATTCTGTGCATGAACCTTAATGATCGCCATTAACATAGTCCCTGCAATCAAAATTCCTGCTAGTGGTGTTAAGAGTCCTAAAGCAAACAAAAGTCCCCCTATAAGTTCTGCTAACCCTGCGAAAAGAGCCATCGTTACTCCTGGTTTCATCCCAATGGATTCAAACCAGCCTCCTGTACCTTTTAAACCATAACCTCCGAACCAACCAAATAATTTTTGTGCACCGTGACCTACAAAAAGTAAACCAACTACCAACCGAATAATTAATAAACCAATATTTATCATCTTAAAATCCTCCTAGAAATTTTTATCTCGATTTCGAGATATTTTTTAAAAAAAATGTACATTTAAACTTTATTTTTTTCTTTTTTTAAAAGCTGTACCAATGTCTCTGCCTCATTATATTTTAATGAATCAATCCAACAAACTCATGATTTTTCAGCATGATATCGTTCATCATTATCTCCATCAGGTTAATCTAACGTGTTAAGCAGCCCTTTTTAACTCTTTAGAATCTATTTGTAAAATCAATTGCCTAACTGAAAATAACTTACTTCCATTGATTGCAAGATAAACTGTTATTGCTAAGAATGCCAAATCTAACTCATATCCAGCCATTTGACCATTTCCCAATAAACCAACAGAAAGTTTAACTTTTAGTGTTGCACCAATCATTAGTAATGCAAACAAAGCAGATACGGGTCTAGTTGCCAATCCAATGATTAATGCTACACCGCCAATGATTTCAATCAATGCAACTCCATATGCCATAAATCCTGGTAATCCAATACTTTCAAACCAACCGACAATATTTTCAATTCCACCTTGAAACTTTACAATTCCGTGAATTAGAAATAATGCCCCTAATGTTATTCGTAAAATGAGTGCTCCGATTTCGTTCTTTAACAACATTTTCTGTTCCTCCAAAATTTAATTATTTATTTGATATCCCTAGATTCGAGATATTTTAGAATAAAAATGCATCTAAAGCATATTTACCAGGACCGATCATAGCTATACCAATAGCTACTGCAAGCAAAGTTAAGTTGTATTCATATCCGTTAGCTGTTGACCATAATCCATTCGGCGCATGAACCTTAATGATCGCCATTAACATTGTTCCAGCAATTAAGATTCCTGCTAGTGGTGTCAAGAGTCCTAAAGCAAATAATAGTCCTCCAATAAGTTCTGCTAATCCTGCGAAAAGAGCCATGGTTACCCCTGGTTTCATGCCAATAGATTCAAACCATCCACCGGTTCCTTTCAATCCATAACCACCGAACCAACCAAATAATTTTTGAGATCCGTGACCCACGAAAAGCAAACCAACTACCAAACGAATGATTAATAAACCAATATTTATCATCTTAAAATCCTCCTAAATGTTGTTTATCTCGATTTCGAGATATTTTATTAAAAAAAATTCAAAGTTTAAACTTTATTCCTTACTTTTTTCAAAAGCTGCACCAGTGTCTCTGCCTCATCAGAATCTAATGTTTCAAACATTTGATTAACAAACTCATGATATTTCGGCATGATATCATTCATCAATTCATTTCCATCATCCGTTAATGTCACATGTACCACCCGGCGGTCATCTGGACAGGCATTTCTGCATAATAAACCTCTTTGTTCTAGCTTATCTATAACATAGGTCATCGAACCACTTGAGACCAATATGCAATTTCCAATTTGTTGAATTGTTTGTTTCCCTTTTTGATAAAGTACCTCTAAAACAGAAAATTCCGTGATACCAAGCTTGTTTTTTGTCATTTCTTCCTTTATTCGATCGTGAATGGCTTTAGATGTTTGCATTAATATCAGAAAAGGCAAATTATTGCATTTCCCCTCCATTAAGTTCACCTCCTCAAAAATCTCAAATTATATTATCTCGATTTGCATTATCTCGAATATGAGATAATAATAATACTTATAATTTTTCTTGTCAATAACCTCTTTATTTATTATTTATTTTTGATTCAAATTTTGCATTTCCTTATTGATCTAAACTGCCCCTATAGTTACATAAGCAATTACCTTATAAAAAAACCAACACAAGCGTTAATCCTTTTTAACCTTAAATATGATAATAAAGAAAACGTCTAACCCCTTATAAAATGATTACCAAAAAAATCATTGGCTTGTAATACCTGCTTTTTTCCATGCTGCTTAGACAGACTCAGGAATAACTAAATACATACATATAAGTATATAATCCTTAAATAAAAGGGAATCCTCCTAAGTCCTACCTTATTCTTTGCAGCTAAACTGTTCATGAAACCCCCTCCTTATTTAATAAAAAAAGCCCTCGAAAAGACTACAGGTTGTACAAAGTACAATTCTATAGAATTCTTGGAGACTCCCCATTTTTATTTTTACTTGTATTTTTATAATAATCAAATGCTAAGTAGAGGTAAAGGTATTTTACCAGTATTATAATCTAATAATCTAACAAACTATCAAAAATTCTTAATTTCCGTTAGCTGAGTCATCTGTGTTTTTTGATTCGTCGGTTGAATTCTTTCTTTCTGTTATGTATTGTTCTTGTATCTCGTCATATCGTCTTTTAAACTCAATATAATAACTTTCTGCGGGTGAGTCATTCCCAGTTAAATATAAATGTATATCCTTATATAAATTTTTCAATGAATTTGTTGAAAATATTTCCTGTTGTACTCTCTTATCGTAACCAGTATATGCATCCCAGCTATTTACTGCCGTTAATATTCCACTAAAAATAATGGCAATCCATTTACCTAATTCATTTAGAAACGTTAATCCAAGTACGATAGTTATGAGTGCTGACAGAGCTATTGTTGTTATTTTTGTATATCTTGCCTTATTTCTGAGATTATTACCTGTACTTGAAGAGGCAATCATATCAATTTGGATAATTTTATAAAGCTCTTGTAATTTTAGTTTTACTTCTTCTGAATTCATTTTTTATTTCCACCATTATTTTTTTATAAAGCCGTTAATATAAAACATCGTTTCTTCAAAAGACTGTGAAATAATAGTTCCAGTAGAAGTTTTATTTAATTCAGATAATACATCTAAACCTACAGCAATATCGTCCCCTTCATCTTTGTTTGTATTATTTCCGGTCATTGATGAAGGGGACATTTCCTTTAAATAAGGCATCATCTCCTCCAATGTACTATATGTTGAATTTGGATCGTAACTTTGTTCAGGATAATTATTATTTACAATAAAATAAACTTTTATAAAAGACTTTATATCATGATACTCATAAGGTTTCTCACATTCTTCGCAGATAAAGCTACTAGAGCTGATATTATTTAAATCTACAAACTCGTCTTTGGTGAAGAAGTTTCTATGCCCACATAACATACTAGAACACTCAAAAAAATAAACAATATCTAAAGGTTTATCTTCTCCTGTCAAAAATAAGAAAAACTTTATTGAGTCATTTACTGGTATACTATTCTCATTTGCAAACTTGTAAGGGCTTAGATATTTCCTATTACGATGATTTTGTTGAGAAACGTATTTGTAAAAATTATCTAATAAATACGCTGGGAAGAAGTTATGCATTGTTGTTTCACGATATGTGCTCCGCAATCTTTCGTATAACAAACTCATCCTTCTCCTTTCGAGCATTACGCATTTTATAATAATAATGTACGATTATTGTATCATTTCTTGCAATTATTTTCACATCTACAAACTCAGTAGTTCCTGGTATTTTCCAATGAAAACCAGCTTCATGCATAGTTTCTTCGCCATAAATTAATTCTTTTAGCTGCCAGTAAGTTTTGGAACTATATATTGGACCTCTTTCTTCATGTTTTGAGGTAGCTCTCGTATGATCGCCTTCCCGGAAGTCAAATCTAAATATCCATCCTTTTTTAAAAAGGGAAGGATTGATAGACTTAGCTATATCTTGATAAATCACAGCTTTAATTTGCTCTAAATACTCATCTTTTACTACACTTATTCCCATTGTATTTAAGAATTTTTTAATTTTCTCTTCAGTTCCTTCTAATATTCTAGAATTTAACAATGCCTCTGCTTCTGAACTTAATTCCTGATACAACTTAAATATGACCCTACTGGCAGTATCTTCATCTAAAGAACTAACTTTTAACTTTATTGGTTTAAAGTCATTTCCAGCTGCCCCATATCCAGATAACATATCTTTTATTTCCTTCAGTAATACTAGAGGTTCTTTTTCAAATAATTCAAGCTGTCGGAATGGCATTCTTATAACTACTAAGTTATTCTCTAGATCAATAGTTATTCCCGTGAAGAAGTTTATATCCCCCAGATTCTCTTTTACGGTTCCTAACCTCACTAACAAGTGAATTGCAATTACTTTATCAGATTTACATTCCAATCTTGTAGTGCATAATTCATACTTGCTAGAAAAATTTATCACTGTGGTTAAAGTCTCGTTAAACTTTAAAGATGAATTAGATTGTAAGTATTTTTGTGCGTCTGATTGTTTAGTCATATTTGTAGCAAAACAGTTGCTTAATTTAAGTATAAATTCATAATTATTATTATCATAAAATAGTTTTTCAAATAAAAAATCGCTAATTTCTTGTTCTATAAATGCACCATTAGGACTACTTATTTCTTCTGTTATAACTGTTAAGAACTTTTCATATCTATCTCCTAAAGGATCAGCTTGTGTCCTTACGGACCTTCCTTTAACTTCTTTCTCCTTAAAAAAATCTGCTAAATCACCAATAAAAATATTTTTCAATGTTTCTACTGTAAACAATTAGATCTCCCCCATAATACTAAACAGTTCATATAACTATCATAATGTTACAAAATAGTTGAAATAGCAACAAAAAAATGGAATTTTTAATCCGTCTTATGAACAAATACTACATTTTTTTACATAATAGTTTTTTTTTGAAAAATATATAATAGCAAGTAAATGGGTACAGTCAAAAGATATTTGGGCGTTAATGAACCAAATTGAAGGAAAGTATTGTCTTTACTGCAATAGGAAACCAATATCTTAAAGCGGAAACCTTTCGCTTTATGACAGCATAATGGTTTTGTGGAATATTTATATTACTGTTGCCCTTCTTTGTAGACTTAGATAAGAAAAATAGGATTTATTTAAACTAATACCAGTAGATAGAACTCTTGAAAGAGAGTGTTTTACCTTTCAGTACCATCTTCAACTAAACTCCACTATGCATAGTAAGTGATGCTTTTCTCTTATTTAAGGAACACACATTTAGTTTAATTAAGACACCTAAATAGAAAATTTAATAAGATAATGCTATCAACAAGTTTTATTCATAAGAAAAATATTAGGGATATAACTTTCTCACACTAATTTACTCAATAATAATTGAGACCTATGCTGAACCCCTTTATAACTGTGTTTAGCTTTCACCACTGTAATACCTTGACTTTCAATGTTTCTCAAAGACTTACTCGTCCAAGTCCCACTATCATTCACAAGATTTATGAGCAATCGATTTAAAATAGGTCTCCATTCACGAGTTATAGATGATGATATAATTAACATTGACAGGGAACGACTTTCCCGTTCAATTTCTATAATGTTGAATTGTTTTCCATTCCCCAAATATATTTGAGCAATTACATAACGTCTCTTTGTGACATGATCACTCAATTTTGTAAAACTACGTTCACCTTGACCATCAGGCAACACATCCATAATTACATGTATTGTTTCTATTAGGGGATATTGTTCAAGTACTTTTAGAACATTAATAAAATCTTGCAGCTCTCCTTGTGCCTGAATTTCATGTAGCATCTGATGCTCTAATCCTCGTACAAGTTGTTGACCACCACTATCCGCGGTAGATCGAATAGAATCATGATCAATGTAGTATTTCTTTGTGTTTTCATCTTCCATCTTTCTTTGCTTGGAAGAACTACCTTTAATACGTTCAATCCTAGGAACTAATGTATATTCATGTTTTAACTGATTCATTTGCACGAGATCAAAGTTTTCTGTAGAACCATCTAATTGTTCATCTAATATAAAGCCCTCGTCATCACCCTGTTTATTTATAGAACGATAAGTGTATTTCTTTGCCTCATTGGATTTCTCTTGATCGTGTATTTCTGGATGTGAAATCGAAATATGTTCGTATGGAATATCTTTATTTTTCACATTAATAATTTGTAATACTGTACACGTGTTATTCTTCTCCTTTACCCGAGCTGTCAATGTAATCGGTTGTGTAAAGCTCCATTCGAACTTCAAAGTCCTTTCCTGTAGCCAAGTAAATGCTATATTTTCATATATCCGTCGTATATCACGGTTTGTTAGCAACCACACCAATTGATAAATGAAGGTTGGCTTTGTGTATTTCAATTCATATTGCGATGAAAAGCGTAGATGAATTTTGTTAGTTTCGTATGTTTCTGTGAAAAACTGAGGAAATGAATTTGATTCGAACAAGCGATATAGAAGAAAACCATTTGGTGCTAATATGCTACGCAATACTTCAATAACTGGTAAACTAACATTCTTCCCATTAGAAGAAAACACAAAACTACGTGAAGTCGCTGGATCGCTATTTCCTTGAATTGACCAAGGGCGTTCATGATATTTAACTTTATTAGGATAAATAGTCAGATCTATCTCTTGTACACCTTCCGGGGCTTTACTGGCTGTCATAATGCCATCAGCATAAAAATGTTGGATTGCTAGGCATGGCAATGTACCCCAATCCATTAATATACTTTCTGTACGTCCTTGTGAGCGAAAATAGGCTTTAATCATCATTTTATTTTCATATCGGAATGGTTCACCAATCCATATTAGCTGTGCCTTTTCACCTTTAGCATATGGCCAAGCAATTTTAACCTGTTGTTTATTCATAACTTATCACTTCCTGTTTGTACGTAAATATTCTTCTAAATAAGGTTTTATTTCGTGAAAATGCTGTGACTTAACAGCCCCAATACGCTGTACTTTCCATAATACAACTGGTTCTTGCCTCTGTAATATTCGATCAATAATTTTACAACAACGCCTGATTTGGAATTGCTGAGTAGTCTCAGAATTTTTAGATAGAAGTTTTTTAGTCTGGGGGAGCTTATCAAGATGTTTCTCCAAGTTTGATAATATCCCAAGTCGTTTTCCAATTTTCGAAATTGTAATTCGAACAGGTTTATCTAGGTCTATTAACTCCTTGCAAAGCTTCTCTACTTCAGAGCAGTATTGTCGATCCCTTGTGGCCCAATCGATAATTGCTAGGTTATTCTTCTTAACCTGAATTATTGGTAACTGTTCAAGTAGCCATTCTTTATCGTGACGATACAAGTACATATATTCTTTTGGGAAACACTTACGGATTTGTGTTCTTGAATAACTTGGGTATTGCCGAATCCCTTTTAATAATTGTTTTCTATAAATCAGCAACTTTGAAGAACTATCGTTTCCTGATATTCCTTCTATTTTTTTCTCAGAAGAAAGATATTTTTTAACCGTTTTTGAATCTACACCAAGCATTTTAGCTAATGTTCTTGTACTGTAAGTCCCTTTGGATTCCAATTCATATAATTTAACCTTCCAGACATCTCCAAGCACTTTTATACGTCCAATACGATATTTATCTTCTGGTAATCTATCAGGGCCTTTTCTAGAGTAAGTAAAACCGCAAGAGCATTTAAACGTACCAATTGGTGCTTTTGACTTAAAGTCTCTTGTAATTTTAACTTCTGGAATTAAAAATTCCTTATAATGATTAGCTGCTTTATTTAAACATGGCCATGGTCCACTACCGAAAGGGCCTTTGTCAGCTTCAACTTGCAAAAAGGAATCGACATCCTGTTCTAAGAAATAAAGCATAAGCAAATGACGAAAAGGATGTACATGACGTTTTAGATTGCGTGTAATGACCTTCAGCCAATTATACTCAACATCAACATCGATTTCTGATTCATACTTAACTAAGAATCCTTTTGGGAATTTTAATTGAAATGCTTTGTATAGCTCATTTTGCCGGATTCGATTAGAAGTTGTTATTAAATTTCTCTCTCGTAAAAGAGAACGATATTTAAGATTAATTAATTCTCTGGAAAACTGATTAATTGGAATTTGCAGCATTTTATAAGCTGTCTTGGCTAAAGCAATTTGAATGGCTTTAAAATCTGTAGGTATAACCTCATGAAACACCGAAAAATTCATTAATCTATTATCAAATCGAATAAACTCAATACGACTTGCTTTTGAAAAATCGATAGGGTACTTTCGTAATTTTATCTCATGATGAGCACAATAAATAATCCCTTGTAGTTGGTGTTCCCGATGGATATACGGTTCTCCATATTGAGCAAGATCATTAGTTGCACATTCTGGACAATAATAAAGTCCGTCCTTTTTACAAATACCTCCTGCAACCATTCCAAGCCTTGTATAAAGTCCTTTTCCGTCTCTTTGCACATTTTTTTGTTGAAGCTCTTTCTGGCGTAGCTTAGAAAGAAACGGAGCATAGTATGGATAAATAGTATGCTTTGCTAATAAGCCTTCAACAGAATAGTTGGAGCCTAGTTGTTCTTCTAGTATAGAAAAATGACTTCCTATCTCTACACTTGGAATCACAGAATAGCTTTGGAATATTTCTTTCAGCGTGTCCCTAAAATCAATATTACCACTGTAAAAATGATAGCGAGCAATCGCTGAATATATTAATTCATCTGGATATGGATTCATAAAGAACGGTAACACCAAAATCCTCCTAGTTATAACCGACTTATTTCTATCATGTCGATTAAACTAGGTTTTTAGACTCCTCATGACTTATATTTTACTTTAATAGAAAGCTTGTAACGGATTCTTGATATATCCATTTTCCTTCAATAACTCATATGTATGTTTCTTATTTTTAATTGCAGTTGATCTCAATGTTATCAATGGCAATAATTCTCCCTTTTTCATCCTAGGTTCTTTATTCATTTTCTTATTTTGATTTAATGTAATAGCTTGTTGAATTGAATCTGTTTTTAATACATTTAAATCTGTATCAACCGGGTTATTTTCAACAATTTTAATTACAATTCGCTTAATATCACTCAATTCCAGATTATCAAAAATACCGAGCGACGCTACCTCCACCGTTAAACTTTCTATCGTATCCTGTCGCTTATATCCCAAAGTATTTTGTCGTTCTTTCATCGCCTCTTTAATTTTGCCTTCATACTCTGAATTTTGCTTATGGTTAATCATTAGATCGTCTAGATTAATCATAATATCCTCGTATTTATACATTGCTTTTAAATCATTTTTACGAATTGCATGGAGCATTGGTTGGATAATTCTCATATCCTCTTGTGCTGTCTTCTTCAGAACACGTGGAGTAATACTTTCTTCCTCATTTGATTCATCAAATAAAGCTCGTTCTTGAGCTAAAATAAACAGGTTCACAGCAACCGAAGTTATACCCTGACATTCTTCGTAGAAGGTTTTTTTCACTAATTCTGTAAGATCCGATCTTGTTTTAAGACATTGTAACTCCCATAATGTTTCTAAAAAGAACTCCCATTCCTCACTGTCCTCAGTCATACGATCCCAAATGATTGCTCCATCACTCGCTGCACGACGAGCTTGTCGGAAGTTTCCTTTAAATAGTTGCTGTGCCTTTGAAGTACCAATCAATACTGTAGGAATTCCAACCGTATTTGATAACGTAACGAAGAAATTCAACATCTCCTCTTGATCATTTTTAGAATGTAGAAGGTGTTGGATCTCATCGATGACTAACACACCAATACCATACATACTAGCTAATGAAGTCATATGCAAAAGCATTGTTGATGTAACACGATTTAAATAGCCGTACTTCTCTAAATACCTTGTACCAAGTAGATTATCAATTGCTTTAAAAAAGCTTTTACAAAGTGTCGATAAACTACCATCATAAGGGCAATCAATTTTCAGCCAAACAATTTGTGTACGGTTAAAAGGCTGTCCTACATACGACTCGTGTTTAATGACTTGTGGATACATTAGCAACAAGCGTTCAATCGCAGTTGTTTTACCGATACCAGAGATACCGATAATGGATAAACTATCTGCTGTAGAACGAATATAATTCAGGCGCTCATCAATGTATTTATGAGCTTCTTCCTCATCCTCTCTTAACTGGTGTAATACTCGAATACGTTCTAAAAATGTTTTATCTAAAGGATTTCGAGCTAAGTAACCTCTTCGA